>NZ_JAAMWY010000006.1:0-334529 GCF_011068165.1 Campylobacter sp. CFSAN093233
AAAATGGGGGCGGGGAATTTCCAATCACCCCAAAGTTAAAAGTATTTTCCTAGGCTTGCATAAACTCTTGCTCGATGTTCTCCATCGTGTTTAAGCCGATAAACAGCTCTTGCAGCATCCATTTTTACATAAAAATTAGCACTTCTTGTATAGAGTATTTGTATACCCATTGCATCCATAAGATAATGATTTTCACTTTGATATTTTTTATTTTCATACCAAGAATACCCTATATCATAAAAAGGAGTCGAGTAAAGCCCTTCTAAAGGTGTTTGAAATCTTATTCCCAAGGTGCCAGAAACAACATTATCCGCACTTCCCTCACCTTCCAAACAAACACATACACCACAAGGTCTACCTAAAGATACGGATTCACTACTATCTAAAACAGTATCGCTGATAACTTTTTGATAATTGAGTTGAAAAATGTGAGTTAAGCGTTCTTAGAATTGATATTTGTTGCTTAAATTTAAATTCATTTTTCCAAAATTTCCTAAATTTACTCCATTAAATCCAGAAAAATCACCATCATTTTCAACATTACCATATATAAAATTTAAAGTATAACTTAGGACATTATTCTCCAAACCTCTATAAGTTCTTTCTATGCCCAAATTTACACTATTTCTCGCTTTTTCATTGCTTACTAAACCATCAAGATAATAATCTTTAATCTTTTTATGAGCAAAACCCGAAACAAGATATAAAGAATACTCAGTATATAAAAACACAGGATAAGAAAAATTTACTCCAACATTCATAGAGTCCCTATAAAAACTAAGATTTCTATAAATTCTGCCAGGAATATAATGTCCTTGAGTTGCAAATGGAGTAATTTTTAAATTCCCTATAAAAGTACTATAATTAATCCCATAATCTGTTTGATTTTTATCACTATCTTGAAGATAAAAATTTAAGTTATCCCCTTATCTTGCTATATTGTTTAAACTTTGACTCATTCCTGCTCTAAAACGACCTGTTTCTTTAGTCCCATAGTTGTTAGAATATAAAGTTAAAGTTGCACTATCTCACCTTTCTTTACTTCTATAATAACATCACTTTCTCCACAACCATCACCTGATTGTAAATTAGCATTGGTTTGGATTCCGTATATTTCATTGATTTTATAAATTTCATTTTCCACATTTTTAGTTGTGATAACTTTCCCTTTAAGATTTTTGTTCAATTTACTCTCTAAAGCATAATCTCTGACACCTGAGTTGTTTTTAATGATTACTTTTCCTAAAAGTTCCAAAAGCTATGTTAATTTGCACTTTGTTAGAACTTAAATCTTGCGGTGGTATATAAGCAGTTGCCGAAGGATGACTACTTAATTGACAATAATAAGCTATAATGTTTGTTATATCTTTTAAATTTTGTAAGCTTAATTCTTGGTTGCGATATTCAGCTATTGCATCTTGAATTTATTTTTCGCTAATTCTTAATTTTTTAAATGTCAAATCTTTATTATCGATATGCAAAACATACTCTCTTACAAAAACCTTAGCTTCATTTTGATCAGTTTGTAAATTTGCAATATTTGTAGTATTTTGCTCTTTAAAATTTACAGGGCTTTTTTGATTTTTTAATGTATTTTTTAATTTTTATTTTGTGGTCCATTTGCTTCAGAAGAGCTTTCTATAAGCTCTCTTATTTTATTATTATTTAGCTCTTCAGCATGTGAAAATACTTGCAATAAGATTAAATTTCTCATTTTTATTTCCTATTTTACATTTACACAAATGTTCATTGTCTTAAAATTATCACTTACAATACAACGCAAACCACTACTTCTAGCATCTGCTTTTCCTATGTCCACTTGATCATCATCTTCTTTTTTTGTGTCTACTTTAGTTTGAATTTTTATAGGAGCTTCTACAACCTTTTCAGGAATTTCAGGCGGCAATACAGAAGGTTTGTCTGGATCTTCACCCCCTCCCTCTTTTTTTGTTTATCTGGCTCATAGATAGATATATTTGATTTTTCTGGCAATGAGGCTAATTTTCCTTCAAAATTATATTTTCCAGTGTACACTTTACCATCTACATCGCTTCCATTTATAGCAAAACCTTGAGAATTTAGAATCTCATTTTCAAGCTTATAGTGAAATCCTTCATTTCCACTAAGATCCGCAAACTGCTTTTCAAGAGCTTCTTTTTGTTCTAAAAGTTTTGCATACATAACTCTAAGCGTTTCATCGCTAACTAAGCCTGATTCTTTGATTTTTTCATAGTTTTTATTTTCTTTGTCAAGTTGAGCTAAGGCTTCTTGGTATTTTTGTAATTCTTCTTTAAAACTAGCGAAACAACCTTTGCCGGTTTTGATTTTATCCATAGCAGTTTTCTTTTGCGTCCATTTTTCATAAAGATTGGTATAATTTTTATAACTTTGTTCTTGCGAACCTTGCCATAACTTTAAAAATTCTTGTTCTACTCCAGTATCTTTAAATGTATTTAAGAAATTTAAACTTTGAGTGATCTCACTGGCTTCATTTTCCCCTGCCACACCCTTGCTATCTACGTAAATCCAAGTTTTGGTATCAAAACCATAAGTGTATTTTCCATTCATCAAATCATCTAAAATTCTTTGAAGCAATTTAGGGTCAAAGTCGTCTTTGGATAATTTCACAGCATCTGTTACCTTGGTAAAAGAATCAGCAAAAGCATAAGAATTATTATCAAGATATTTTATATCGTTAAATTTCTTTCTTACAGCACTATCAAAATCTTTTTTTTCCTGTTACTTCACTATTATATTGCACAGACTTAAAAAAAATTCTGTCCTTCATCAATGTAACCATTTTCTAAATTATGATAAACATAAATATTACTAAAATTATTATTTACACTAATTCCAGGATCACCAATAACTTTTCCAGCTTGTGTTTTATAATTTCCAGCACTCAAAATTGCTCCATTTTTATAAAATAAGTAAGCATTATTAATCTTTAAATTTCCAACTTTTCCAGTAAATCCTCCTGTTTTACTATCATTCCCAGAAGTTATAAGTTTTTCTATGTCATTAACCACAACATTATTAAAATTACCACCATCAATTTGTCTGCCTATGCCACCCACATAAGAACCTTCTTTTGTTACTATACTTATATTATTAATAACAACATTTGTAAAATTGATAGTGTTATTCCCTCCACTACCATTTCCCCAGCCTATTATTCCGCCAACTTTAGTATTTACAGCTGTATTAATAACGAGATCATTAACAGTCACATTTTCAAAACCCGTATAACTGTTTGCAATATTTTGCCCTACTATACCTCCAACATAAGCATCATAACCAGTTGAAGCAATTTTCAATCCTTGAATATTAAGGTTTCTTATATAGCTATTTTGAACAACTCCAAAAATTCCTACATATTGATTTGATGAATTAATATTAACATTTTTTAAAGCATAACCAGAACCATCGAAAGATTTAGCAAAAGCATTGCTTGTATTATCACCTACTATGTATGTTTTCACGCCACTAAAATCAATATCATCAATCAAACGAAAATGATCAAAAGCTGTTCTAAATTTTTCTTTATTTACATTCCAAAAATCAGCAAATTTATTCCATTCTGTTGGATCCGCAATACTTCCATATTTAGTCCAGTTTTTAACTTTACTACTATCATCAAAACTAAATTTACTACTAGAATTACCCAATAAAGCTCCATTTTCTTCAAAACTTGTTATGCTTTGTTGAATGATAGCTTCTTGCTCTGCTTTGGCTACGATATTTTTTGTATCTTTTACCACTCCAGCATCAACATAAACTTTGTTACCTTCAAGTTTTAATACATCCAAAGTAATTTTTCCTTTATTGATTTCAACCTTATTTCCTATTAAAACAATATTATCTGCATTGATCTTTCCAAGATTTATAATATTTCCTTGCTTGCTTACATCAAATACTGGAGAAAAATTCATCCCTTGAGAAATAAAATTTTGGACATCTGAATCTTTTAAAGGTGTTGTGCTAGCTACAAATTTTCCCGCAGTGATAGTTCCTGTTTTGCCAATCAAAACTCCCATGGGATTAACTAAAAAGATGTTATTGGTGCCGCCATCTAGTTTTCCATCTATCTTAGAAGCATCTTTTTGATAAGCAATGTTTAGGTAGTTTTATTGATTTCCGTTAAATTTTACAGTTTCATTTTGTCCTATATTAAAACCACCACCCCATTGAATAACAGAGTTTTTATTGTTTCCTATGACATTCATCGTGCCATTGCTTGAACTTATACTTCCTGTTGAACCATGAGTGAATTTACCTCCTTGTGGCAAAGCATAAGCTTGAGAAAAGAGCAAAGAACTCACCGCAAATGATAAAACTATATGTTTACTCATCTTTTTCATGTTACTCTCCTTTAAAGTATGTTGATATAAATTATTTTTGCATCATCTGAAACTTCAAAGCTAAAATTTACATTTTTCAATGTACTTTTAGCCAACTTTTCTATCTTGTTGTAATTAAATTTATTTTTATTATTTTTCATTTTTTCTAACAAATTTTCTAATTCTTGTTGATTTAACAATCTATTGTCACCATCATAAATTCCAACATCACTTTGTATGAGAATATATTTTCCTTTTGTTGGTTTATTTTTAGTAAGAATTTCCATACTTCCATTTGAAGGAAGATTTATAAGTTTTTCTATAGTCAAGATAGGATTTTTTATTTTATTTGGTAAAATAAAAGTAAAATTTTCAAAGTTATTTACCACTTCTGATTTGACATCTTGAGTATCTATAATCAAACGATTATTTTTAGAAAAATCTTCTTGATGCGGTAGAATTTGAGTGATTATTTTGCCTTTTTTATTTACTTCATGAAAAACAGAACCAGAAAGCAAATCGATATTTACATCTTTAAAGAAATTTAACTCTCCACCTAAATATAAAGTATTGTTATAAGATTTAAAATTTGAAATATCCGAAGTTCCAGATGGAGCTAAAAATATAGCATCTTGATTTTTATACTCATCTATATTTAAATTAACAAGCTCCATGATATTATCATGAGAATTTGCAGACACTCCAGCTATCAACCCCACATAACCTTGTCTTTTATCTGAGGCAGTACTAAAAACTGTGTTGTTGATGATGATTTTATTAAAAGCACTTTCTTTGTCTGCTTTTATGATGCACGAACTTTCCACGGCAGCCGAAGAACAATCTTTAAGCTTTATAAGATTGTTGTTTGCATTTTGAGTTGCTTTTAAAATAATTTTTGAGCCCTTTCCTAAAGAACTCGCTTCGGTTAAACTCTGAATGAGATTATAATTTATTTTATTATTTGAAACATTTTTAGTATTGATCATCAAACTTAAATTTTTAGATGATTTAATATTTTCAAAATTTACTTCATTATTGTTTGATTCATCAGCGATATAGTCTATACCATCTAGCGTAGTTTCACTTGTAATAAAAGCATATAAAGGCAATGAAATAACAGAATCTTTTATACTTAAGGTATTATTATTTGCTTTTCCACTTAAAGTTCTAGCTGCATATACAGTAAATTTATCAGAATAATTTTGTGGAACTTTTTCATAGGTTAAATCATTTTGTATATCAATAATATTAAAATTCGCACCCTCCGTAGCAAAACCTCCGTAAAGATTGTAATAATTTTTTCCATAAAAATTATCACTGATTTTTAAAGGTTTTTTAAGACGAAATACAATTTTATTTCCATTAGCTTCACCATCGTTAGAATACCCACCATAGAGGTTTAACGATGCATGTGTTTTAATGTTTTTATCAAGATGATCTAATGAGTTAAAATGATAAACTTCTATAGAATTTTTCTCTGCATTACCCTGTAATGTTCTTCCGCCATAAATTTCTCCAAATAAAACAGCATCATAAAAAGTTATTTTATTTTGCGAATTTACCATTAAATCTAAATTTAAATTTTTAATTATTACGGAATTTTTACTTACATTGTATTTTTTAAGATTATTTACATCAGCTAAAGCACCTAAAATTTCAAAGGTCGAACGAGCTGTATACTCACCATCTGGCCCATGAAGGACGATATTGGCTGAATCGATAAGAACTTTATTGTTTTGTAAATTAGAATTTATGCCAAAAGCTCCCATTAAACGAGTAATTCTTTCATCATAAATATCCTTACCTTCTTCATCTGAAAAATACTGGGAATTATGAAGGTCAATTTTTGTATTTGACTCTAAGATTAATTTATTGTCTTTAGCTTCACCATCAAAAGCTACAGATCCTGAAATATAAGGAGCTCCATTTAAGGGCAAGGTGTAGATATTTTCTACACCCATTATTAATATAGGAGTTTTCTTTTAAAATGGTTTGATTGTTAAATTCCCCCCCCCCCCGCCCGCCTGTCAGTAAACGCCGCAGTAATTAAATACTTAAAACGATCGCCTTTTTGAGAATTATTAGGTACTCCACAATCCCCTATGCTTGGTTTGCAAAAATACACAGAAGATAATTCTCCATTTTCTAATATAAGTTTATTATTTGTTGCATTTGTATTTTGAGCATAAGCTATTACAATAAAAGGTATAAAAGAACTAGGAACGGCTTGAGTATCTGAAGATACGGTTCCTAAAGTGCTAAAAGCTGTTATGATCTCTTCTTTTGAAGTATCCGGAGTTAAAATTTCAAGCTTGGATAAATTTTTATTTCCAGATTTAGGGTTATTATGAATCATAGTTAAATTTGATATAGGGTATTTTGACTTAGAAGCATAGAAATTTTTTCCATTAATTTTTTTAAAAATTTCTGCTTGAGGATCATAAACTTGATTATCCTTAAAAGAATGTTCAGAAATATAAAAAATTTTTCCATCCTTGCTTGTAGCCTGAACCGCCGCAAAACAAACCGAAGAAGATAAAACCACACTACAAACGCCCAAGCCAAATTTTGCATTTGTCTTATTTGTAAAAATTTTAAAAATATTAAAATATTTTTTCATCTCATTTCTCACTAAAATAAAACCTTTTGATTTATCGCAAATTGATTATTTGCAACACTATCCCGTATGTCCTGAGTTGATTATAAAATATTAATTTGATATTTTATTTTTCAATATTTAAATTTAATGAAAATTTAACAAATTTTATATTAATATATTCTTAAATAAAATTTTATTTTAAATATTAAAAAAATACTTTTATAATTATTTAAATATCATCTAAAAGCACAACATTAATATAACTTTTCTAAAAATTGATCCAGACTTAATTAAATATAAATTTAAAATAAGTATAATTTTAAAACATTTTATATCAAAGGAAAAAAATGAAAAAAATATTAAGCATTGCTCTAGTTGCTTTAGTTGGTTTATTTTTAGGTGCTTGTAGTGATTCTAAAAATAAAGAATCAAATGCAAGTGTAGAATTAAAGGTTGGAACTGCTCCAAATTATAAACCTTTTAATTATAAAGAAAACTCAAAACTTACAGGTTTTGATACTGATTTGGTTGAAGAGATTGCCAAAAAAAATGGTATTAAAATTGTTTGGGTTGAAACCAATTTCGATGGATTGATTCCTGCCTTAAAAGCTGGCAAAATCGATATGATTGCCTCAGCTATGAGCGCAACTGATGAAAGAAGACAAAGTGTTGATTTTACCAAACCTTACTATATGAGTAAAAATCTTTATCTTAAGCTAAAAAACAACGACTCTCTTCAAACAAAAAATGATTTAGAAGGTAAAAAAATAGGAGTTCAATTAGGAACTTTACAAGAAAATACTGCAAAAGCTATCAAAAATGCACAAGTACAAAGCAATAAAGATTTAAACATAGCTGTTTTAGCACTAAAAAACAACAAAATTGATGCTATTGTAGCTGATCAAGATACTGCTAAAGGTTTTTTAGCTGAAAATCCAGAATTGGTAAGTTTCTACCAAGAAACAGATGGAGGAGAAGGCTTTAGTTTTGCTTTTGATAAAAATAAACAAAAAGATATTATTGAAATATTTAACAAAGGCATAGATGAAGCAAAAACTGATGGATTTTATGATACTTTAATTAAAAAATATGAATTAGAATAAGCGTGAATTTTCACGCTTATAGCTTAAAAAGTTAAAATTTCATATTTTCTCTCTTTTGCAATTTTTAAAATTTTTTCATCGCCATTACATACAAAGGCTTTGCTAACAGACTCTAGTAAAGGTAAATCATTGATAGAATCACTAAAAAAATAAGAATCTTTCATCCATTTTTCATAATCTTTACCCAAATATTCCTTAAGTCTTAAAACCTTGCCTTCCTTAAAGCTATAAATCCCATAAGCTTTTCCACTAAATTTATCACCCACACGCTCGCATTTTATGGCTATGCTTTCTCTCACTCCCAAAAAAGAGGCGATTTTTCTAACTAAAAATTCAGCCGTAGCTGAAATTATAATACACCTTTGATCTTGATATTTGATTATAAGTTCTTTAGCTTTTTCATAAGGTTTTATATAAATTTTTATAAATTCATCTACTAAAGATGAAATTCTATCTTCATTTTTACCCTTAACACTTTGAAGAAAAAAAGTCATAAATTCATCCATATCAAGCTTTTTTTCTTGATATTGTTTTTGATAAAAAACGATTTTTTCTAAATATTCTTGAGGTAAAAAACCTTTTTCAACACAAAATTTAAGCCAAAGTTTAGCACTATCGCCTTGTATTAAAGTATCATCTAAATCAAATAAAACAAGCTTCATTTTAACTCTTTTGCTAAAGAAAGATTGAATTTTAAAGCGATTTTATCACCTGCTTCATAAGTACTATGAGTGCTAAAATTTAAAGTATCTACCTTAAATTCAATTTCTTGCACTCTAACCCTATAGCGTATGATATTACCTAGCAATGATTTTTCTTTGATCTTAGCCTCTAAGCCTTCGTTAGAAATTTCTATGGTTTCAGGACGCAAGGCTATATCTTTTTTAAAATCGTGTTTTAAACCCAAGCTATCAAGCTCTTTAGGGCTTAAAATATTGTAATTTCCTATAAAGCTAGCCACAAAATGAGATTCTGGCAAAAGATAAAGATTGTTTGCGTTGGAATTTTGTATGATTTTACCCTCATTCATTAAAATAATCCTATCGGATAACTCTAAAGCTTCTTCTTGATCGTGCGTTACAAAAATAGTGGTGAGTTCAAGTTCTTTTTGAATTTCTTTAATTTGCACCCTTAAATGCTTACGAATTTTAGCATCAAGTGCCGATAAAGGCTCATCAAGTAAAAGTAAATCAGGTTTAGTCACCAAAGATCTTGCTAAAGCCACTCTTTGCATTTGTCCGCCTGAAAGCTTATGTGGATAAGTTTTAGCGTATTCTTCAAGCTCGACGAGTTTTAACATTTTTTTCACTCTTTTTTCTATGTCCTTTTTATCCATTTTTTTGATCTTTAAACCAAAAGCTACATTTTCAAAAACGTTAAGATTTGGAAAAAGAGCGTAATTTTGAAAAACCATACCTATATTTCTTTTTTGAGGACTTAATTTGGTAAGATCTTTATCATTTAAAGAAATTTTTCCTCCATTAATTTGGCTAAGCCCTGCTATACACCTTAAAAGAGTGGATTTTCCACAGCCACTTGGGCCCAAAAGGGTTATAAACTCACCCTTTTTAGCACTAAAATTAATATCTTCAAAAATAATTTTATCCCCATAAGCTTTTTTAAAATTTTTAATCTTTAAATAAGCCATTTTTTACTCCTTAATCAAACTAGCTATAAAAGTTGTTATAAAAATTAACACAAAATAAACTATTACCAAAGCACTAGAATAATGCCCACTTTGATTTTTGATATTATAAAGATAAACTTGCAAAGTCTCATAAGCACTTCCTACAAGAATATTTGCGTATAAAAATTCGCCTATTAAAAAAGAAAAACTTAAAAAAACTGCCACCAAAATTCCATTTCTTAAATTAGGCAAGACAAGCTTAAAAATCGCTCCCATTAAAGAACCTCCAAGCATAGCATTAGATGCGATGAGTTCATTTAAATTGACATTAGACATAGCATTATCTAAAGCCCTATATATAAAAGGCAAAGCTATAGTAAAATAAGTAAAAATGAGTATCCAAGCTGTGCCTCCCATATTGTCAGCATAAAGTTGCAAAAGCCCTACACAGCTAACTATAGGAGGTACAGCAAAAGGCATGATAATAAGTATATTTACAAAGGCTTTTAATTTTAAAAAATAATAATTTAGCACAAAAACCAAAGGGGAAACAAGAATCACAGAAAGTAAAATACTGCCCACACAAACAAGCAAAGAATGCCAAAGAGCAAGTAAAAATCTTTCATCATGAAAAAGTTCTTGATACCATTTAAGCGTAAGATCATCAGGCAAAACACTTACACCCCAAGAAGTGGAAATAGAATATAAAAAAGTAGCCATTAAAGGCAAAGCTAAAAATAAAAAAACCAAAAACAAAACTGCATAATGATAAATTTTAGCTTTTAAACTCAAATTTTCATTCATTTAAAGCACCTTAAAATTATATTTTTTAGAAAGAAAATTGGCTATAAAGGTAATAGCAAGCATGATAATAGTTATAATGATGCTTAAAGCACTAGCCATATAAGGATCAAGATTGATATCGCCTGCGATTAAAGCAGCGATTCTTACAGGGGCGACATTAAAATTTCCCGAACTTAAAGCATAAATAGTCGCATAAGCTCCAAAAGCATTGGCAAATAAAATCACAAAAACACCAAACAAAGCAGGAGCGAGCAAAGGCAAAGCTATTTTTAACCAATATAAAAAATTGCCTCCACCTAACATTTTACAAGCATTTAAATGTGAATTTTCAAGACTTTTAAAAGCTGGAAGCAAAAGCAAGATTGCCAAAGGAATTTGAAAATACACATAAACAATATTTACCCCGAAATTAGCATAAACACTAACAAAAGGCTCTATACCTAAATTCTTCAAAAACACATTAACTACACCATTGCTTCCAAGAACTATAATGAAAGCAAAAGCTAAAGGAACTCCTGAAAAATTACTTATCATAGTATTTAAAGAAAAGAGAAAATTACATATTTTTGATGGAGCTAAAATAAATAAAGAATAGCTCGCCAAAAGCCCTATTAAAAGTCCAAAAATACTAGAAATAAAACTGATTTGTAAAGAATTTATAATGCTTTGTAGATAGAATTTGGACTCAAAAATATGTATAAAATTGGCTAAAGAATAAATTTCATCCTCTTCTACATAAAAAGCATTAAAAACAATCCAAATCAAAGGTGCTATCATAAAAAAAGTAAAAACTATAAAAAAAGGTAAAATACTTAAAAAGGCTAGAAATTTTTCTTTCATTTTCTGGCCTTTAAAATTTCATCATTATATCTCTTATCGTGTTTAAGTCCTAAAATTTCACAGACACTGCCACAAATTTCATCCTGTTTTATCTTAGCATTTTCATACGAAAAAGCACTACCAAAAGTGAAAAAAGGCACTAAAATTTCATCTTCGCTTAAGCCTCCATGACTTTTACCCTCTGTCATACCATGATCGCTTGTGATGATTACATTAATACCTTGTTCTAACCAAGTAGGCAAATACTCAGAAATCAAAACATCAACTTTTTTGGTTTTATTAGCATACTCGATAGAGTGTGAGCCAAATTTATGTCCTGCATCATCTATATTCATAGAGTGTATAAGAGTAAAATCTAGATTATATTTGTTTCTTAAATGCTCCCCATCTGCAAATAAATGAGAATCTAAATAATCATCTTCATAATAAAAATGTCCATAAGGTAAAGTTAAATTTTCATCTTCTATATGGCGATGTAAAGAAGGAATAAATTCTTTTTTATTATAAAGCTCAAAAACCCAATGATAAGCTGCGCCTCCAGCTTTTAAGCCTTGTTCTTTGCAAAGATCAAAAATGCTTGTTTGTTTTGAAAAACTCGATTTATTATTAATTATCCCACTTAAAACAGGCTTTACGCCTGTTAATAAGCACTCGTATAAAGGGACGAGACATACTAGGAAGTTCGCATTCTAAAGAATAAAATTTGCCTAAATTCTCTTTGCAAAGTGCATTCAAATATCCCATATTTATACTAGTGCTTTTACAATTTAAGCCATCAAGCACAACTAAAATAACTTTGGACATCATTTACTCTTTAAAAAATCTTTTACTTCAAGCAAAATAAACTCATTATCATCAGTCTTATTAGGTTCTCTACTTGAAGAATAAGGAAAGTTATTGTCATTTTCTACAACTATATGAGAGTCATCTACTATATCCACACCTTCTATGGTTTCAAAAGGAAAAACAAATTTATCATTTACCAAAGGCTTTTTAGAAATTTTATTTCTATCCTTAATATTTAAAAGATCTATATAAGAAATTTTTTGAGCTTCATGAGTTTTATCATCTAATTTAACCTTATAAATTCTTTTAAATTGAGCTACATTATTAAAACAATGCTTAGTATCTTCACCTTCTTTGCAAGCCTTATCTTTAGTGCCTTCTTTTTGATCTCTTTCTATGATGATGCCGTATTTATCATCTATCATATTAAAATCACCTATGGAATGGCTTTTATCTTCTAAGAAATATTTATAAGTTTTTCCGGTGAATTTTTTATTTTTTACATCAAATTCTATGATTCTTAGATATTCTTTACCTTTTTCATTCTCATAAGCGTTGTTATTATAAATGCTTCCTTCTAAAAGCAAATAAAGTTTAGAACCATCTTTAGAGCTTGCCATAGCTTCAAAGCCTTTAGAACGCTTGATATTAAATTTCTCATTTTCTCCATCAGGCTTATCGCTAAATTTTAAACTTGGATTATCAGGAGAAATAAGTTTTTTACCCTCCACATACACATCAAAAACTTCTTTCAAATTCCCATTCTTATCAAAATGAAGCAAATAAGGACCAAATTCATCACCTATATAAAATTCATCATTGATAACCTGTATACTCTCAGTATCAAAATCAGCCCCACTTAAATACCTTTCTTTAGTTGTTTCGGTGGTTATAGGATAGGGGTATTTTTTATCACTATCTTTAAAAAAAACTGTTTTTAAAAGTTCGTATTTTGAGTTTTTAAAATCAAATTTAAACTCGTGAGCATAAAGCATAGAATCATAAGAATTATACTTTTTACCCAAGCCATTATCGCTAATTACCCAAAAAACATCTTTTTTTGGAATATATTTTATCCCACTATGTCCTTGTATAGGTTGATTTTTAAAAGGTAAATAAAAATCTGTTTCCCTGTTTCCCTTAGATTTAAAAGTTCCAATTTTTTCTTCTCTAGTGATATTTGCAAATTTCCCATAAGTTTTAAAAAAATCAGGAGCATCCTTAGGAGGTTTTACTGTACTTTTAGAATCTATGATAATATGCCCTGCTAAATTGGCCTCATACTCTTGAACTCCAAATAAAACACTGCAAAGCATAGCACTTGTTAAAATAACCTTTTTCATCCAATCTCCTTTATTTCATATCCACTATAACTTTTTCTTGCCAAAGTTGTGGTAATTCTTTAGCGCTTTTTTCCCAAGCTTTTTGATCTTTGATTGCTCTTGCATTTTTGTATTGCTCACTTGGTAAAAGTTTGGCTTTTATATCATCTGGCAAGGTAATATGATCAATTCTTATTGGCCTTGCATAACCTTTTGCTAGATTGATTTGTCCTTTATCAGAAAGTATAAACTCACGAGCTAATTTAGCCGCATTTGGATGTTTTGCGTATTTATTGATAATAGTTGTATAACCCGAAATAACACTACCATCAGCAGGGATTAAAACTTCATAACGATCTTTGCCCACTTTATCTCTATAGCCTAAACCATTAAAATCCCAAACTAAACCCACTTCAACTTCACCTTTTTCAAGATTGGCTATACTTACATCATTATTTACAAGTCTTCCTTGTTTAGCTAAAGTATTAAAAAAAGCTAAAGCAGGACTTAAATCTTTTTCATCCCCACCTAAGGCATAATTAGCTGCCAAAACTGCACTCACAGCTTGAGCTGCTACACTTACATCACCCACGGTAATTTTATAATTTCCCTTAAGCAAATCTTGCCAAGTTTTAGGTATATCTTTTACTACATCTTTATTGACTATAAAAGCTATGGTTCCTGTATAAGCTAAAAGCCAATTTCCATCTTTATCTTTAGCCCAAGTTGGAATTTGATCCCAGTAACTTGTCTTAAAAGGCTGAGCCACTCCTTGTTTAACCGCTATCTCTCCAAAAGAAGCCCCTATATCCCCTATATCACCGCTTGCATTTTTCTTTTCGGCTTTAAATTTAGCAATTTCTTGAGCTGAACTCATATCTGTATCACTATGTTCTATGCCATAAAGATTTTTAAGATCTGCCCAAGTATCCTTCCAGTTTGCCCAAGTATCAGGCATAGCTAAAGAATTTACCCTACCTTCTGCTTGCGCAGCTTTAATCAAATTCTCATCAATAGCTTGTGAATTTGAAAACAATAAGGCAACAAGACCTAAACTTAAGAAAAATTTTTTACTCATTTTTTTCCTTTCAAAAAATATTTTGGAAATTTAATGAGTTTTAGAAACATTTTAGAAACAAGTTAATTTTTAAGCAAACAAGGTTATAATTTTAAAGTCATAAACAAGGAGCGATCATGCTTTATATTTATATCAAAACTCAAAATGCTTTAGTTCAAAGAATCAATTTTAATCTCGATAGCCAAGAACTACCGCAAAATATTTTATGGATTGATTTACTTCATCCAAGTGCAGCAGAAATTGCTTTTATATCAAGTGAATTTAATCTTGAGTTTCCTACAAAAGAAGAAAGGGAAGAAATAGAGCTTAGCGCAAAATATTGGGAAGATAATGCGACAATAACCATCAATGCTCATTTTTTAGTAAGAGATCTTAAAAGTGATGAAGAAGATAGGAATTTAATCAAGCTTCGCACAGAAATTGTTACTTTTGCTACCGCTAAAAATATCTTATTTACTATAAGATATAACGAATTTAGCACTTTTGAAGAAATTCAAGCAAGGATTTTAGCTAGTCCGAAGAATTTTGAAGATGGTTTTGATATTATTGATAAAATGTTTGAAGTACGCGTTGAAAAAGATGCGGATTTACTAGAATGGATAGATAAAGAAGCAAGACGCTTAAGAACAAGTGTTTTAGAAAAAAAAGATGAATATAGTTATGATGAAATGCTAAAGGATATTTCAAGTTTGCAAGAGCTTAATATGCGCGTAAGAGATTCTTTATTTGATAAGCGTCGTGCTATGACTTCTTTGCTAAAAAGCGATAAAATCGATAAAGATATAAAACAAAATCTCACTATAGTTTTAAAAGACTTAAATTCTTTGGTTGAATTTAGTGTTTCGCAACTTAATATCTTAGATAATATTCAAACTATTTTAGCCAGCCAAATCAACATAGAACAAAACAAAATCATTAAAATTTTTACCGTTGCAACTGTTGCCATGATGCCACCTACTTTAATAGGAACTGTTTATGGTATGAATTTTAAATTCATGCCCGAACTTGAACTTCACTATGCTTATCCCATAGTGCTTGGCGTAATGGTAATTTCTATCATTTTACCTTTGGTTGTTTTTAAGAAAAAAGGATGGTTATAAAAATTTATTAAGGAGAAACAATGGATACAATAAACATAGGAATTTTAACCCTAAGCGATAGAGCAAGTAGTGGCATATACGAAGATAAAGCCACTGCTGAAATTGAAAGAGTGTTAAATTCATATATAAAAAATGATATTATTTATCATAAAGAATTAATCCCTGATGATTATGATTTGATCATTAAAAAATTACTTTATCTAGCAGATGAAAAAAAATGTGATTTGATTGTTACAAGCGGAGGTACAGGTCCAGCACTTCGTGATGTAACCCCAGAAGCCACGGAAGCTATGTGTGATAAAATGATGCCAGGTTTTGGAGAACTTATGCGCTTAGAAAGTTTAAAATATGTCCCAACAGCTATACTTTCAAGACAGAGTGCAGGAATTCGCAATAAATCTTTTATCATTAATTTACCAGGAAATCCTAAGGCTATAAAAGAATGCCTAGAGCCTGTTTTTCCGGCTATACCTTACTGTATCGATTTGATAGAAGGTGCTTATATAGAAGCAAATGATGAAGTTATTAAGGTTTTTCGCCCTAAGAAAAAATGTCAAAATTAAAATTTATTAGCTCTGATAAGTCTGCTTAATTGTCTAGCAAGCAGACTTGCCGAAGCTTCATCTTTGCTTATCTTTTGCACTTTATTTTTAAACTTACAAAGTCTGTCATCTAAAATCACATCATTGATTGGAATTTTAGGCTTTTCTTTTTGTTTTTGTGAAATCTTTTTCTTAAAAAACATTCTTTAATCCTTTTTTTATAAATATACACCAACTTAGTTGAAAAGAATATTATTTTAGATTTTAAACTATTAACTTTATTTCATTATTTTAAGCTAGAATTCGCAAAAAACCAATCAAGGAAAAATAATGACTTTAATTGCAATTTTATGTCTTTACACAGCACTTTTATCTTGGATTTCCTATGCTCAAATTCGTTTCTTAGAAAGAGAAAAAGACAAACAAGCTCAAATTTTAAGCGAAAAAGACTATCAAAATGCAGCAGATATTGCCATCGAAAATGAAAAATTTAAACTATTTTCCAATTTTTATAATTTAATCATCAATATTGCATGGATAGGTTTTGGATTTTTATATCTTAAAGAATTGCTTATCTTAAACAACACTCGTTTTGAAAATACTTTATTTTTATTATCTTTTTTAATAATCACAAGTATTTTAAATCTACCTTTAAGTATTTATGAAAGTTTTATCAAAGATAAAGCCCATGGTTTTTCAAATATGACTGTAAAACTTTTTATCAAAGACACTATGAAAAGTCTTATTTTAACTTTAATATTTGGATTTTTAATCCTTTATGCTTTGCTTTTTTGCTATGATTTTTTTGGAACTTTTTGGTGGATTGCGGCCTTTATTTTTGCCTTTTGTATTATAGTGATTATAAATCTCATCTACCCTACCTTAATAGCACCTATTTTTAATAAAATGAAAAAACTAGACGATGAAAATTTGCTGAAAAAAATCAGCTCTTTGATGAAACAATGTGGGTTTAGTGCAAATGGGGTTTATGTTATTGATGCAAGCAAAAGAGATAAGCGTTTAAATGCTTATTTTGGTGGACTTTTTAAAAGCAAAAGAGTGGTGCTTTTTGATACATTATTAAAAGCCTTAAATGAAAGAGAACTTTTAGCTGTTTTAGGACATGAGCTTGGACATTTTGTTCATAAGGATATTATCAAAGCTTTATTTAACGGCGTTATAATTATGTTTTTACTTTTTTTTGTTTTTGCAAATTTACCTGAATTTGTTTACTTAGAAAGTCATCTAGAAGGAGTAAATGGTGGCGTGTTTGCTCTTTTATTTATCTTGGCAAATATTTTTAGCTTTTTAATCTCTCCTATACTTAACGCCTTAAGTAGAAAAAATGAATTTGCAGCTGATCAACACGGAGCTAAAGTTACAAGCAAAGAAGATATGAAAAATGCATTGATAGCTCTAGCAAGAGAAAATAAAGCTTTTATCAAAACAAGTAAAATATATGCATTTTTTTATCTCAGTCATCCAAGTATTAGTGATAGAATCAAGGCTCTTTCTTGACTATAAAAAATGCTCTTATGGAAGCTAAATCTAGCTTAAAAGGTTATGAAAATGAAGCAGTATTTATACTCTGTGAATATCTAAAAAAAGATAAAGCTTGGTTATTTTTAAACCAAGATATAAAAATAGATCATGAACCTTATTTTGAGCTTATAAAGCGTTTTAAATCTGGAGAACCTTTTGAATATATATTTGAAAAAGTGGATTTTTGGGGCTTAGAATTTAATATAAAAAAAGGCGTTCTAATCCCTCGCTATGATAGTGAAATTTTACTTTTTCAAATTTTAAATTTATGCAAAAAAAATACTTTTAATGGGATTTTAGAAATAGGATTTGGAAGCGGAATTTTAAGCATTGTTTTAGCCAAAGAACTTGAATTAAAAATCACAGCCTGTGATATCAATCCCAAAGCCTTAGAATTAGCTTTAGAGAATGCCAAATTACACAAAGTCGATCACTTGATTGACTTTAAACTTTGTCATTTTAAGCAAATTAAAGAAAATTATGATTTTATTTTTTCAAATCCACCTTATATTAAAAATTCATATCCTATAGATATTTGGGTGCAAAAAGAACCGAAAGAGGCTTTATTTGGCGGAGAAAAAGGATATGAAATTCTAGAAGAAATCATACATTTTTCCCTTGATAAAAAAGTTAAATTTTTAGCTTGCGAATTTGGCTATGATCAAAAAGAAATTTTGGAAAAAATTTTATATCAAAATAATTTCATTGTTGATTTTTTCAAAGATGAACAAGGTTATAATCGTGCTTTTATAGCTAAATTTACAAATATGCGTTATGATAAAAAATAAAAGGAGAAACTCTTGAAAGCTGTTAATTTATTTTTACTTGCCTCTATCATAGGGGTTGAACTCATACTAGGAATAGTTGTTGCACCAACAATTTTTTTTCCTCAAAATCTTATAGGAGAAGGAGTGTTGAGCCATTTTCAAAGTGGCTTAATGATGACGCAAATTTTTATTAAGATGGGATATTTGCTGATTTTTGTTTCAGTGGTTAATTTTTTATATGAAATTTATTCTCTTATAAAAGATGAAATGAAATTTAAAATAAAATTTTCAAAATTTATGCTGAGTTTGCTTATTTTGATTTTAAGCTTAATATTTGTTTTTTATTTTACTAATACCATAATTGAACTCCAAAACTTAGGCGAAAACACTACAAAAACTCAAGAATTTATCAGCATCCATAATGCAAGTGAAGTGGTGATTAAAATCATCTTGATAATGCAAGTTTTTTTATATTTCTTAAGCTTTAAAATAGCAAAAAAATGATAAAATATTAAATAAATCCAAAAGAGAAGGAGTAGGCCATGATGATCTCTGATGCAACTATAATGCAACAAAATTATTATTTAAATAATGCACAAAAAGCTAGCGATAAAGCTTTAGAAAATATTGCAGCTGTTCGCGCAATAAGTGGAGTTGATAGTGCTAATTTAGCTATTGCTGATTCTTTAAGATCTCAATCAAGCACTATAGATCAAGGTGTCGCAAATGCTTATGATGCTATAGGGGTTTTACAAATTGCAGATGCTAGCCTTACCAATATCTCTCAAAGCGCAGATAGACTTAATGAACTTTCAGTAAAAATGAACAATGCTGCACTTAATGATTCTCAAAAAGGAATGCTAAGAACAGAAGCAACACGCATACAAGAATCCATCAATGATTCTTTTAATAATGCAACTTATAATGGAAAAAATGTCTTTCAAACTATGAATTTTGTAGTAGGTAGCGGAACTGAAACTACAAATTTAAATCCATTAGCAACAGATGGATTAAGCATAGATAATCAAGATAGTATTACAAATTTTATGGATCAACTTGGAAGTTTAAGAAGTGAAATAGGCTCAGGTATCAATGCCATCACATCAAATATTAATGCAAGTGTTCAAAATAGCATCAACTCAAAAGCAGCTGAAAATAATTTACTAAATAATGACATGGCAAAAAATGTTAATGATTTTAATGCCAATTATCTAAAAGAAAATGCTGCTGCTTTTGTTGCTGCGCAATCCAACATGCAGCTTCAAAGCAAAATTGCTAATTTATTACAATAAAATAAGCCCTAAATAGGGCTTATTTTTTATCAAAATGACTTTAGAGCAAATTTTAGAAAAAACCAAAAACGTTCGTCTTGTAGCCGCAAGCAAGTATGTCGATGCAAGTATAATTGAAAAGCTTTTTGATCAAGGTATAGTAGAATTTGGAGAAAATCAAGTCCAAGCTCTAGCACAAAAAAAAGAAAATCTTGATGAAAAAAAACTAGACATAAAATGGCATTTTATAGGAACGCTACAAAGCAACAAAATCAATCTCTTAATCAAACAAAAACCTATATTATGGCACTCTTGTAATGGTATTAAAATAGCTAAAGCTATGGACAAAAGACTTGATTATAAATTAAATACTTTATTAGAAATCAATAGTGCAAATGAAAATAGCAAAAGCGGTCTAGATCCAAATCAAGCCGTAGAAGAATATTTACAAATACAAGAAGAATGCTCTAATTTAAATCTTTGTGGCGTAATGAGCATAGGATCACACAGCCAAGATAAAGAAAATATTATAAAAAGCTTTGAAACTACATTTAAAATTTATGAAATTCTTCAAAAACATGGGGCTAAGATTTGCTCTATGGGGATGAGTAATGATTTTGAAATTGCTATAAAATGCGGATCCAACTTGGTAAGACTCGGAAGCATTTTATTTAAAAATCTTAAGTAAAACAATCTTACTTAAGCATATTTATTAGAAATTTCCTCTACTATACTATCAGAGATAATAAAATCTGTATGATAAAGCAGGCAAGATCCCGCGCTAATAACTTTTAAAACAAGTTTTTTATTATTTTTTTCATTAGGATTATGTGCATTTCTAGCAATTTCATGAATTTCATAGATTAATTCTCTATTTAACCTTGTCAAATCTAGCTCTATGATATTTTTTTCAAATTCCTTAGGTTCTGCGGTAAAATGATTTTCTTCTTTATTTTTAAAATCTTTTTTTGTGCCAAATTTTTTTATAGCTTTAATCTCACCATCTTCAAGACTTTGCAAGTCTTTAATTGCTTTTAAAAAAAAGCTGGGCTTTTCCCCTCCTTCAGCTTTAAATCCCAATACAAAACCATAAGCATTATTTTTCAAATTTTCATCTTTAATGATATTTTCTATTTCTTCTACATTACTTTCAAATACAGTAGCATCAAACGAAGAATAATAATCCAAAATTTCAATTCTACCATAACGCTTATTATTTTTACTCATCATAGATTTAAAATCTTCAATTTTACCTATACTTAAAATTTCTCCATTGTTTTTTAAACCTTCAAACTCTAAACTTTTAACATAATCTATGGCATTAATTTGTTCATAAAATCGATCTAAAGGATGGCCTGAAACATAAATTCCTAAAATTTCTTTTTCATATCCCAATTTTTCCATCACTTCAAATTCTTCATTTTTGGGAGTAAAATTTACTTGAACACCTGAAGTTAACTCCTCTTCACCAAAAAGAGAACTTGCAGCATTTTTTCTTACTTCAGCCATTTTACGCGATGCTTCGCTAAGATTTTCCATATTATCAAACAAAGCTTTTCTAGTAAAACCAAACTCATCAAAAGCCCCTGCCTTAATAAGACTTTCTAATGTTCTACGGTTTATCTTGGTAGGATCTATCTTACCTAAGAAATCATTAATATCCTTAAATTCTCCATCTTGCCTTGCTTCAAGTAAATTTTCAACTGCAGGAATACCCACACTTTTTATAGCCCCAAGTCCGTATATAATAGCATCCTTGCCATCTTGCTCTAAAGCACTAAATTCACGGATCGCTTTGTTAATCGATGGAGGTAAAAGTTTAATATTCATTTTTTTCATCTCATCAATATAAACAGCAATTTTATCCACATTGTTTTCTTCGCTTGTTAAAAGCGCTGCCATAAATTCACTAGGATAATAAGTTTTTAAATAAGCTGTTTGAAAAGTAATCAACGCATAAGCCGCAGAGTGAGATTTATTAAAACCATATCCTGCAAATTTTACGATAAGCTCCCATAAATCCTCAGCTTTTGCTCTATCATATCCTTGTTTTTCTGCTCCATCTGCAAAATCAGTTTTAAGCTTTTTCATCTTCTCAGGATCTTTTTTACCCATAGCACGACGCACTACATCAGCACCTCCTAAAGAAAAGCCACCTATAATTTGAACAATTTGCATAACCTGTTCTTGATAAACAATAATCCCATAAGTAGGCTCTAAAACCTTTTCTAAACTGTCAAAAGGATATTCTATACTTTTTAAACCATGCTTTCTGTCGATAAAATCATCAAGCATTCCTGATTCCATAGGGCCTGGACGATAAAGCGCAAGAACCGCAATGATATCTTCAAAACGCTCTGGTTTTAAGCGTGCATTTAAGCTTTGCATACCGCCTGATTCGATTTGAAAAATTCCCAAAGTATTTCCACTTTGTATGGTTTTATAAACTTTGCTATCATTTACATCTATAGTTTCCCAAATAATGTCTTTATTGTAACGCTTTTTAATAAGCTTGATCGCATTATTGATTACTGTTAAGGTTTTAAGACCTAAAAAGTCAAATTTTATCAAATCTACATCTTCTAAATGATCTTTAGAATACTGCGTTACCAAATGTCTTTCATCATTTTTACTTTGTCTAAAAAGCGGAGTTTTCTTCCATAAACTTTCATTAGAAATTACAACACCTGCTGCGTGCATACCCGCATTGCGATTTAATCCTTCTAAAGCTCTTGCATACTCCCAAACTTCAGGACCTTTAGGATGACGATCAATAAATTCTTTGATTTTAGGTTCTTTTTCATAAGCAGCATCAAGAGTGATTTTAAGCTCTTCAGGCACAAGTTTAGCAAGCTCATCAGCATCTTGAATACTCATATCACAAACTCTAGCCACATCACGAATCACCCCTTTAGCCAAAAGTTTACCAAAGGTAATCACCTGTGCAACCTTATCCGCTCCATATTTATCAATCACATAGTCAATCACTTCAGCACGTCTGTCTTGACAAAAATCCACATCAATATCAGGCATGCTCACACGCTCAGGATTTAAAAAACGCTCAAAAAGTAGACTATAAGGAATAGGATCTAAATCCGTAATCCTTAAACAATAAGAAACCAAACTTCCTGCAGCTGATCCTCTTCCAGGGCCTACTGGAATACCTTTATCTTTAGCCACTTTAATAAAATCATGAACAATAAGCATATAACCTGAAAATTTCATATTTTTAATGATGTTAATTTCTACTTCAAGTCTTTGTTTGTATTCTTCATGCTTGCTTTCATCGATAAATTTTAATCTCTCTTCAAGTCCCTTTTTACAAAGTTCTTCAAAAACTATGTCATCATTATCAAAGCTAAATTCTTTTGTTTCTTCAGGTAAGATAATATTATGATCTTTAGCATATTCTCTTGTAAATTTAAAATTCGGTGGAGTGGGATTGCCAAGATTAAGCTCTAAATTACATTTTTGCGCGATTTCTTGTGTATTTTCTATAGCTTCTGGAATATCTGCAAAAAGCTCACTCATTTGCTCAGGGCTTTTAACATAAAATTCATGCACACTATGACGCATTCTATCAGGGTCATTAAGTTTTTTTCCCATAGCTATACACATAAAAACCTCATGGGCAGCCGCTCTTTCTTTAAAAGTATAATGCGTATCATTTGTAGCAATAATTTTTATATTTAATTCTTTAGAAAGTCTGATAATATCATCATCTATCATTCTTTGATCACCTATACCATGACGCATGATTTCAAAATAAAAATCATCTTTAAAAACTTTTTTATACCATAATGCTGCTTCTTTTGCTGCTTCATAGCCTTTTGCACCAAAACGCACATTTCTTTCACTATAAGTATTTAAGTGCCAATTTACTTCACCTTGCAAGCAAGCAGAAGAACAAATAAGACCTTCACTATAATCTTCCAAAAGCTTTTTATTGATACGCGGATAATAATACAAACCTTTAATATAACTTTGAGAACTTAAATACATTAAATTTTGATATCCGATCTCATTTTTTGCATACAAACAAAGGTGAAAACGCTGACGAGAACTTTTATCATCTAATTCATCATGATTATGTAAATACGCTTCCATACCAATGATAGGTTTTAAACCTTGTGCTTTCATTGTTTGATAAAAATCAATTGCCCCAAACATATTTCCATGATCTGTCATAGCAACACTTGTAGCACCCTGCTCTTTTAAAGTCAAAGCTAATTCTTTAAGTTTATTGGCTCCATCAAGCAAAGAATATTCTGTATGTAAATGCAAGTGTGTAAATTGACTCATTTTCTTCCTTTAATTTTTTAAGGCTTATTTTAATTTTGATAAAAATTATAAATTTTTCTCGCTGAATTTGAAAGAAATTAGCCCTAAATTTCAACTTAAATTTGACAAAAAGGCAAAAATTCAGCCAAAATAAACTATAATAAAGTCTAAGATTTTAATCTTAATAAAAAGAACTTTTCAAAGGATGAAATGATGAAAGTAAAAATTGCTTATTGCAATCTTTGAAATTATCGCCCACAAGCTGCAAGGATTGCAGAGGAACTACAAAGCGATTTCAAAGATGTTGAAGTAGAATTTGAAATTGGCGGCAGAGGTGATTTTATCGTTGAAGTAGACGGAAAAGTTATCTTCTCTAAAACACAACTTATTAATTGCGAAAGTGAAAGATTTCCATATCAAAATGAAATTAATCAATTAATAAAAAATAGAGTGTAATCAAACACTCTATCATAACATTTTCTCATATTCCTTACCAATATATATGTTTTGCTCATACTCGATAATAGGACGCTTAATACAACTTGGATTTTCTAATACAATTTTTTCAAGTTCTTTTTCATTTAAATTTTTAACTTTTTCTTTGTTTAAGCCAAGTTTTTTAGAAGTTAATCCAGCAGTATTGATAAGTTCTTCAAAAGATTTTTGTTTTAACCATGTGTATAAAATATCTTGATTAATCTTTTTAATATCCATAAAATCAAACACAATACCTTTTTGTGTTAAAGCATCTATAGCTTTCTTTACAGAATTGCAATTTTTAATACCATAAAATTTCATTTTCTAGCCTTTTTTACCAAATCTGCGATTAAAAAAGCAAGTTCTAATGCTTGATCCGCATTAAGTCTTGGATCGCATTGAGTCTCATAACGATCTTCCAAGCTTTGAGCAGTAACATTGCTTGCACCACCTGTGCATTCTGTTACATCTTTCCCAGTCATTTCAAGATGCACTCCACCTGGATAAACCCCTTCGCTTATTGCAATCTCAAAAAAAGATCTCACTTCTTGCATAATTTTATCAAACTCACGTGTTTTAAAATTGCCTGCTTTTACCGTATTTCCATGCATAGGATCTATGCTATATACTAAATTTAAACCTTCACTTTTAAGTTTAGAGAAAATTTTTGGCAAATTATTGATAATTTTATCTGCACCCATGCGGATAATAATATTTAATCTTCCTTCTTCATTATTTGGATTTAAAACATTTGCTAAAGCTATGATATCATCAGCACTTGCACTAGGTCCTATTTTAACCCCTAAAGGATTTTTTACTCCACTTAAAAAATGCACATGAGCTTCATCAAGCGCCCTTGTTCTTTCACCTATCCAAAGCATGTGAGCTGAACAATCGTAAATTTCTCCACTTAAACTATCCACTCTAGTTAAAGCTTCTTCATAAGGCAAAAGTAAAGCTTCATGTGAAGTATAAACACTAACTTCTCTTAGACTTGGAGTATTACTTGTATTAATTCCACAAGCTTCCATAAAAGCTAAAGCTTGTGAAATTTTTTCACTGATATCAGTATATTGCTTATGGAGTTCACTCTTTTTTAAAAAGCCCAAATTCCAACGATGTACTTCATGTAAATCTGCTAAACCACCCTTAGCAAATCCACGCAACAAATTTAGCGTTGTTGCGCTTTGATAATAAGCTTCAAGCATTCTATGTGGATCAGGAATGCGTGCTTGTTCACTAAATTCAAAACCATTAATAATATCACCACGATAACTAGGAAGACTTATACCATCTAACTCTTCAAAATCACTACTTCTTGGCTTGGCAAACTGCCCTGCAATACGACCAATTTTTATAACAGGACATCCACCAGCAAATGTAAGTACTATAGCCATTTGAAGTAAAATTTTAAACATATCACGGATATTTACAGCGCCAAAATTTTCAAAACTTTCAGCGCAATCTCCACCTTGAAGTAAAAAAGCTTCTTTTTTACAAACTCTTGCTAAAGACTTTTGAAGATTTCTCACTTCTCCAGCAAAAACCAAAGGAGGAAGTTTCTCAAGTCTTGCTAAAACTCTATTCATTTCCTCTTGATCTGGATAGATAGGTTGCTGTTTTATAGGATAGTTTTTCCAAGAATTCTTAGCCCACATGGTTTTTTCTTTCGTTTTATTTATCAGCTTCCTCTATAAGTTGAATAACCAAAAGGAGAAAGGGTTATTGGAACATGATAATGTTTCTGATCTTTAGAAAGCTCAAAACTTACCTCTACAAAAGGATAAAAAGTATTTATTTTGTGTGATGTGTAATAGTCTTTTGTAAAAAATTTAAGCTTATAAATTCCAAAAGCCCTATTTTCAGCTTTTTCATATGGTAATAAATCTCCTATTCTACCATTTTCTTCGGTAAATTCTTCACTTACTTTTTTCCACTGTTGATTTGCTTCCAACTTATAAAGCTCAACTTTTACTTTAGGAGCAGGTTGTCCAGAAGTAATATCCAAGACATGAGTACTTAATTGATATTCAGTAGCACTCAAAAACATTGGCACGCTTGCTAGTATTAATAAAGTTTTTTTAATAGAAAACATTTTCTCTCCTTGTATAATATTTACAAGAAATATTATACAAGAGTATTATTAATAATTAAAATCAAATAAATAATAATTATAAATTAATTATAATTATTTAATTGTTAGACTTATAATAGAAAATAATTATAAATTATTTTTTAAGCTCTTTAATACGCGCTGCTTTACCACGTCTATCTCTTAAGTAGAATAATCTTGCACGGCGTACACGACCACGACGCAAAACAGTAATACTTTCTAAACTTTCACTATAAATAGGGAAAATTCTCTCAACGCCAACATTATTAGCGCCAATTTTACGCACGATAAAAGTTTCACTTACGCCATTACCTCTTCTAGCAATACAAATACCCTCAAAATTTTGGATTCTTGTTTTATCCCCTTCTTTAATGCGAATTGCAAGCTTTAAAGTATCACCAGCACGAAAATCTGGAACATTTTTACCTTCAATTTGTTTTGCTTCAAATTGTTCTATATATTTATTTTTCATAAAAAATCCCTTATTTTTTGCGTTCATGCTCTAAAAATAAATCTGGACGAAAAAATTTCGTTTTGCAAGACGCCAAAGTAGTTTTTAAACTTGCAATTCTAGCGTGATTACCCTTTAAAAACTCTGAAGGAGTATAAAATTTTTTATTTTTTTTCTCAAAAATAAAAGGTTTTGAAAAAGCAGGCGCTTCGAGTAAATTATTTTCAAAGCTTTCTTCTTTCAAGCTTTCCATATTTCCTAAAACCCCGTTAACATTTCTTAAAATCGCATCACACATCACAAGCGCAGGTAATTCTCCTCCTGTTAAAATAAAATCCCCTATACTAAAAATTTCATTCGCAAAAATTTCAAGCACTCTTTCATCTATACCTTCATAGCGCCCACATACAAAAACTATATGTTCTTTTTTACTTAAGCGTTTGGCGTCTTTTTGATTAAAGGTTTTACCACTTGGATTTAAAAAAATAAAATAGGGATTTTCTTTTTTTTCTTGAATACTTTTTAGCACCTCATACATAGGTTCAGCTTGCATCAAAAGTCCAGCTCCACCACCTATTTTATAATCATCGACTTTATGATAGGAATTTTTAGAAAAATCTCTTGGATTATAAAAATTAAGTTTGAAAAGTTTTTTTTCTTTTGCTCTTGCAAGTATAGAATCTTGAAAGTAAAATTCCATAAGATTAGGGAACAAAGAAACGAAGCTAAATTTCATGAATTTTCTAAAATTAAAAAAGCATCTTGCGTGCAAAAAATCTGTCGTTTTTCTATATCTATATTTTTAACAAATTTATCTAAATATGGAATAAAAAATATTTTAGGATATTTTTTTTCAACCCATTTTTCATCACTTTGAATTTCAAATAAATAAGAAGCTCCAGTTTCCAAGATATCAACCACTTTACCTAATCTCTTATCTTCTTCAAAAACTTCACACTCTAAAATATCAAAATAAAAAAACTCATCTTTTTTTAATTTACAAGTTTGTCTACTTTTCTCGATACTCTGAAAAAGAATAAGATTAGTTAATTCTTTGGCCTTTTCTATATCTTCATAATTTTCAAATAAAACAGTAGAATTGCTTGTATTATAATGCTTAATCTTTAACATTTCTTTAGTGTTTTTTATAAAAAAAGTAGCATCTTTTTTAAATTGAGAAGAAAAGTCGCTCAGGTTATGCAATTTTACATAACCCTTAAGACCCACAGTTTTACCAAGTTTTGCAACTTGAACAAAATCTTTTTCACTCAAGTGCTTTTACCGTTACTCTATAAGAACTTGCATCCTTGCTCTTATAAGCAGAGATTGCAGTTTTTATAGCATTGATCATTTTTCCATTTTTACCTATAAGCTTACCTGTATCAACCTTATGTGCAAAAAGAACAATCTCAAAAAAATTTTCACTTAATTCAATTTTTTGAGTATCAATCTGTTCAGGATAATCTGCAATTAATTTTGCGTATTCTCTAAGAAAATTCTCTACCATGATTATTTGCTAGTGATAGAAGCAACTTTATCGCTAAGTTTTGCACCAACGCTTTTCCAATAAGCTAAACGCTCTGCATCAACTTTAATTACTTCAGGTTCTACCATAGGATTATAATACCCAATACTTTCTATCCAACCACCATCACGACGTTTTCTACTGTCCGTAACTACAATACGATAAAATGGTCTTTTGGTTCTACCCATTCTTGTAAGTCTAATAACTGTCATTTATACTCCTTAAAAAATTAAAAATTTTATTTATAGATACTATAAAAAGTATTTATAAATAAAATTTAAAATTGTCTTCTAGCTTGACTCATCATTTGTGTCAAACTCTCCATTCCTTTTTTACCTGAAAATCTTTTTGCAAGTTTTGCTGCATTGCTAAATTGTTTTAAAAAACGATTGACTTCTACCTGAGAAAGACCTGCTCCCTCTGCTATACGACGCTTTCTAGCATTATTTAATAAATCAGGATTTTCTCTTTCTTTTGGAGTCATTGAAGAAATCATTGCTTTAATGTGTATAATTTCTTTAGAATTATCCAAATCTATATCTTTTACCGCATTTGCCATTCCACCAAGTCCTGGTATCATACCGATTAAAGACTTCATACTTCCTAATTTTTTAATACTTTCCATTTGGTTAAGAAAATCATTAAAATTAAATTCCCCTTTTTTGATTTTTTGATTGAGTTTTTTAGCTTCTTTTTCATCAATCACTGCAGCAGTTTTTTCAGCTAAAGTAGCCAAATCACCCTCGCCCATAATGCGACTTACTATACGATCTGGTATAAAAACTTCTAAATCTGCTACTTTTTCACCTACACCAATAAATCTTAAAGGAATACCGATTTGTTTTGCTATACCCAAGGCTACTCCACCTTTAGTATCTGCATCAAATTTTGATAAAATTACCCCGCTGATATTCAAAGCTTCATTAAAACTAGCCGCAGTCTTAACCCCATCTTGACCACTCATTGCATCAGCAACATAGAAAATCTCATCAGGATTTAAAACATCCTTAACTGCTTTTAATTCATTCATCAAAGCCTCATCTATAGCCAAACGTCCAGCAGTATCTACAAGCAAAACATCCACCATGGAACTTTCAGCCTTTTTTAAAGCCTCTTTAGCAACTCTAATAGGATCTTTTTCATTTTCTATAAAGAAAAGTTCAATTTCATTAGCTTCACAAAGTTGTCTTAGTTGCTCCACTGCCGCTAAACGCTGCAAATCACAAGCTGCAACTAAAACTTTTTTATTGCGTAATTTTAAATAATTTGCGAGTTTGATAGTGCTTGTAGTCTTACCGCCTCCTTGCAAACCTGCCATTAGAACTACTGTTGGGGGTTTAGAAGTAAAAACAAAACCTTGATTCTTACCATTGACACTTAAAATATTTTCTAAATTTATTTTAATGGCATTTAAAAATTGTTTTTGACCTATTCCGTTTTGCTTTGCATCTTCTTCTATCAAAGTTAAAAGCTCTTTAGTTACCTTATGGTGAACATCTGCTTTTAAAAGAGCTTTTTTTAAGGTTTCTAAAGCGTTCTTAAGTGCTTTTTCATCATCAACAAAACGTAATTTATTAATCGCTGATTTAAAAGATTCGCTGACTAACTCAAACACTTTATCACCTTTCTATAAAATTTTTAAATTAAACCTTGCATTATACAAAATTTTTTCTTAAATGGCTTTAAAAATCTAAATTTTTTATATCAAAGCCAAATTTTGCAAAACCACTATCTAAATTAGCCCTAAAATGATAATTAAAAATTTTAATTTCATAGCTATGCAAATACATTCTATCGCTTGAAATTTTAGCATATTTTTCATCACCTACAACGCCATGTTTTATAAATTTAGCATGCACTCTGATTTGATGAGTTCTACCTGTTTGAATAACTATTTTTGCTAAGGTTTTTTTTGACTGCATCATGATAGGAGTAATGATACTTAAGGCACTTAAACCATCTTTTGAAACTTTACTTAACGCCCCGCCTTTTACTTTTATAGTAAAAATAGGTTCATTCACTTCAACCTCTTCAGCCAAAACCCCATCTAAAACCGCAATATAACTTTTATAAACCCTGTGTTTTTTAAATTCTTCTATACAAAGCTTTCTAAAATCTTCATCTTTACAAAGCAAAATCACACCACTTGTTTCTTTGTCTAAACGATTTAAAAGCTTGGCATTAAATTTTTTCTCTAAATCTTCACTCACATAAGCATAAGGTTTATTAATAGCAATAATCTTATCATCTTCAAAAATAATTTGAGGATTTTTAGCTTTTATCACATTAAATCTTGCCTCATCGCTCATCAAAGCTCTAGCAACCACAACTTTTTTTCCATGTGAAAAAACACAACCCTTATCAATCAAATCTTTAGCTTCACGATTTGAAATTTTTTCTTGCAAAGCTAAGAGTTTATAAGCTTTTTCTTGCATCAATTCCCTTTTGTATAGTTTGTATGATAAGATCTAAATTTTCTTTTTTGGAAATTTTAGCTTTTAAATTTAAATAATGAATTTTATCATTTAAATCTTTTAATTTTTCACAAAAATATACATTTTCCACTTCTTCAAACAAAACCTTTTGATTGTGAATAAATTTCCCGCTAATTAATACATTATCAAAATATGCCGCTTCTATAGGATTGTGTCCTCCTATGCCTTCTATGAAAGAACCTCCAAGCACAACAACATCAGAAATTGCATAAAAATTTACAAGCTCCCCTAAAGCATCTAAAAGCAAAATTTTTTTAGAAAATTTCTTATTTTCATCTTTTAAAGAACTAAATTTTTCAAATTCTAAATCTTTGTTTAAAAGCAAATTTTCAACTTCTTTAAAACGTTCAGGGTGTCGTGGGGCGATAATGAGTTTTTCATTTTCTTCTAGTTTAAAATAATCAAGCAAAAGCTCTTCTTCATCCTTATGAGTACTGGCAAAAATGATAAGTTTTTCCTTAGGTTTGGTATAAATTTTATTATTTTTAATTTCTAAATTTGCCTTAATATTTTTAAAAATTTTAACATTTTTAGCTCCCAAACTTTCAAGTCTTGCTTTATCTAAATCGCTTTGAGCAAAAACTTCATCAATATAAGAAAAAATTTTTTTATAAAAAAAAGAAAATCTTTGATAAGAATGATAAGACTTATCAGATATTCTCGCATTAAGCAAAATAATCTTAGCCTTATAAATACGTGCCATAAAAACAAGCATAAACCAATATTCTGCTTCAAAAATTACCAAAACCTTACAAGGCTTAAGCCAAAAAGGCAAAAAATTTTCAAAAGCAAGATAATTTACCTTTTTACAAAATTCTTTTGCACATTCAAAACCTGTTTGAGTAATAGTAGTTATTCTTGAATCAAATTTCAAAACCAAAGTTTTAATACTTCTTACCTCCCCGTAAGAACAAGCATGAAAATGTACATCAGCTTTTTCTTGATGTAAATTTTTATAAAGAAAAAATCGGGATTTTAAACTAGTTTTGTATTTGGATTTTAAAAAAGAAAGCAAAAGAATAAAGACAGCACAAAATAAAAATGCCGTCCAAGTTAAAAAATAATAAAAAAAGATCAATTTTGTTCTTCTTGCTCTTTATAAAGAATTCTTCCACAATGAGGACAAGTTACAATCTCTTCGCCTTTTACAACAGATAGATAGGTCTTATCGTAAATTTTCATAAAACATCCATAGCATGCTTGTTTCTTAACGGGTACTACAGCAGTATTTTTCGCCCATTTGCGAATTTTCTCATAAAAACTTAGAACTTTTTGATTCATCTCGCCCACAAGTTTGGTTTTTTTATCATAAACACTCATTCTATCTTTTTCAAGAACTTCCATTTCAGATTTAATACTTACTCTAATCTCATTAATATTTTGCTCTTGTTTGATTTTTTCTTCTTCGAGTTCTTTTTTATAAGTTTCTTTATTCTCTAAAATTTTATCCAGTCTTACAATCTCATCATTTGCAGCGTCTAATTGCTCTTTTGCAATATCTTCTTCAATTTTTAAAGCATTAGCTTCTTTTTCTGTTTTTACTACACCACTTTTTTTAGAAAGCTCTTTAATTTTTGCCGAGAACTCGGAAATATGAGCATTATTTTGCACTTTTTGATTTTCTATATCTTTGATTTCTTCATCGATTTTTTCTAAATCTGTGTTGATTTTTCCTATTTTTAACTCAGCATCTTTTAAAGTCTTATTAATACTGTCTATTTTTGGTTCATAACTATCAATTTCTTGATCTATTTTTGATAAAAGCACTAATTGTTCGAGATATTTATTCATTTATTTTCCTTAAAAATATTGAAATGGATTTTTTGAAACTGTTATTATAACTTGTAGCGGCAAATTTTTCAAGTCTTTTGCTAAACATTGAGAAAAATATCTCTCACTTTCAAAATGACCTAAATCAATAAGACTGATTTGATTACTAAGCGCCTCTAAAGCTTGATGATATTTAAAATCTCCACTTAAAAAACAATCCGCATCTACTTTAGAAATTAAATCCCCACCACTTCCAGTACATATAGCAATACACTTAATGTCTTTTTTACCACAATCACTTACACGTAAAATTTGCAAATTTAACTTTTTTTTCACCCAGTCACACAAAGCTTCAAAAGACATAGAATTTTCTACATAAATTAAAAATTCGTCTTTAAAAGAAATTTTAAAACCTAAAATTTCTTCCGTAAAATAAGTATTTAAATGACTTAAATCGTAATTTGTATGCATACTGATTAAAGAAATATTTTTACAAATCATTTCTTTAATAAAAGCTCTAGGATAAGTCTTGTCATATAAATCTTTTAAACCTTTAAATATCAAAGGATGGTGTGTGATAATTAAAGAATTTTCACTCGCTTCTTTAATGATATTTTCATCAATATCTAAGCTTAAATAAACAGTTGAAATTTCGTTATCCCTATCTCCAAGCAAAATTCCACTATTATCCCATGATTCTTGGATATTAAAGGGACTTAATTGATCTAAAAAATTATAAATTTCACTCAGCTTCATTTAAATTTTTCTTATAAATTTCAGCACAATTTTTTGAAAGTTCACGAATTTTTAACATATAATCTTGTCTTTGTGCTACAGAAATTGATCCTCTTGCATCTAAAAGATTAAAAGTATGTGCAGCAAGCATACAATAATCATAAGCAGGTAAAGCTAATCCTTGTTCTAAAACATTTTTACATTCTTTGTAAGAGTTTTCAAACTGCTCATTTAAGATTTTAACATCACTTATTTCAAAATTGTATTTACTAAATTCATATTCACTTTGCTTATGCACATCTGCGTATTTAATTTTTTCTCCATTAAATTCACTCCAAACTATATCATAAACATTATCAACATTTTGAAGATACATGGCTATTCTTTCAAGACCATAGGTAATTTCAGCACTTACTAAATCTACCGCTATACCACCAACTTGCTGAAAATAAGTAAATTGAGTGACTTCCATACCATCAAGCCATACTTCCCAGCCTAAACCCCAAGCACCCAAACTTGGACTCTCCCAATTATCTTCAACAAAACGAATATCATGACTTTTTAAATCAAAACCTAAATTTTCAAGACTTTTAAGATATAATTCTTGGATATTATCAGGACTAGGTTTAATTAAAACTTGAAATTGATAATAAGCACCTAAGCGATTAGGATTTTCACCATAACGTCCATCAGTAGGCCTTCTACTTGGAGCCACATAAGCAGCTGCCCAAGGTTTTTTTCCTAAACTTCTTAAAAAAGTTGCTGGATGAAAGGTTCCTGCACCTGCTGGCATATCATAAGGTTGCATAATCGCACAACCTTGCTCTTGCCAATAATTTTGTAAATTAAGTATCATTTGTGAAAAAGTCATTGTATCTCTCTTTATTGTTCCATATTTTCAATAGGTTTTTCTAATTTTTTATTCATTTCCAAATCAGGCTCTGTCTTAGCTCCAAAAATTTCTGCAGTTTTACTCCACATTAATTTATATTTACGCTTGAGAAATTCTATCTCTTCACGCGCATGTTTTAGCTCATTGTTTAAGGTTTCTATAGTTTTTCTATCTTCATCATAAAGTTCTTGCATAGAATAAAGAGCATCTTTTAAAAATTTATTCTCATTTTTTAATGCTTTAAGTGTTTCATCTTTAGCATCTAAAACTTTTTCATGTAAATTTAAAATAGTTCCTATTGTTTTTTCAACAAAACTTTCCCCTGCTAAAGTCATTGAATTTACCATTGCAGTTTGAGATTTTGCAGAACCAGGTACTACACTAAAAGTACCTTGATGAGCTTCGATGTAAATTTTACCCTCTTCTTCTTTAAAATTTAAAGCCCCATTAGCCATCATACCTTTAACCACATCTTCATTTAAATGCACAAGTTTACAAAATTCTTCAAGTTCAAGATAGGTTTGCATTTTTATCCCTTATAATAAAACTTCTACTTCTTTTGAATCAGATACAAGTTTTTTTTCTTTTTCAAGACGATCTTCTTTAAGCTTTTGTGCTAAATCAACATCATAAATAGCTAAAATTTGCATAGCCAAATAAGCAGCATTGATTGCTCCAGCCTTACCAATAGCTAAAGTTCCTACAGGAATTCCACTAGGCATTTGCACCGTAGAAAACAAAGAATCCATACTTGCAAGATTGCTTCCTGACATAGGCACTCCCAAAACAGGTTTTGTTGTATAAGCTGCAACAGCTCCAGCTAAATGCGCTGCCATTCCAGCTGCTGCTATAAAAACTTTCACACCTTTTTCTTCAGCATTTGCAATATACTCTTTTGTTCTTTTTGGACTACGATGAGCTGATGAGATAATAAGTTCATACTTTACCCCAAAACTTTCTAAAGTTTTAGCAGCCTCTTTCATAGTCTCATAATCACTCTTGCTTCCCATTAAAATAGAAACAAAATTCATCTATATTTCCTTTCTTAAAAAACTTAATGCACTGATTTTATTTGGTAATTGGATTTCATGTTCATTGCCGCTATGAATTTCGCTAAATTCTTTATTGTTTTTAGCAATGAGTTTTTTAAACTCTATAAAATATTTATCCTCTTTTTGATAAATTTTACCTAGTTCATTATCGCAAGTTTGAATCACATCGCCTAAAGGGGCTAAAATTTCATAAGGCGTGTTTAAAACGATTTTCCCTTTACATTTAAAAAAGCTTCCATCTTCGCTTATAGCATGCACTTGATGAGAACCTTCTTCTATGCTTGTATTATGATTTTGCGTGTCGGTTTTTTCTAAAGGACGCGAAACAAGATAACCATCTGTAAAACCACGATTTTTAAGTGTAGTAATCTCTTTTTCATACTTACTTGACTCAAATTTACTCTCTAAAGCATCTTGTATGGCCATTTTATAAGTCCTTGTTGTAAGCGCAACATAATATTCGCTTTTAGTACGCCCTTCTATTTTAAAAGCACTGATACAATTTTCTTGCATGATTTTTTCTATATAAGAACAAAGATTTAAATCCTTAGAATTAAACACATGAGTACCATTTTCATCTTCTTCTAAGCGAAATAAAGTGCCATTTTCTGGATTTTTAGCATAAAGCTCATAATTAAATCTACAGTCATTTGCACAAGATCCACGATTGCTCATTCTTCCACTTTGCACAGAGCTTATTAAACAACGCCCTGAATAAGCAAAACACATAGAACCATGCACAAAAGCTTCAAGTTCAATATCACAATTTTCCTTTAAAGCTTTAGCGTCTTTAAGCCCTAATTCTCTGGCAATTACAACCCTTTTAGCACCCATATCCTTATAAACTTGAGCATCTAAATAATTTAAAATATTTGCCTGAGTAGAAACATGTAAAGAAATTTCAGGTGCAAGTTCTTTAACAAGACGCATAGCTCCAACAGAAGCTACAATAAAAGCATCAGGTTTCATCTCACGCAATTTTAAAATATGTCTTTTTAAACCTTCAATTTGGGAGCTTAAATGAAAACCATTTAAAGTAACATAAATTTTCTTACCACACTTATGGGTATATTTAATAGCTTCTTCAAAACTTTCATAATTAAATTCTCTTGCAGTGCGTGATCTTAAAGAAAAATTATTCACACCCGCATAAACCGCATCTGCGCCATAAGCTAAAGCAATTTTTAATTTTGTGAAATTTCCTGCAGGAGCTACTATTTCAGGAATGATCATTTTTGCCCTAAACTTGCAATTAAAGCTTCTATATCATCATTACTTACAACATCAGCAGTACTATCACCTTCAATATGCACTGCAGAACTTACACGTTTTTTATCATCAATTTTACCTTCAAATAAGGAACTCATATAACGGCTTAAAGCACGCATTACATTAATAACACGTTCGATTTTTTGACGATGTATATCTTGATACTGCATTGCATCCATTGCCATCATCACTTCATCTTGTCCGCTTTGAAGATTTCCGACAATCTCCTTAGAACTTTTTTTAGCTTGATTGTTTAATTCTAAAGCTTCACTGAAACTTTCCACATTAGGAAATTTTTCACTAAGTTTAGAAAAAATATCAATATTTTTTTCTATTGCTTTATTTATCTCTTTGAGTAAACTTTCAGAATCCGCAAAAAAATTATTAATACTTTCAAGCTTATCCATCATTTCCGTTGCTTTAAGCTCGCTATCTTTTGTAACATCATCTAACTGATGTACAACTTTATGCTCCTGATTTGGTGGGGGTGGTGGCCATACCACGCTAGGATTAGGTTTGTAATCAGCTATTTTGACATCTTCTAACATCAAAGCATCTTCTTCGGTATTCGATTCTTCGGTTTTTACCTCTGCTTCTGTCTCTGAATCAAGATCAACATCACCATTCATCAAAGCATCAAGCTCTTCTTGAGTCATTTTTTTCCCTTTTTTAAATCTAGATTTTCAATAATTGCTCAAAATTATAATCAATTTTATCTAAAACAAAAATATAAATTTTTATTTTTTAATCTTTTTAAATTAAATTTTTAAATTTATTAAAAAAAATATATTAATTAAATCTTAATTAAAAATTTTATGATATAATTTTATAAATTTAATTACATAAAGGAGTAAAAATATGGGAAAATTTGTTAATAATATAGATGATTTTTTCAAATTTTGCAAACAAAATGAAGTGCTTTTTGTTGATTTTCGTTTTACAGATATGATAGGAACTTGGCATCATATTACCTATAATCTTCATGCAATCAATGAAGAAACATTTCAAACTGGCATTCCATTTGATGGAAGCTCAATTCATGGATGGCAACCTATAGAAAAATCAGATATGATTTTAAAACCTGATGCTCAAAGTGCTTTTTTAGATCCTTTTACGGCTGATCCTACTATCATAGTATTTTGTGATGTGTATGATATTTACAAAGGACAAATGTATGAAAAATGTCCAAGAAGCATAGCAAAAAAAGCAATGGAACACCTTAAAAATAGTGGCATAGCTGATACTGCTTACTTTGGACCAGAAAATGAATTCTTTGTTTTTGATAGTGTAAAAATAGTTGATACTACTCATTGTTCTAAGTATGAAGTTGATACCGAAGAAGGAGAGTGGAATGATGATAGAGAATTTACCGATAGCTACAATACTGGACACAGGCCAAGAAACAAAGGTGGATATTTTCCAGTTCAGCCAATTGATTCTTTAGTAGATATTCGTTCTGAAATGGTTCAAACCCTTGAAAAAGTAGGTCTTAAAACTTTTGTTCATCATCATGAAGTTGCACAAGGACAAGCTGAAATAGGAGTAAATTTTGGCACGCTTGTAGAAGCAGCTGACAATGTTCAAATTTATAAATATGTTGTAAAAATGGTAGCTCATTTAAATGGCAAAACTGCCACTTTTATGCCAAAACCTTTATACGGAGATAATGGCAATGGTATGCATGTTCATATGAGCTTATGGAAAAATGGAGTAAATTTATTTTACGATAAAGATGGATACAGTGGACTTAGTCAAACTGCTATAAATTATATAGGTGGAATTTTAAAAAATGCTAGAAGTGTTGCAGCTTTTACAAATCCAAGTTCCAACTCTTACAAAAGAATAGTTCCTGGCTTTGAAGCTCCTTGTATTTTAACTTATTCTTGTCAAAACAGATCAGCAAGTTGTCGCGTTCCTTATGGCATAGGCAAAAATTCAGCTCGTATAGAAATTCGCTTCCCTGATAGCACTGCTAATCCTTATTTAGCTTTTGTTAGTCTTTTAATGGCAGGTCTTGATGGAATCAAAAATAAAACCATTCCTGTGGGTCCTATGGATGAAAATTTATTTGATCTTACTTTGGATGAAATACGTGAAAAAGGGATAGAGCAATTACCACATACTCTAAGAGGAAGTTTAGAAGCTTTAATCCGACATAATTCTTATTTAAAACCTGTAATGAGCGATATTTTTATCGATGACTATCAGCATTTAAAATTTGAAACACAAGTTTGGCCAGTAGAAGCTCGTCCAACTGCTTATGAATTTAAAACTTGCTACTCTTGCTAAAAATTTAATGGCGTTTAACACGCCATTAAACAAAAAAGAATTAAAAATTATTTATTTTATATCAACTATCGCTTAAGCTGATTTACAATTCCTAGCATATCATCACTTGTTGTAATGGCCTTAGAACCCGCTTCATAAGCTCTTTGTCCTGTGATAAGATCTGTCATTTCTTCAACAAGCTGAACATTACTAAGTTCTATAAATCCATGTCTTATTGTTCCAAGCCCATCTTGTCCTGCTATACCCGCAACAGGTGCACCACTTGCTCCTGTTTCGAGATAAAGATTATCACCCATAGAATGAAGACCCGCTGGATTTATAAACTGAACTAGCTCCACTTGGCCAATTTGAGTTTCTTGTTGCTCCCCTGGTAGCATTACAGAAACGGTTCCATCTGTAGCAACATTAATTGCTGTTGCGCCTTCAGGTATTGTCATTTCAGGTAAAAGTCTATAGCCATCTGAATTTACAATATTACCTTCATTATCTTTTGTAAATTGCCCATTTCTAGTATATCCTATAGTGCCATCAGGAAGTTGTATTTGAAAAAACCCATTACCTGCAATAGCCATATCAAGACCATCAGTACTTGTTGATTTTAAATTTCCTTCAGTAAAAACTTTAGTTACCGCTGTTGGACGAACACCCACACCCACTTCTATACCCGAAGGAGAAAGAGTAGTAGCTGAAGTTGAAGTTCCTGCATACTTCATAACTTGATACATAAGATCAGCAAATTCTGCACGACTTTTCTTAAAACCTGCTGTATTAACATTGGCGATGTTATTTGAAGTAACATCAATTTGTGTTTGCTGCGCTACCATTCCTGTAGCAGCAGTATGAAGTGATCTCATCATCTTGAATCCTTTTTTATTTTATTTTAAATTATTTAACAGCTGCAAGCTTATTGATAGCTTCTTGATTTAAGTCATCCATATGAGCTGTCATAACTTTTTGATACATTTCTACCATTCTGTTTGCTTCAATCAGTCCTACCATTTCAGTAACTGGATTAACATTTGATCCCTGAGAAAAACCTTGGCGAATAGCATTGGAGTTTTTCAAATCTCTAATACGGGTTAGATCATCTATTTTATAGACATTATCCCCATCTTTTTGCAAAGCTCTTATATCATCTACTTGTGCTACAAATAATATTGCATTTTGAGCTCCATCAACTTCAATGCTTCCGTTTTTATCAACGCTAATTTGAACAGCACCATTAGGAATGCGTATGCCAGCATTCTGAGGATTATTAAAATAATCACTACTTAATACCTTGTATCCTTGCTTATTTACCAAATAACCCTCATCATCAAGTTGAAAATTTCCATCTTTAGTTAATCTTACTTCTCCATCTTTGGTCTGAACCAAATAAAAAGCATCTTCTCTAGTCATTGCCAAATCCAAAGGATTGTTTGTGGCCTTTAAAGAACCTAGGCTAAAATCCGTATATTCTTGAGAAACTTGCGGGATGCCATCTATTGTAGTATTTACAAAACGAGATGAATCTCTTGTGTGATTTTCTATAGGCAACTCATCCTGAGTTTCTTTAAAAATCCTTTTAAAATCTGCAATAACCACATCATCTCTTTTATATCCACTTGTATTGATATTGGCAAGATTATTAGTAATCACATCAAGTTTATTAAACTGAGTTACCATTCCGCCAGTTGCTTGATAATATCCATTTTGCATATTTTCACCTATAAATTTAAGATTTTATAACTATAAAAGCAAAGAGTGTTCCAACTTTTAAAAACAAAGAAAAATAAATATTTGAAAGATTATTAGGAGAGAATTTTAAACTATAAAAAGCAAGATTTGACTCAATCTTGCTTTAAAAATCAATTTTAATCCATTTGACGACGCAAGAAAGTTGGTGTTTCAATTTGCGCCATTATCTCTTCATCGTAACCACCGCTTACCTTTTTAAGACTTAAATAAGGATTTTTCTTAGAAGCTTGAGCTTCTTCGGTAGATTTTTTAGCTACTGTATCTTTATCTTCAAACCCTGTCGCAATAATAGTTACTTCAACTCTATCTTCCATGCTATCATCTGTGGTAGAACCAAAAATAATCTTAGCATTTTCATCAACAATTTCTTGTATACTATTTGCTGCTGCCGAAATTTCAAACAAAGAGCAATTAGAACTTGTTTTAAAATGTAAAATAACTCCCTTGGCACCTTTAATATCCATTCCATCAAGCAAAGGAGATTCTATAGCGTTTGAAAGAGCCTCTTCTATAGCATTTTCACCGCTAGCACTACCAACACCCATAAGCGCGAGTCCGCGATGACTCATGATGGTTCTTACATCCGCAAAGTCAACATTAATATCTCCATTATCAAGTAAGATAGACACCATACCTTTTACAGCACGAGCTAAAATATCATCAACCAACCTAAAAGCATCTTTAATGCCTGCTTTTTTATCAATAATGCTCAATAATTTTTCATTTTGAATTACAAGAATAGAATCACTTTCTTTTTTAAGCTCAAGGAGACCGCTTTCAGCAAGTTTTTTTCTTTGTTTTCCTTCGAATGCAAAAGGCATAGTTACAACAGAAACAGTTAAAGCTCCAATCTCTTTAGCTGCTTGTGCAATAACTGGAGTGGCACCCGTTCCAGTACCTCCACCAAAACCTGAAGCAATAAATACAATATCACTTTGACTAAGACTTGCTTTTATTTCTTCAAAACTTTCTCTAGCACTTTCTGCACCTACTTCAGGAAGCATACCAGCGCCCAAACCTTTAGTTTTTTTCTCGCCAAGTTGAATTTTAGTTTTTGCTAATGAAATTGAAATAGCTTGTGCATCAGTATTCGCTGCAATTAAATCAAGATCATTTAATCCCATTTTAACCATATGGTTAATCATATTACCGCCACCGCCACCGCAGCCTATAACCTTAATTTTTGCACCTTTATTATGTTGCATTTCTTCTACTAAAAATTCACTCATAAAAATTTCTCCTTGTTAAAATTGATTCATAATTTTATGCCAGATATTTGAAAAAACACTAGGTTTTTTTTCTTTTGGCTCTTTAAAATCTAATTGTTCTTGTATTGCAATTGTATCATTTTCTTGCAAATTTTCATCAAAAAAATCAGATTTTATTTCACTTTCTGTATCTTTTTGCAAAACAATATCTTGTTTAATTTGACGATTAAAATTTTCAATTTCCCCTTTATATCTTAATTTTTCATTAGAATCAAGTTCATAAGGCGTAAAATATCCCGCTCCATATAAACAAAGTCCTATAGCACAAGTATTTTCAGGATCATTAAAAATTTCACTAAAACCAGTAATCAAATCTTTTCTTGCAGTAGCCAGTCTAACTGAGCGATTATCAAATGTTGCAGGAGCTAGCTCATCAATACCTGCTAACTTAGTCATTCCACCTGTTAAAACAACTCCGCCACCTATAGCATTGGCATAACGATTATCACTTAAGATTTTTGCCAAAATCATCAAAGTTTCTTCCGCTCTTGCATAAATTACGTTTGAAATAATATCCAAAGAAACTTCATTAACTTTTCTTTCATCACCCATTGAAGGAATTTGTATAAGGGTATTAGGCTGTTGTGAAAGAGCTGCATAATTAAGCTTGATTTTTTCTGCTTCTTTTAAAGGTGTATGCAATGCCATTGATAAATCTTGGGTGATATTAATCGAGCCAATTTGCAAACAATCATTATATCTAATTGAATTTCCAGTATGAACAACCATATCACAAATCGCTCCACCCATATCAATCAAAACAGCACCTAATTCCTTTTCGCTATCATCTAAACAAGCTATAGCTGAAGCATATCCTGAAAGAACTATATTATCCACTCTTAAATCAGCTAATTCAACTGCTTTCTTAAGATTTTTAATATGAGATTCTTGTGAAATCACTATATGGGTTGAAACTTCTAAACGATTACCACTCATTCCCAAAGGATCATCAACATGTTCAAGATCATTAACCTTAAAATTATAAGGCAAAACATGGATAATTTCATAACCACTTGGTAGATTGGCAGTATGCTTAGCTGTACTTACAGCACGATGAATTTCTTTAATGCCTATTTCATGATTTGGAATATTAACAACACCTATGCTATCAACGCTTTTAGTATAAGCACCTGATATAGACACCACAACCCTATCATAATGAACTCCGCTCATCATCTCAGCACTTCTAACAGCCTCTTCAATAGATTTAGAAGCAAGCTCTATATTGGTAATGGCACCTTTTTTAACCCCGTTGGTTTTCGACTTGGAAAAACCAATAATTTTTAATCCATCTTCATCTTTTTGAGCAATAATGGCACAAGTCTGGGTTGAGCCTAAGTCAATTCCTAATATATTCAAAATCAATTCCCTTTATAATAAATTTTTATCGGATATATCTTTTTAAGTTCATCAACAAGTTCTTGCTTAAGCTCATTTGCTTTTAAATTTTGCAAATTTTGTTCAAGCATAGCTTTGTATTGTTCAAATTTATCGGAGTTCATATCTAATTTTTGTTTATTTATTTTATATAATATTGCTTTATTGTCATTAATGACCACATAAGAACTATTTTGATCAGTATTAAATACATTCATTAAAAAATAAGCAAATTCAGAATCGTTTAATATTTTATCGCTAACCTTTACACTCTCGCGAGAACTATCTCGACTTACAAAGCCTATATCATCGCCTTTAAAATTTACTAAACTATTTTTAGCTTTTTCTTCTAAATTTTTTCTAGCTTGTTCGCTTAAATACATAGGTAAAACTTCTTCTCTAGCTTCTTCAAAAGTTTTATTTCTTATAGGATCTACTTTATTTAGTTTAACTATGATATATCCGTTATTATAAGGTGCTGGCCGTAAAACATCTCCATTTTTAGCTTTATTCAAAAGATCAATTGGATAATAAACATCAGATTCACTAATATTTTGATCTTTTTGAAAATTATCTTTCCCATTTTTTAAATCTAAAAATTTAGCATTAGCCACATTCTTTAGTTGCATTAAGGCGTAATCTTTAGCAACTTCATTTTTAGCAGACTGAAAATCCATCACTTTACCTGCAAAATCTTTATATTTTAGTTTATTTTCATCTTGATTATAAAATTTTTCTAATTCTTTGTCGTCAATTTTCTCATTGCTAACTGGCAAAAAATAAGTTGAAATTTCATATATTTTTTTAGTTTTATAATCTTCTTTATGTTCATTCCAAAGCTTTTTTAAATCCTCTTCGTTAATCTTAATATTTTTTTTGTCATAATCAATTTTTGCAATACTTAAAGCATCTTGCATGAAATAACTAGAAGCTAACATTTTTAATTCCTCATCTTTGCTAGGAATATTAAAAATTTGATTAAGTTTATCGGTAATTACTTCATTTGCAAGTTGTGTTTCATAATCTTTTGGAGCTAAATTATTGGCATTTAAAAGTTCATAATAAATTGTTTTGTTAAAATCCCCTGTAGGATCTTGAAATTCTCTAGTATTTGCAAGTTTTTGTAAAATTTCATTCTCGTTTACACCAATACCCAAATCTTTGGCAAAATTTAACAAAAGCTTATCTTCAACAAGAGAGCTTAAAGCTATATTTTTAATGCCTAGTTGCTCAGCATTTTCTAGAGTTAAAGCACCATTGCTAATTTGATTATAATAACTTAAAATTTGTCTATATCTAGTATCAAATTCGCTAAAACCTATCTTTTCATTTCCTACAGTTGCAACACTCGAACTTCTATTGAGATTAAAATCATAAGCACCCCAACCTAAAAAGCCAGCGCCAACAAAAGCTATAGTACTAACCCATATAGTAACAACAAGATATTTTTTGTGATGTTGCATCCAAGTAAGCATATCATTCCTTGATTAAATTTAAACCAGATATTGTATCGTAGAAGTGTTTAAGTGGAGTTTAATTATAAAATTTTTACCAAAAAATATTTGTTCTTTAAATTTTATGATTTTTACAATGAAATTTAGTTATAATTATAGTTTATAAAAATTTATTAGGATTGATTTTGGAAATTCCTCATATCCCAGTTTTGCTTAATGAAGTTCAAGAGATTTTTAAAAATCTTAAAACAGGTTATTTTTTAGACTGCACTTTAGGATTTGGCGGACATAGTGAAGCTTTGCTTAAAAATCATCCTGATCTTAAATTCATTGCTTGTGATCAAGATCAACAAGCTTTAGAATTTTCTAAAAAACGTCTTAAAGATTTTCGCAATAGGATAACTTTTATGCAAAGTAATTTTAGTGAAGTTTTAGAAAAAATTTCACTAAAAGAAGAATTAAGAGGTATTTTAGCAGACATTGGAGTTTCTTCATTTCAGCTTGATAATAACGAAAGAGGTTTTAGTGTAAATTCTGACTTTTTGGATATGAGAATGAATCAAAACTCCAAAATATCGGCTTATGAGATTATTAATACTTATACAAAAGAGCAATTAACTTCCATTTTTAAAGATTATGGAGAATTACATGATGCACATTTTATTGCTGAAAAAATTTGCCTAGAAAGAAGTAAAAATCCAATCAAAAGTGCCAAAGAGCTTTATCAAATCATAGGAAAAGGTAAACAAAATCATAGAAAAATTTCCAAAGCTACTTTAGCATTTCAAGCCATTAGAATAGAAGTAAATCAAGAACTTAAAGTGCTTAAAGATTTTCTTGGGCATTTAGAAAATTTAAAACCAAAAAATTGCATTTTAGCAATCATTAGTTTTCATTCTTTAGAAGATAGAATAGTAAAAAAATTTTTCAAAAAATGGTCAAAAAACTGCATTTGTGATGAAAAAATAATGCGTTGCGAATGTGGAAATAACCATAGCCTAGGGCAAATAATAACCAAAAAAGCTATAAGTGCAAGCAAGGAAGAACTTTTAAAAAATTCTCGCTCTAGTTGTGCTAAAATGCGGGCTTTTTATTTTAATAATTTGGACAATAAATAATGCTAGAAGATGATTTTATAAAAGAACGCCAAAACATACGCCAAAAAATGCTGAAATTTTCTCGCGCCATAAATCAAGGCAAACCGCTTGATGATGATTTAAGAGATGAAATTTCTAGCGATGATATTTTAAGACGTCGTTTTAAAAAAAAGACTCCTAATAAATTCTTAGAAGAACTTGATGAAGAGTATGAGTCAAAACATGCTAAAAAATCAAATATATATTTAAAAGAAGATCTAATCAATGTTAAATTAGAAGAAAAGCAATCTCTTGCTAAAAAAATTTTTTCCAAAATGAAAGAAAGAAGAAAAGAAGAAAATAAAAAAACTAAAAAAAATTTTTTATTTAGCAGAAAAAAAGCAAACGAAATAAAAAATATCCAAACCAAAACGCAAATTCAAACAAAAAGCAATCAAGCTACCACTCAAACAAAACAAGAAAAAAAGGAACTTACAAATTCTATAGAAAAAATTCAAAAAACAGAAACTAAAATACAAAAACCTCTAATTATAGAAAAAAAACTAGATGTTAAAAATCAACCTAATATCAAGAAAAGTTTAGAAAATTTACAAAAAAAAATAACACCACAAGAAAATAAACAAGAACTTCCAAAACCATCTAATCAAGCTCAAAAAAAACAACAAAATGATGAAGATGCTCAAAAGGCAAAAAATATTTTACTAGAAGGCTTCTCTAATGCTACCAAAGAAGATAGAAACCTAAACTTCAATCATCTTCTTTTTGCAGCTTTACTTGTTAGTTTTGCATTATTTTTATTTGCCCCACAAATTTATATTAGAAATCAAATTTATTATCTTAGTAGAGAGATTGCTACATTAAGAACAGAAGAAAGTGTTTTAAACGAGGAAAATAAAGACTTAAAAAGAAGACTTGAAAATATGCGATTCCAAAATCAAATTTTAGATTATTTAGAATGAATAATCTTATCTAAAACATACTGCTCTAAATTTGCTTTTGGAATTTCTTCTTTTAAAGCTTCTTTATAAAATTCACCCGCCATTGTAGAGTACTTTTCATAAGCAAAATAAGGAAAGTGTAAAGCCCAGGCTTTTTGTATTATTTTTTTTGAGATTATTTTGCGAATATAAACTTTAAAAATATCATATCCTATAAATACACAAGCAGTAACCATAACAGCGCTCACTATGCTTATATGAAAGTCAAGCTTTGTTAAAAAATAATGAGTAATCAAAAGCAATGGCAATAAAATCACAGCGCAAAAAACACCAAAATAAATATAAGAATTTAGAATTTTGAAATTAAAATTTAGCTTAGAAGGATCTACAAGCATTCCATCGTTAAAAAGTGCATTTGCCTCTAATAAATCTCTTATAAGAACAGGTTGCTCTGATACTTTAAATAAAAAACGAAGGCTAAATTCTTTAAATTTTTTCATAATCCACGCTTTATTTTTTAATTAAAATTTTATCCAAAGAAAATTAATTCCAACTAAAAAATCATTTTCATAAATAAGCACAAGTCTTTAAATTTTTTAGATATAATTTAAAATGTCAAATTTTTAAAAATACTTTAGAAAGAAAGCCATGAATTACTATCAAGAACTTAAAAAATACCTCAACAATAATCTTTTTACAAGCTATTCTTTAGAAATTGACTTTCCTAAGATTTATAATTTCAACGCAAATCAAAAAGCCTTTAGAGATATTTTAACTAAAATTACAAAAATTTACGACAAAAACAAATTTATAAAACAAAACGAACATCAATTTGAAGATGAATTTATATCAAAAGTATTAGAAATTTTAGAGTGGTGCTTTGTAAGACAAGATGAAAAAATCATACAAGGAAAATTGGAAAAACCTGATTTTCTACTTTTTAGCAATGAAAAATTAAAAACAAAATACGAAAATTTAGACAAAGAAACAAAAAAATCAAGCAATGATTTCACAATCATTTTAGAGTCAAAAGCTTATAATATAGAAATAGACAATAAAAAAAGTAAAAGACAACCCTCACTTTCAAATTCTAAGATATCTAGGCAATCTTAAGAAAAATTATGGTTTTTTAACCAATGGTAGATTTTGGCGTTTTTATGATAATTCTATACTGAATTCAAACAAAGTTTTTTACGAAATCAATCTAGAAAAAATCATTGAAGATCAAAATATTGAAGCTTTTGCGTATTTTTATAGTGTATTTAGCGCTTTTAATTTCACAGAAAAAGAAGATCATTTAGAAATAACTCTACAAAACAATAAACTTTCAAAAATCAAAATAGAAGATGATTTAAAATCTATCATTTACGGAACCAATGGAAATGAATCTTTATTTGAATTCATAGGCTCTAGAATTTACAATAAAACAAAGGCGGATTTAAAACTAATCTATGAAAATTCTTTATATTTTATCTTTAGGCTTTTATTTATTGCTTATTTTGAAGATAAATTTGAAATTATACTGGAAAAACATAAGTATTTTAAAAGTAAAATCAGTCTTAGAACCTTACTTGAAAATTTACAAGAAGATGAAAGCTCAAGTGGTGGCTTTGGAGAACTTGAAAATATTTTCAACATTTACAACAAAGGCAAAGGCAATTTTGACATGCCTGTTTTTAATGGCGGTTTGTTTGATGAAAGCAAAACCGCTCTTTTAAGCACGCCAAAAATCTTTAACGATAAAGATTTAAAATTCATTTTAAACCAATTATTAAATTTTAAAGATAAAAATCTAAGCTTTAAAAGAGATTACAAAACTTTAAGTGTAGAACATTTAGGCACGATTTATGAAGGCTTGCTTTCTTATTTTTTTGAAATAGCAAATGAAGATATTTACTATGTAAGTTATAAAGAAAAATCAAAAGAAATAGAATGTTATTTTGATAATTATGATTTTAAAATTTTAGAAAAATCAAAAAAAGTAGAAAAATACACCTTTTACAAAAAAGGACAAATTTACCTTAAAAATACTAGCAACTCAAGAAAAGCAAGCGCAAGCTTTTACACACCTCAATCCATAGCTAATTTTTTAATCCAAAGTGCTTTAAAAGACAAACTAAACAATGAAAATATTTTGAAATTTAAAATACTAGACAATGCTTGCGGTAGTGGACATTTTTTAGTTGGAGTTTTAAATGCTATTACACACATTGTTTTATCAGATTTTGATCATTTTACAAATTTAAAAGAACTTTACGAAGAAGAAAAAGAAAATATTTTAAACTATATAAAAGATTTTGTGCAAGACTATGAAGTAGATGAGAGTGATATTTTAAAACGACTTTTACTAAAACGCATTATTTATGGGGTGGATTTAAACCCTTTTAGCATAGAGCTTACTAAACTTAGCCTTTGGATAGATAGTTTTATCTTTACAACCCCACTTTCTTTTATAGAACACCACATAAAGTGCGGCAATGCTTTGATAAATTCTAATCTAAGTGATTTTAAAGATTTGATAAAACAAAACTCAAGCAACCTTTTTACAAATTCCATAACACAAGAATTTGAAATTTTACAAGAAGTATTTGAAAAACTTGACAACCTAAAAGATACCAACGAAGAACAAATCAAACAATCCAAACAAATCTATCAAAATGAAATCACACCAAAACTTAATAAACTAAATTTATATCTAAACTATATCAACACGCTTCATTTTGTCAACAAAGAAGAATTACAAATTCTAAAAGCCCTAAGTCAAGATGATATACAAAATTTAAGCCAAAATGAACAAGCAAAAGCTATCATTAGCAAATATCAAAAAGAATTTAACTTCTTTAACTATGAGTTAGAATTTCCTGAAATCACAGAAAATCAAGTCTTTAAAGGCTTTGATATCATTATAGGTAATCCACCTTGGGATAAAACTAAATTTAGTGATAGCGATTTCTTTCCACAATACAAAAGCGATTATAGAAGCTTAATCGCTAGCAAGAAAAAAGAAATTCAAGACAATTTGCTAGCAAAAGATTATATAAAGCAAAATTACGAAAAACAAAAAGCATATATAAATGATTTAAACGAGTATTATAAAAAAACCTATCCTTTAAACAAAGGCAGTGGAGATGGAAATTTATTTCGTCTTTTTGTAGAAAAAAATCTTTCTCTTTTAAAACAAGATGGAAATTTAGCTTATGTACTTCCTAGTGCTTTGATGTTTGAAGATGGAAGCTTAACTTTAAGAAAAGAAATTTTAGAAAATAAAACTTTAGAGTATTTTTATAGTTTTGAAAATAGACAAGCTATATTTGCTGATGTGGATTCAAGGTATAAATTTGCTCTTATGCTTATAAAAAACACGCAAGCAAATCACACTCATAAAATCAAAATGATGTTTTATAAAACAGATATAAACTCATTAAAAAACAAAGATGAAATTTTAACTCTAAATTTAAAAGATATCAAAAAGCTAAGCCCAACTCACCTAGCCTTAATGAAGTTAAAAGACAAACAAGCTTTAGAAATTCTAAGAAAATCTTATAATGCTTTTCAAAACTTGTCTTTTGATTATATAGATTTTAGAAGAGAACTTGATATGACAAACGATAAAGATTTGTTTATAGAAGAGTTTAGGGAAGGACTTTTACCCTTATATGAAGGTAAAATGATACATCAATTTGATGCAAATTTTAGCCAAGCTACTTATTTTTTAGAAAAGGCTAAATTTGATGAGCGTTTAAAAAGTAAAGAACTTTATAGAGCTAAAAAAGCTACTGGGAAAGAATTAAATCCTAAATTAATAAAATACGATAGAGAATTTTTTAGACTCGGATATAGAAAAATTGCAAGTGATACAAATGAGAGAACTTTGATAGCTTCTTTATTGCCAAAAAATTGCGGTGGAGCTGATAGTACTTATAGTAACATTCCAAAACAATATGTTTTAAAAGATGATGTAATTTGCATGGATATAGTGCCTTATGAAAGAATTTTATTTGTTTTAGCTTTGTTTAATTCTTTAGTGGTTGATTTTATCATAAGAAATATGGTGCAAATCAATGTAAGCAAATCTTATTTAGAAAGAATTCCCCTGCCTCAACCAAGTGATGAAGAAATTCAAAACAATGAAATTTATAAAACCCTCGCTAAAAATGCTTTGCTTTTACAGCTTTACAATGATCAAAATCGTCATTTTGATGAGCTAAAACAAGAATTTAATATAAAAAATGAAGAAATTCCAAAAACTAAAAAGGCTTATGATATCTTAAGAGCAAAAAATGATTTATTGGTTAAAGAACTTTATGGTTTAAGTGATGATGAATTTTCTTACATGATAAGCACTTTTAAAGTTTTAAATGAAAAGCAAAGTGAATATATAACCTTGCTAAAAACTATATAAATGAAAGATTTATATAGTTTTTAAAATTTAATTTTTACCGATAAGTTCTTCTGTAATTCTAGCGATTTCTAATTCTTCATCTGTAGGAATAACAAGCACTTTAACTTTAGAATTTGCATGATTTATCATTCTTTCGCCCAAAATCCTTTGTTTGTTAAGTTTAAAATCTAACTCGATACCAAGATGAGCTAATCTCTCGCATACTTTTTGTCGAACCAAACTATCATTTTCTCCTATACCACCTGTAAAAATAATAGCATCGGTTTTTGGCAACACAGCAAAGTAGGATCCTATATATTTAACAAGACGATAACAAAACATATCAAGAGCCAAGCGTGCTTTATCATTACCTTGTTCTATCTCTCTTTCTATATCTCTAAAATCATTATAACCGCAAATTCCATATACTCCACTTTTTTTATTCATCAGTGTATCTATTTCTTCTATAGTTAAACCCTTAAGATGACTAACAAAAGGTAAAATAGCAGGGTCTAAATCTCCACAACGCGTTCCCATAATAAGTCCTTCAAGTGGAGTAAAGCCCATAGAAGTATCCATACTCTTACCTTTTTCTATAGCACATACACTTGCACCATTTCCAAGATGAGCAGAGATGACATTTAATTCATTTTGATCTTTTTGAAGAAATTTTGCCGCTCTAGAACTAACATAAGCATGAGAAGTCCCATGAAAACCATATCTTCTAATATTATGCTTATCATAAAAATCATAAGGCAAAGCATACATATAAGCAAAATCAGGCATAGTGCAATGAAAAGCTGTATCAAAAATAGCTGCATTAGCAACACTAGGTGCAGCTTTGATCATTGTTTTTATACCTGCTAAATGCGCAGGATTATGCAAAGGAGCAAAAATACTAACCCTATCTATCTCTTTAAGAACATAATCATCCACTAAACAATGCTCGCTTAAATTTCTTCCTCCATGAACTATACGATGACCGCAGCCATCAAGTGCATTTAAATCTGCTAAAATTCCTGATTCTTTAAAAAGCTCATTAACTATACTAAGGCCTTCTTCGTGATTATTTATTGTTAATTCTCTTTCAAAACTTTCATTATTTAAAGTATTTTTTAATACAACCTTTGAATTTTGCTCTCCAATTTTTTCTACCAATCCACTGGCTTTAACGATTTTATTATCAAAAAATTTAAATTTAATCGATGAAGAACCTGAATTTAAAACCAAAATTTTCATTTATCATTCCTTTCTATTGAGCTTGTATTGCACTTAAAATTACGGTATCTACAATATCATCTACCAAACATCCACGACTTAAATCATTAACAGGTTTTTTAAGACCTTGCAAAATAGGACCGATTGCTAAAGCATTAGCAGTTCTTTGAACTGCTTTGTAACAAATATTTGCTGCGTTAAGATCAGGAAAAATATACACATTTGCATGACCTGCTATCTTAGAATTTGGCATTTTCTTTGCTGCAGTTTTTGGATCATAAGCGCAGTCAAACTGCATAGGACCATCTATATTCAACTCAGGATATTTTTCTTTAGCAATCTTTAATGCTTCTTTTACAAGATCTACGCTTTCTCCTTTACCGCTATCACCACTAGAATAAGAAAGCAAAGCTATTCTTGGTTCAAGTCCAAAAGATTTAGCAGTCATAGCACTTACATAGGCACTAGTTGCAAGTTGCTCAGCACTTGGGCTTGGATTTACAGCACAATCAGCAAAAGCTAAAACTTGATCTTCAAGTCCCATAAAGAAAATTCCTGAAACGGAACTAATACCTTCTTTAGTTTTAATAAGCTGTAATGCAGGGCGAATCGTTTCAGCCGTAGTAGTTGATGCTCCACTAACCATAGCATCAGCTTTTCCAGTGTGTATAAGTAAAGTTCCAAAATAAGTTTTATCTTGAACTAGCTTCCTAGCCTCTTCTAAACTCATACCTTTAGATTTTCTTGCTTCATAAAGAATAGAAGCAAATTCTTGATTATATTCTGATTTGAGTGGATTTATAATCCGTATAGTATTTAAATCAAGACTTAATTTAGCACTATCTTGCTTGATTTTTTCTTCATCACCCAATAAAATAAGATCAACAACTTTACTTTTCAATAAAATTTCAGCAGCTTTTAAAATTCTCTCATCATTACTTTCTGGCAAAACAACGGTTTTTTTATTTTTTATACTTTGTTTAATCAATTCATATTTAAAACGATGAGGAGTTATAAAATCATATTCTTTAAGTTTTTGCACTTCTTCAAAATTAAAATTTTCATTAATCAAAACATAATTACGACCATCTAGAGCATGATCGAAATATTTTTGAGCTATAAGTTTATCTTCATCATTGATAATAGCAGCAATAGGTGTATTAAGATTTTTAGCTAATTTTATACTAAGATCAAATCCATCAAGTATTCCAAATTCGCAAAAACTATTTACAAGCACAAAATCGTATTTGCGTTTTAACTCTTCGTATTCTTCTAAAATAACATTAAAAAAATTATGAGGATCTTTGCTAAATTCTTCCATTGCCTCTCTAAAGGTAAAACCATAGGCGCTTTTTACGGTTTGATTGATATTAAATTCTTCCAACCAACCCTGCAAAACAGGAACGCGATGTATGTATATCACAGGGCAATAAATTGCGATATTTTTGTAAATTTTGCTATAATTTTTAAGCAAATTTGTACTAATAATAGTATTTAACTCATCACTTCTAGATCTCATCAAATAAAGATTTGCCATCATTTTCTCCTTGAATTTATAAATGTGGAACACTCTTTGCTTTTTCTAATTTTAACAAAGAAAAATAAAAATTCATATTTTAAAGGACGAAAATGAAAAAAGTTTTATTTTATGTGTTACCGTTTGTGTTTTTTGGTTGTTCTGCAACGGTTGATCCGCAAATTTCAATGAAACCACCTGCTTATGTAGAAGAACTTGCACCAAAACAAAGTAATAATATAGAAAGTGCGCCAGGATCGCTTTTTGGCAAAGGAGATAATCCTTTATTTTCAGATAAAAAAGCTATGAATGTAAATGATTTAGTTACAGTTGTTATACAAGAAAGTACCACTCAAAGCACACAAGCTAATAAAGCAACAAGCAGAACTAATACCTCAAATTTAGGCGGAGGTGCTTTAACAGGAAGTTCAGGAGTGGTAGCTAATGCTCTTAATAAAGTCAATGCTTATTCTAATATAGGCTTTCAAACCAATAGTTCAAACAACTACACAGGAACAGGCTCGCAAAGCAGAAATGAAAGTTTCAATACTACAATTTCAACACGTGTAATTAAAATTTTATCAAATGGTAATTATTTTATCGAAGGTTCAAGAGAGCTTTTAATCAACGGAGAGAAGCAAATCATACAATTAAGCGGTGTTATTCGTCCTTATGACATCGGTCAAGACAATACTATAGATAGTAAATATATAGCAGATGCTAAAATTCTTTATAAAACAGAAGGTGAAGTGGATAGAAGCACAAGAAAACCTTGGGGTAGCAAAGTTATAGAAGCGATATGGCCATTCTAAAAGCAAGGTTAAACCTTGCTTCTTGGCTTTTATTCTTTTACAGCCCTACTTTTAACCTCATCTTCAACTTCAGCTAAAAATCTATCTACAAGTTCACTTTCTTTCAGTTTAGCTACAACTTCACCATGTCTTATAACAAGTCCTTGATTTTTCCCAAAGGCTATAGCCACATCAGCGCCCTTAGCTTCACCTAAAGCATTTACCACGCAACCCATGACACTGATATTTAAAGGTTCTTTTATATGCTTAGTTTTTTCCTCTACGATTTTAATCGCACTTAACAAATCACTTTGAATCCTACCGCAAGTTGGACAAGAGATGATATTTACTCCGCTTTTTTGCACTCCGCTATCTTGTAAAATCGCCCTTGCTACACGAATTTCTTCTTCAAGCTCACCCGTCATAGAAACACGCATAGTATCACCTATACCTTTAAGAAGTAAATTTCCTAAAGCTATAGAACTTTTTACAGTGCTATGAAATTTAGTTCCTGCTTCAGTTACCCCTAAGTGAAAAGGATAATCACAAAGCGGTCTTAATCTCTCATAAGCTTCTATAGTTTTTTGAGCATCTGAAGTCTTCATGGAAATTTTAATATCAAAAAAGTCTAAATCCTCTAAAAGCTTGATATTATACATCGCACTTTCTAGCATGGCATCGACACCATAACCAAATTTATCACTAAATTGTTTTTCTATGGAGCCGTGATTTACACCGATGCGTATAGGGATACCCCGTTTTTTACATGCTTTTACCACTTCTTTAATATTTTCTTTAGAGCCTATATTGCCAGGATTTATACGCACGCCATCGATAAATTCAGCACAATATACAGCCAAATTATGATTAAAATGAATATCTACGATTAAAGGTAGAGGACTTTTAGCTTTAATCTCTTTTAAAGCCCTTGCATCAGCCATATCCAAGCACGCCAAACGCACTATATTTGCTCCTGCAAAATAAAGACGATTGATTTGTTCTAAAGAACCTTCTATATCTCTTGTTTTAGTAAAAAGCATAGATTGAACTGAAATGGGTGCATCACCGCCTATTAAAACATTTCCTACTTTGATTTGTCTGGTTTTAAATCTTTTATACTCCATAACTTCACTCTTTGAAAAATTTTAATATCAAATTTTAACTTTTTATTGCTTTAATTAAAGTTTATTTTTGATAATATATTTAAATTTCATGACATTTAAATATTTATGAATTATATATAAATTAAATACAATTAAAAGAGGTTATATGCAAAATCTTTTACTCTATATAAAAAATAACCTAACTCCAACCCTAGCTCAAATTCTTTTACAAGCTTTAAAAAATTCGAATAATGAAAAATTTTTTTACCTTTGTTTTGGAAAATATTGAAACAATTTGCACTTGGCTCAATTCTAACGAATTTAGGGATAGATATTTATCAACAAAACATCCTTATCCACCTTTAATCAATCCTAATTTTATAGAAATAGATTCTAGTCGACATTGCGCAGAATTAGCTTGGGATTTAAATTTACCCCTGCCTAAACACTATAAATTTATCTATATTTCTCCACATGGCGTTGGAGCAGCAGCATTTTTAGATACCTTAATCAATGTTGCGATGTAACTTGTTTTGCCTCCTGGGTTTTACCACCTGATAGCAAAGAGAGATATTGTATTAATTACATGTGTCTAAATGATAATACAATTGCTCAATATGCTATTAATATATCAGAAATTAATCTACCTTATTTTGATAAATATCTATCTTTATTAGATTTTAATTCTAAGATTATTTGCGGAGTTCGAGATCCAATGGGACTTTTAAAGCATAGCTGGGGAAGAGATTGGAGTAAAGTTTTAAGAAACTATCCCCCTGAATTTAATCTAACTTATGATTGGCGTTATTATATTGACTATCTTACTCATCAAAATCATAAAATTAAAATCGATATAAACGAACTACAACAAGGAGTTTTTATCATCTCTTATTTATTAAAATATTTTAACAAAGACAATGTATGCTATCTTGATATGGAAGAAATCCGCCAATCAAAGACCTTCGATACCATGAATTTACTTGCTATAAATTTTAATTTTACCCCCCCCCATAAAGATAAATTAGATTTATTTAAAATTAAAGAATTTAGAGGTTATATTCGCTATCTTTTTCCTATCACGCTCTATGCAAATTCTAAAGATATTAATAAACACCTTTTATCTTAATACTCCTAAAAATAATAAAAATTTTAATATTGATAAAACTTCTAGCATTCCCATAATTTTAGACAGAAAACATATCAATCATGAAAAAATAGACATAATACAAGAAATTATAAAAAACGACCTATGTAATGATATGGGTGTATATATTGACAAAAATGATTTTAAACAATTGGAACAAAACAATCTTTTATTTTCAACAATTAAACATTATTTGTATGATTTTTTATATCAAATTAAAATAACTATAGATGAAACAGAATCAAAAATGATGAAAGAAAAAGATGTAATAGATTATTTTATAAAAAATAAATCACTTATTTACACTTTTTTTAATATATTTGAAAATGAACTAAATCATTTAAAACAAACACATCCTCATATTATTGATTCTTGGAAATATTATAAAGAATTTGAAAAAATATACAAAGATAAATAATCATATCACTTACACAAAATCAATAGGATCAATATCCGCACTTGCATTTTTAAATTGCAAAATATAATTTTCAATTGCCACTAAAGCTTTATGATTTTCACTTCTAAGCAACAAATAAAAACGATATTTTCCATACAGCATTTCAACTCCACAAATTCCATAGCCTACCAATTCTACCTGTTTGATATTTCTAAATTGAGAAGCAAATTTTTCACAAAGTTTTTGTGCACTTTTTTGATCTTTATCTTCTATAAGAACTCTTAAAAGGCGTTTAAATGGGGGGTAAAGATCTTTTCTATTTTCTAACTCATCTTTTAAAAAAGCATCATAATTCTCTATATACCTTTCAAAAAAAGCTCTATTTTTTGTTTGCAAAAGTACTCTTGCTTCGCCTTTACGCCCTGCCCTGCCTGCAACTTGCATAGCTAAAGCTAAAGTTTCTTCACTCGCTCTAAAACTAGGACGCAACAAATATTCATCAAGCCCTAAAATCACACTCAAATCCACACTATGATAATCATGTCCTTTAGCAAGCATAGAAGTGCCAATAAGTATATCGATCTTATTTTCATTAAAGTTTTTTAAAATAGTATTAAGCTTTTTAACGCTTGTGATTTCATCGCTATCAAATTTTGCTATTTTTGCTAAAGGCAAAGCATTTTGCAAAAGCTCTAAAAGTTCAGCAGTCCCCATTTTTCTAGCTTCTAACATTTCTCCTTTGCAACTTGGACAATTTTGCTCTATTAAAGAAGTATAATTACAATAATGACATTTTAAAACATTTTTCTTTTTATGCATACTCATAGCAATAGAACAAAAAGGACATTTTATCGTTTCTCCGCAATCCTTACAAATGATTTGCCTAAAATTAGCCCTTGTAGGTAAAAACACTATAGCTTGCTTTTGATGTTTTAAACTTTTTTCTAATTCACTTAAAAGCATAGGCGTTATACCAAGCTCATTTTCATCATATAAAAAATGTTTTTTACTCTCAAAAAAAGTTCCTTTTAATCTAAAACTTTTTTGTTTGTAAAAGCTCGTTAAAGATGGGGTTGCAGAACCTAAAACCACTTGAATATTATTTTTTTGACCCAAAAAAAGTGCTAAATCTCTTGCATTGATAAAAGGCTGGTTAGAAGCCTTATAAGAATTATCATGTTCTTCATCTACTACAATAAGTCCTAAATTTCTAAAAGGTAAAAACAAAGCCGATCTTGCACCCGCTACTAAAAGCACTTCTCCCTTGCAAAAACGCTCTAAATATTCTTGCTTTTTTTTCTTTGAAATTTTAGAATGCCACAGGAAAAAATTATCCTTAAAATACACTTCTAAACGCTTTTGCATTTGTGGAGTAAGTGCGATTTCTGGCATCAAAAGCAAAGCTTGCTTACCCTGTTCTAAACACTCTTTTATCAAAGAAATATAAATTTCAGTCTTGCCACTACCCGTATCAGCAAAAAGCAAGGAATTATTTTCTTTTTGAAGAAAACTTAAGGCATTTTGTTGTTGATTGCTTAGTTTAGGAGTATCTTTAAAAAACATTTTGTGACATTCATACTTAGGACTAGTTTCAAAAAAACCCAAAACAAAACCAAGTTTTGAAGCATAATAATAAACAATAAAATTTGCCAATTCAAACTGCAAAGGAGTTAGAAAATACCCTGTAATTTCTTTAATTTCTACGGTTTTAAAATCAGGTTTTTGACATTCTTTAAGCACGATAGCTTTAAGGTTTTTTTTAGTTTTTAAATCCACTAATACTTGTGTTAAAGGTTTGATTTCATCAAAACTATGAAAAGTTAAATTATCCAAATACAAACCACAAATTGCAAGTTCATAATATCTTATATCAGATCTTTGCATCTAGAACTTCCTATACACTTTAACAAACCTTCTTTAGAATCATAAATAAATTCAACCATCTCTTTAGCATTTAATGCAAATCTATAGTGATTTTTACCTATTTTTATCCAAGATTTAAAATCAGAATAAATAGGTGTATCAAGCAAAGAATAATCACAATCATTTAAACAATAAAAGAGTTTTTCTTTGGCTTGATTGTTTTGCGCATTATCTAAAATTTCTGGAAAATTTAAATTTTTAAGTCTCATTTGACTACGCATTAAAGCAAGAGCTGAGCTTAGCATTTCATAGTCCATTTTTAATTTTAAAATTTTAACCTCATCTTTTGTAGTATTGATAAAAGATAAAGATAAGCTTGACAAAATTCCCAAAATCAAAATCACAAAAACAAGCTCAAGCAGAGTAAAAGCTTTATTCATTTTGTCGGGAGTTCTTCATTGATTGCTTTTATTAGTTTCTTAAGTTCTCTTTCTAAAATATAATTTTCATAACTTTTTTTAACAAACGCATCTACAAAGCGTTTAAGTTCTATTTTTTTAGTACCGCCAGAAATCAAAGCGATATCATCTTCTAAAAAATTTGCAAATTCTTCACTGCACTTAACAATGAAATCTTTTGCATTAACATTAACAATGACTTGTTTTAGATTATCTGCCAAGAACAGCCTCTATTTTCTTATAAATATCTTCGCTTTCTATATTGCGAGATTTAAGTTCTTCTTCTAAACGCATAATTTGATTACTTTTTGCTTCATTTTGTGCTTTAACGCTTACAAGCTCATTTCTTAAAGCCTCATTGGCTTCACAAACTTCGTTATACTTTTCAATTAATTCATTTACTTTATCTGTCATAGTATTGATTATTTTTTCATCAAACATATTTTTGCCTTCTTAAAAAATTTGTAATTTATGGAAAATATTATTTGATATTGTAGCAGAAAAAAATTTAAATTTAGGTTTTTATTGTCAATTAATTTTTAATTAAAGCATTTTCTTTTAAAATTTTTTCAAAAAATAAAAATAAAGTAGAAAAATGTTAGAACTTACCAGCGAATTTAAACCTAGTCCTGATCAACAAGAAGCCATAAAAGGTATAGTAAAAAGTATAAAAAAAGGCAACAAATATCAAACCTTACTAGGCGTTACAGGAAGTGGAAAAACCTTTACCATGGCAAATGTCATTAAAGAACTTAATATGCCCACTCTTATCATGAGTCACAACAAAAGCCTTTGTGCACAACTTTATAGCGAATTTAAAGGCTTTTTTTCTAAAAATCATGTGGAATATTTTATATCTTATTATGATTATTATCAACCTGAAGCCTATATTCCACGCACTGATGTTTTCATAGAAAAAGACAGCTCCACTAATGAAGACTTAGAGCGTTTAAGACTGAGTGCCACTGCTTCTCTTTTAAGTTATGAAGATGTAGTTTGCATAGCTAGTGTTTCGGCAAATTATGGACTTGGTAATCCAAATGAATACATAGGCATGGTTTTAATCTTTGAACTAGGTATGCAAATTTCACAAAAAGAACTTTTAAAAAAACTTGTAGATATGGGTTATAAAAGAAATGATAATTTTTTTGATCGTGCAGATTTTAGAGTTCAAGGAGATATTATAGATATTTATCCAGCTTATTATGAAGATGAAGTAGTAAGACTTGAATTTTTTGGCGATGAGCTTGATGCTATGTATCATTACAATGTTTTAGAAAATAAAAAAGGTAAAGATTTAAAACGCTTCATACTCTATCCTACAAGCCAGTTTAGTGTAGGTGAAACAAGACTAAAACAAGCGATAAAAGACATAAAAGCAGAACTTAACGAACGCCTTGCTTATTTTGAACATGAAAATAAACTCGTAGAATATCAACGCCTTAAACAAAGGGTTGAATTTGATCTTGAAATGCTTACAAGCACAGGAATGTGTAAAGGCGTTGAAAATTATGCAAGACATTTAACAGGGCTTAAAGAAGGTGATACTCCTTATACGCTTTTTGATTATTTTGCGATTAAAAATAGGAAATTTCTTGTTATAGTCGATGAAAGCCATGTATCTTTACCACAATTTAGAGGTATGTTTGCAGGAGATAGAAGCAGAAAACAAACTTTGGTAGATTATGGTTTTCGTTTACCTTCAGCCTTGGATAATCGTCCTTTAATGTTTGATGAATTTATCCATAAAAATTGTCAATTTCTTTTTGTTTCAGCCACACCTGCACCTTTAGAACTTGAACTTAGCAAAGAAAACATCTTTCATCAAATCATGCGTCCTACAGGACTGCTTGATCCTTTAATAGAGTTAAAAGATAGTGATAATCAGGTTGAAATTTTATTTGATGAGGCTAAAAAAGTCATACAAAGAAACGAGCGAGTTTTAGTAACTGTACTGACTAAAAAACTTGCCGAAGAGCTTACAAGGTATTATTTAGAGCTTGGTATAAAAGTCAAATACATGCACTCAGATATCGATGCTATAGAACGCAATGAAATTATAAGAGGTTTAAGAAGCGGTGCTTTTGATATGCTAATTGGCATTAACTTACTTAGAGAAGGACTAGACCTACCTGAAGTTTCACTCATTGCCATTATGGATGCAGATAAGGAAGGCTTTTTAAGAAGTGCTACAAGTTTAATCCAAACCATGGGAAGAGCAGCTAGAAATGTCAATGGTAAGGTTTTGCTTTTTTGCAAAAAAATCACAAAATCCATGCAAGAAGCTATGGATACCACCAATGAACGCCGCAAACTTCAAATGGCTTATAATAAAAAACACAATATCACGCCGACTTCAGTTAAACGCCATATTGAAGAGAGCTTGAAAAATGAAGAGGATTTGGGCGAAATTTATCGCAAAGGTAAAAAACTAGAAAAAATGCCTGCTAACGAAAGAGCAAAACTTGTCAAAGAGTTAAGAAAACAAATGCTTGAAGCAGCTAAAGCACTTGAGTTTGAAAAAGCTGCTGCAATTAGAGATGAGATTAATAAATTAAGGGATTTATAATAAAAATATATCCCTTGTTCTAACTCCTGCCTCATTAAGTAAAGCACTTAAAATTTCATACTGAAAGTCTTGCAAGGGACGTTTTTCTTTTAAAACTATACCTATAACCCCTTTAGTTTTTTCCCATCTTCTATAGGTAAATACATAGCATTAGCATTAGGCAGGGTATTCGTACAAACACCTGCTCTTTCTTTATTTGTTGCAACCCATTGAGCAATAGCAATCTCATCGGCACTAAAACAATTTTTTAACATTTGCTTATCATCGTTAAAAAAAAGCAAAGGTTTCGATAAAATATTGTTTTTATTTATAGGATAAATAATAATAGGCAAATTTAATAATTTTAAAGCTTGATTTCCAAGTTGTTCCCAAAGCTCTTGTTTGCTTTTCACTCTTGCTAAATTTTCACTATTTTCAAGTAAAATAGCTGTTCTATAAGCTCTTTTAGTGAGTTCTTTAGATTGCAATTTTAATCTTCTAGTAAAAACAGCTGTTAAAAATCCAACTATAAACATAGTTGTAAAAGTAATAATATTTCCACTATCATGAACTTTAAGACTAAAAATAGGTTCTAAAAAGAAAAAATTATAAATCAAAACACTTACCAAAGAAGAATAAAAGGCGAAAATTTTATTGTCAGAAATAAAAGAAGAAGCAAAAACTGCTAAAATAAAAATCATAACTATATTACTTGGCTGAGTATTAAATTTATGAAATACAAAAGCTATAAAAGTTGCTAAAAGCAAAACTCCTGTGATTTTTAAAAAACCTAAAAAATCAAAACCTTTTTTACTTCGTATTTTAGGAGTAGAAATTTGATTTTCATTGACAAGATATAAATCAATATTGGGTGCTTTTTTAGCGACAGCTTCAAAAATCTCTTCTTTAAACTTTTTTTATCTTTATTTTTGCCTAAAACAATTTTAGAGACATTGCTAAGGCTTGAATACTCTGCAATTTGTCTTGCTATATCATCATCATATACGCTAATGATTTCAGCATCAAAACTTTTAGCTAGTTCTATATTTTCTTCTAAGGCTTTTGCTTCTTTAATATTGGGATTTTTTATATAAAGCGCACTCAATTTAGCATGAAAAGCTAAAGCAAGTCTTGCAGCTGCACGAATAACCTTTGCATTTGAAGCATTAATACAAACTAAAATATGCTCTCCAGTATGATAAGCTAAATCATCATTAATAAGCCTTTGTTCACTTGCTCTTAAATTCACTCTTGAAGCAAGTCTTCTTAAGGCAATCTCACGCAAAGCTATAAGTCTTTCTTGGCGAAAGAAATTTTCAAGTGCTAGTTTAGCTTGTTTTTCCTTATAAATTTTACCATCTTGCATTCTTTTTAAAAGCTTATTAGGTTCAATATCAACAAGTTCAAACCTGATCAGCCTCATCAAAAATACGATCAGGAATACGCTCTTTAACTTCTATCTTACTGATATTAGCGACTAAATCATTTAAGCTTTCTAAATGTTGTATATTTAAAGTAGTATAAACATCAATCCCTGCTTTTAGAAGTTCTTCTATATCTTGAAAACGCTTTTCATTACGCAAGCCTTTAGCATTAGTGTGTGCAAGCTCATCTACTAAAACCAAAGCAGGCTTTCTCTTAAGGGTAGCGTCTAAATCAAATTCTTTTAATACTATATTTTTATAAGGAATTTCAAGATTAGCTATACTTTCAAAACCTTGTGTTAAAGCCATTGTTTCAGGTCTATCGTGAGGCTCTATATAGCCTAAAACAACATCAACTCCATTATCCCTTAAAGTTCTAGCTTCACTTAACATAGCATAAGTTTTTCCAGAACCTGCAGCATAACCTAAGAAAATTTTTAATTTTGCAAGTTTGTTTTTTTCTTCTTCCTTAGCTTTAACCTCAAGTTTTTTAGAATTTGTTCAGGACTTTGTCTTTGCATGTTTATTCTTTTTTCATGGCTTTAGCAATAGCTATATTAACAGCTAAAACATTAACCTTTTCTTCCCCAAAAATCCCTAAAAATTTAGACTCGGTATTTTCTTGAATGATTTTTTCTAGTTCTTCTTTGGTGATTTTTGAAGATTGACTTATCCTAGGAATTTGCACTAGGGCTGCTTGAAGACTGATATGAGGATCAAGACCTGATCCTGAAGCACTTAATAAATCCAAAGGAATTTGTTCTTTTGTAATTTGCGGATTTTCATCTAAAAATTTTTGCAAATCTTTTTGCACACGCTCTTTTAAAGCAGGATTTGACATAGCATAATTAAATCCACCTAAACTTACACTGCTTTCATTTGTATCGCTTGTATTGTAATTTGACACAGATGTTCTTGAATGTAGAAAATAAGGTTTATTAAAATCTTGACCCAAAAGCTTTGAACCTACCGCTTTGCTTACATCCAAAGTCGGACGACCTTCTTTATCTACTAAACTTCCACTTGATTGATAAGGAAAAATAAATTTTGCAACTGTATTTAAAGCAAAAGGATAAACAAGAGTACACAATATTAGCATTACCACAAAAAAACTAAGCAAAGTTCTAAACATATCACACTCCTAAAATTCTAAGTATCCAAGCTATAGGAATATCAATTATTTTTTATCCCTATAAAAGGTGCGATCATACCACCCAAACCATAAATACTTAAATTTCTTAAAAGCAAATGCTCGCTTTTCATAGGCTTAAATTTAACTCCACGCATAGCAATAGGTATGAGCAAAGGTATAATAATAGCATTAAAAATAAGTACTGATAAAATAGCGCTTTGCGGGGTAGCTAAATGCATAATATTTAAAATTTGCATTTGAGGTAAAACCACACTAAACATAGCAGGTAAAATAGCAAAATACTTAGCAATATCATTTGCCATACTAAAAGTTGTAAGACTGCCTCTAGTAATAAGCAAACCTTTTCCTATTTCAACTACTTCTAAAATTTTAGTAGGATTAGAATCAAGATCTATCATATTGGCTGCTTCTTTGGCTGCTTGAGTTCCTGAGTTCATAGCTATACCTACATCAGCTTGTGCAAGAGCTGGAGCATCATTGGTTCCATCTCCTGTCATGGCTACTATCTTACCTTGGGCTTGTTCTTTTTTAATAGCTTCTATTTTATCTTCAGGCTTGCATTCTGCTATAAATCCATCAAGCCCTGCTTCTTTGGCTATAGTAGCTGCTGTTAAAGGATTATCTCCGGTACACATTAAAGTTTTTATGCCCATTTTTCTAAGCTCATCAAAGCGCTCTTTAAGTCCTGGTTTTACTGTGTTTTACTGTATCCTTTAGATAAATCACTCTTAAAATTTTTTCATTTTTACACACTACCAAAGGAGTACCACCAAGATTTGAAATTTCCATTACCTTCGTTTCTAAATCGCTAGGAATTTTTCCATTCATTTCGCTTATATAAGCTCTTATAGCATCAAAAGCACCTTTGCGAATTTTTATATTATCTTGCAAATCCACACCACTCATTCTATTTTGAGCGCTAAATTCGATAAATTCTTTAATATCATTACCTTCTAATTCATAACCCATTTTTTGAGCCAATGCAACTATGCTTTTACCTTCTGGAGTTTCATCTTTTAAAGAGGATAAAACACAAGCTTTAATCATTTCTTCTTTACTTATACCTTGAACTTCATAAAATTCATTTGCCAAACGGTTTCCAAAAGTAATCGTTCCTGTTTTATCTAAAATCATAGTATCAACATCACCACAACTTTCAACAGCCTTGCCTGAAAGTGCGATCACATTAAAACGCGTTACCCTGTCCATACCTGCTATTCCTATAGCTGATAAAAGCCCCCCTATAGTTGTAGGAATAAGACATACAAGCAATGCTACTAACCATGAAATAGGCAAACTCACGCCTAAAAATTGCATAAAAGGATATAAACTTACAACCACCACCAAAAAACTCAAACTAAGTACAATTAAAAGAGTATTAAGAGCAATTTCATTTGGAGTTTTTTGACGCGCAGCACCTTCTACAAGATTGATCATTTTATCTAAAAAACTTTCCCCAGCTCCAACTAAAATTTTAATCTTTAAAAAATCAGTTAAAACCGTAGTCCCACCTGTAACAGAAGAAAAATCACCGCCCGCTTCACGCATAACAGGTGCACTTTCACCTGTAATAGCTGATTCATCAACACTTGCAGCACCTTCTATAATTTCTCCATCATTAGGTATAAGTTCACCTGCTTTAACTAAAACTATATCACCTATTTTTAACTCGCTAGAATTAAGCATTTCTTCACTGCCATCACTTTTTATGCGTCTAGCTTTAGAATCCTTTTTGCTTTGTCTTAAGGTAGCTGCTTGGGCTTTACCCCTTCCTTCTGCAATACTTTCTGCAAAATTTGCAAAAAGCAAGATTATAAATAAAATAAAAGTGATTAAGATGTTATAAATTCTTTCATCAGAATTTCCATTAAATAAAGTAGGAAAAATACTTAAAATCAAAGTAAGAATCGATCCAACTTCCACCATAAACATAACAGGATTTTTTACCATCAAGCGTGGATCAAATTTTAAAAATGCTCCTTTTATGGCATTATTTAAAATTTCTTTTGTAATGAGTTTATTTTGTTTTTTAGACATTGACTCTCCTTAATGCCATAAAGATAAATATTCTGCAACGCTTGATAAAGTAAGCACTGGAAAAAAAGTAAGTGCAGCAAAAATATATATAATACAAACAAGCACAAACATAAAAGTTAAATTATCTGTTTTTAAAGAATTTGCAGTATTTTCTTGTGTATTTTTAGCCAAAAGCGATCCAGCTATAGCAAGCTGAGCTATTAAAACCAAATAACGCCCACAAAACATAGCAAAAGCTGTGCTTAAATTCCAAAATAAATTATCATCTTTTAAACCTTCAAGTCCTGAACCATTATTTGCTGCCGAAGAACTAAATTCATACAAAATTTGAGCCAAGTCATGAAAGCTAGGATTGCTTATACTATCTTTTGCAAAAACAACAGCTAATGCACTTAAAACAAGGATTAATAAAGGATGGATAAGAATTACCAAAGCTATAAGCTTCATTTGTGCGCTTTCTATTTTTTTACCCAAGAATTCTGGAGTTCTACCTATCATTAATGCACAAATAAACACGGTTAAGAGCACATAAATAATCATATTCATAAGCCCTACTCCTTCGCCACCGAAAGCTACATTTAGCATCATATTTAGCAAAGTAGCACTGATACTTAATGGATTTAAACTATCGTGCATATTATTAACGCTTCCTGCAGTAAAAGCAGTAGTTACAGCACTAAATAAACTCGAACCATCTGTGCCAAATCTTATTTCTTTACCTTCCAAATTTCCCAAATTTGCATTTAAACCCAAAGAATCCAAATTTGGATTTGACATTTTTTCGCTAAAATAAATTAAAAGCAAAGAAATGATAAAAATAATCCCCATTGCACCAAAAATAACTCCCCCTTCTTTTCCCATAAGAGCAAAACCTTGTCTTTCTTTTCTATGATAAACCATCAATCCAAAAGCTACAACACAGGCACTAGGAATAAGCATCATGGATAAAATTTGCAAAAAATTTGTAAGTAAAGCAGGATTTTCAAAAGGCATGCTTGAATTAGCACCAAAAAAACCACCCCTATTTGTCCCTAAATGTTTTATAGACTCAAGAGCTGCAACAGGACCTGTGGCAATGCTTTGAAATTTATTTTCTAAAGTAAGCACGCTAAAATTTGCGTGATAATTTTACACCACGCCTTCAGAGATAAAATTACAGCCAAAATAAAACTTAAAGGCAACATCAAACGCGTAATAATACGCGTAAAATCTTCATAAAATTCCCATTTGCATACCACATAAAGCACGACAAAAAGCCATACAAGCAGAATATCCACTTGCACTTGAAACAAACATAGCAAGTAAAATGCCTGTATTTTGGGAAAGCAAACTTAAAGCACTCTCTCCACTATAATGCTGAAGGTTTGTATTTGTAGTAAAACTAATTACAGTGTTTAAATTCAAATCCCCTTTCATAGAATTTATCGAATTGGGATTTAAAAAAAGTTTATCTTGCAAATAAAAAATCACGAAAGAAAAAATAGCCACTAAGGCATTAAAAGCAATTAAATGCAAAGAATAATTTTTGCCAAGTCATATTTTTTCTATCAATTGCACAAATTTTATAAATTAAGTTATCAATTGGATTAAAAATAAAATCAAAAATAGTTTTTTTTACAGCTTGCAATTTTATAAAGATAGTTTCCAAAAATTAAAGCCAATATAAAAGCTATAATCAGTGTTATTAAAATTTCTAGCATATTTTTCCTTTAAAATTTTTCAGGATATAATAAGCATAAAATAAATAAAGAGCAAGTATTAAGCTTAAAACTAGTAAAAACATCATCCGCATGTCCTAGTTTGAATTTCACAAAAATGGATAAAAAATCATAAACTACCAAAAGCTAAAAGCAAAAGCAAAGATAACATCCATAGGATAGCCCTTTCTCATTGATTCAAAATAGGATTTATTCTATCCTTGTTAAGCTTATATTTTGATTAATACTAATTTTATGATTTATTTATAATTTTTATTTACATTAAACAAAAAGATAAATGGAGAATTTAGCAGGAACAATCCTGCTAAAATTTTTTAAAGATAGCCCGCTACCATAGCGATAAAATAACCCGCTATACAAGAAGTAATTACACCTATAAGACCTGGTAAAATAAAACTATGATTAATAACAAATTTACCAATATGAGTAGTACCTGATCTGTCAAATTGTATAGTAGCTAAATCGCTTGGATAAGTTGGTAAAATATAATACCCATAACAAGCAGCTGCAAAAGCAACAATCACACCGGGTTCAACACCAATTCCTAAAGCCAAAGGAACAAAAGCCGAAATAGCCGCTGCTTGAGAGTTTACAAATTTCGAAATCAAAAGAAGCATTACAGCATAAGTCCAAGGATGCTCTTTTACTATATCTCCAAGCACTGCTTTCATCATAGGAGTATGAACTGCAAACATAGTATCAGCCATCCAAGAAATTCCAAAAACCGCAACAAGTGCTATCATGCCAGATTTAAAAATTTCATTAGAGCCAATTTTCTTTGCATCTGTTTTAGTAAAGATAACAATCAAAGAACCTGCTAAAAGCATGAACATTTGAATGACTGAGACCATAGATAAAACGTCCATTTTAGGATTGCCTAAAGCATCTACTTGAGGAATGCCATTTTTTACAACTTGACCCCAATTTGGACGTAAAAAATCAAATACGCCCAGTAAAGCCACTAAAACAATAGCTCCTAAGAAAATCCACATTGCAACCCAATTGCTCTTTGGAAGTTTAACACCTAAAAGTGTTTTAGAATCCCCATAAACATATTTTTTAAATTCAGGATCTTTAAGTTTTTCTTGAAATACCTCATCTTTATCCAAATCCTTCCCTCTAAACCAAGAAAAAATTCCTACACACAATACGCCAAACAATGTACTAGGTATAGTAATTTGAAGAAGATTGATATAACCATCAAAACCCGCTAATTTATGATTAGCATTTAAAAGCAAAGCGGTCAAACTCACAACAGCCACAGATACAGGAGATGCAATAATACCCATTTGTGATGATATAGAAGCTGCTGCCATTGGACGCTCGGGACGAATACCGTTTTTAATCGCTATATCGTAAATAATAGGCATAATAGTATAAACCACATGTCCTGTTCCACAAAGTATAGTCAAAAAGCAGGTTACAAAAGGCGCTAATATCGTTAAAAATTTAGGATTGCGTCTTAAAATTCTTTCTGCTATTTGAAGCATAACATCAAGACCACCACTTGCTTGCAAAGTTGCACTTGCAACCACTACCGCTAAAATTGTAAGCATAACATCTATAGCTGGTTTTCCAGGTTTTATATGAAAAGCAAATACAAGCATTAAAATACCTATACCACCAAGCAAACCAAGCGCTATACCACCTTTTTTTGCACCGTAAAAAAGACAAATTAAAACGATAATGATTTGGATTGCAAATTGCCCTCCCTCACTAAGGCTTGTTAAAAAGTCCATTTTAACTCCTTTGAAAATTAATATTTAAAAACAGTTATTATTGTATCACATTTTTAAATTAAAGAATAATATTTCTAAAAATAAAACAATAATTTTTTATATTATTTAAATTAAATTTAAATATAAAACAAAAGTGTAATGGGTTTGATAGATTGATAGAATTTTATCCTTCAAGTTCATATAATTTTTTTCTATCTGTAGAGCTTGCTATATTAAGATGTTTGCGATATTTTGTAATAGTTCTTCGCCCTATATCTACTTTAAATTCTTCTTTGATTAATTCTAAAATTTTACTATCGCTTAAAGGTTTATTGCGATCTTCATTCTTTACTAAATTTGCCACAAATTCTTTAACACCTACATTTGAAGTCTCTCCCTCTTCATCAAGAGCAAAAGCAAAAAAATCACGCAAAGGGATAAGTCCTCTTTCACAACTTAAATATTTATTTGCCACAGCTCTTGATATAGTCGAAGCATTGCGTTCTAAATCAAGTGCTAAATCCTTAAAAGTCATAGGTTTTATCTCTTTTCCCATGAAAAAATCATATTGATATTCTACTATCATAAGCCCTATTTTATAAAGAGTAGCTTTTCTCATCGCTAAAGCATCAACTAAATTTTTTGCTTCTTTGATGTAATGACTTAAAAAATCATGCTCTAAACCATCAGTTTGGATTGAAATTTCAGGATAATAATCATCATTGATTTTTACTTTAATTTCACCATTTTCTTTATAAACAAAAATATCAGGAACAATTATACGAGAATCTTCAAAATATTCCAAAAAAGGGGGAGTGCTAAAGCGCTTAAGTACAGCTAATGCTTCTTTATATAAAGGCTCTTTGGTATAGTTTTGTATATTTTCAAAATCCATAATCAACATTCTACAAAACTCATCAATATCTTCATCTAACTCCATATTTTCAAGAGCAAATAAAAATGCTTCTTTATAATCTTTAGCTCCCACTCCTACAGGATCTAAAAATTTAAATCTTGCTCTTACTCGCTCAATTTCTTCCAAAGAATACTCTTTTAAAAATTCTTCATCGTATTCAAAATATCCTTCCTCATTTAAGCATTCTATAATTTTTTTTGCAAGTTCTTGAGATTTGTTTGTAGGAAACAAAGGAGGAAGAATCTGTTCATTTAAAAGCTCATAAACACTTTTTTTGGCAAGTCCTTTACTATCCACAAAAGCCGAATTTACATTATGTTTATAAAATGAATCAAAATAATTCTTACCCTTATCATGAGTTTGTATCGAATCTTGAACATTTAAGAAAGGATTATCCTCAGCAAATTTATCTAAATTTTCTTTTAAATCCTCTATATTTGCTTGTAAAATCGGCAACCAAGAGCGTAAAGTTTGAGAAATTTTAGTCTTGGGTGCTTGGGTGATTTTTTGCTTTAACATCAATCAAGGAGTTTAAACTCCGCTCCTAAATAATACTTTTTCACGTCTTTATTGGTTGCAATTTCATCAGCATTCCCACTAGCAAGCAAAGAGCCCGATCTTATAACATAAGCTCTATCACAAATAGCCAAAGTCTCACGCACATTATGATCGGTAATTAAAACCCCAATCCCCAATCTTTTAAGCTCTTTAATTAAAGTTTGAATTTCAGCCACTGCTATAGGATCAACACCTGCAAAAGGCTCATCAAGAAGCAAAAACTTAGGTTCACACATCAAGCTTCTAGCGATCTCACAACGCCTTCTTTCACCTCCACTTAAACTTAAACCTTTCCTTAAACGAATAGGCTCTATACTTAAGAGTTCAAGCATTTGCTCAACTTTATCATGTAAAATTTTTTTATCTTTATAAAAAATCTGAGCCGCTAAAAGCAGGTTATCTTCTACACTTAAATCCTTAAAAATACTACTTTCTTGAGGTAAATAACCTATCCCTGATCTAGCTCTTTTGTTTAAAGGATCTTTTGTCACATCTAAACCGTCTAAAAGAACTTTTCCACTACTTGGGGAAATAAGTCCACATATCATATAAAAAGTTGTCGTTTTTCCTGCACCATTTGGCCCTAAAAGTCCTACAACTTCTCCGCTATTAACCTCTAAAGAAATTCCATGTATAATCTTAGTTTTTTTAATAATTTTTTCTAAATTTACAATTTCTAATTTACTCATAAATTTCATACTTTCTTTTGTCATCTTTAATGCTAATTTTAATCTGGATAGTAGAAATTCCAAATTTCATTAAAGTTTTTTTCAAATTTTCACCGCCCCATTCAACCAAATGCAAACCTTTTTCAAAAAAATTTTCAAATAAACCATTCGCTAAAAGTCCTTCTAAACCTTCTTGATAAATATCATAATGATAAATGCAAATATCATGATTTTCATATCTTTGCATAATGGAAAAAGTTGGAGAATCCACCCTTGCATCAAGACCAAGAAATTTAACCCAAGCTTGCACTAAGCTTGTTTTTCCGCTAGCCAAATCTCCTTGAAGCAAAACAACACCTTCTTTAGGCATTATTTGAAGCATCGTTTTGATCTCATTTTTTGCTAAAATAAATTCTTTCATAATTTTACCACATATTCATTTTGTGCGTTTTTAGGAATACTTTTCGTGCTAGGTATAGCTAGGACTTTATATTTTTGAGTGTATTCAGTAAAATGTAAAGTGATAATATCACCCACCTTAACCTCTTTACTCGCTTTAACAATAACGCCATTAATCCCCACTACACCACTTTTACACATATCTTCAGAAATAGCTCTTCTTTTCGTGATATTAACTACATTTAAAAATTTATCTACTCTCATAAAAGCAATTTTAGCAAAAAAAATCAATTTTTGGAACAAAATTTGCTTACGCCTTTGCTTTATTTTTTAAGAAAATAGCAAGTAAAAACTTTTCTTTAATGAAATTTGGATACAATTTTACAATTTTCAAATCTATTTTAACAAAGGATATCTTATGAAAAATGAAGTAAAAAAAGTAGTTTTAGCGTATTCTGGGGGGCTTGATACGAGCATTATTTTAAAATGGCTTCAAGATGAGTATAATTGTGAAGTTGTAACTTTTACAGCAGATATTGGTCAAGGTGAAGAACTCGAACCTGCAAGAAAAAAAGCCCTTTCTTTAGGCATAAAAGAAGAAAATATTTTCATTAAAGATTTAAGAGATGAATTTGTTAAAGATTATGTATTTCCTATGTTTAGAGCCAATGCGATTTATGAAGGAGAATATCTTTTAGGAACAAGTATAGCAAGACCACTTATAGCAAAAACTCAAGCACAAATCGCCCTGCAAACAGGTGCTGATGCAGTAAGTCATGGTGCCACAGGTAAAGGAAATGATCAAGTGCGTTTTGAACTTGGTTATCTTGCTTTTAATCCCGATTTAAAAATCATCGCTCCATGGCGTGAGTGGGATTTAAACAGTCGCGAAAAGCTCCTTGCTTATGCACAAAAACACGGTATTGATATTTCTAAGAAAAAAGGAAAATCTCCTTATTCTATGGACGCAAATTTACTTCATATTTCTTACGAAGGACTTGTCTTAGAAGATCCTGCACACGCACCTGAAGAAGATATGTGGAGATGGAGTAAAAGCCCAAAAGATGCTCCAAATGAAAGTGAAATTATAGAACTTGATTTCCAAAAAGGAGATTTAGTAGCGATAAATGGAGAAAAACTAAGTCCTGCAGGACTTTTAACCAAACTTAACGAACTAGGCTGCAAACACGGTATAGGACGCCTTGATATAGTAGAAAATCGCTATGTAGGTATGAAAAGCCGTGGTTGTTACGAAACACCAGGTGGTACCATACTTTTAAAAGCACACAGGGCGCTTGAAAGCATCACGCTTGATAGAGAAGCAGCACACTTAAAAGATGAACTCATGCCAAAATACGCAAGTTTAATTTACAATGGCTATTGGTTCTCGCCTGAAAGAATGATGCTTCAAGCCTTAATCGATGAGTCTCAAATTCACGCCAATGGCAGAGTAAAACTCGAGCTTTATAAAGGCAATGTGATGGTTATAGGACGAGAAAGTTCGAACGATAGCTTGTTTAACGCAGCTTATTGTACTTTTGAAGAAGATGAAGTGTACAATCAAAAAGATGCAGCAGGCTTTATCAAGCTTAATGCTTTGCGTTTTATCATCGCAGGAAAAAATGGAAGAAAATTTTAATAAAGGAATAAAATGAAAGTATTATTAATCAAAGATGTAAAAGCATTTGGAAAAGCAGGAGAAATAAAAGAAGTAAAAGACGGTTACGGACAAAATTTCTTAATCGCTAAAGGCTTTGCTAAAGCAGCTACTAATGAAGTTTTAAGAAAATATGAAAGCGACAAGAAAAAAGAGGCTGAAAATTTACGCTTTGAAATCGCAAATTTAGAAAAACTCAAAGAAGAACTTAGCAAAATCACTCTTGAAATTTCAAAACCCGTAGGTGCAAATGGAAGTTTGTTTGGTGGCGTAACCAAAGATGAAATCGCTCACGCCCTAAAAGAACAAAGCCATATAGAAATCGATAAAAAAAGTTTAGAATGTGATACCTTAAAAAGCTTAGGAGTCCACGAAGTAAGCGTAAAACTTGGACACGCAATCCATGCTAAATTTAACATAAATATAAAGGCAGAATAATGTTTCACGCAACAACGATTTTAGCTTACAAAGGTAAAAATAAATCCGTAATTGGCGGAGATGGACAAGTAAGCTTTGGAAATACGGTGCTAAAAGGCAATGCTGTAAAGATTAGAAAACTCAACAATGGCAAAGTTTTAGCAGGTTTTGCAGGATCAACAGCTGATGCTTTTAATCTTTTTGATATGTTTGAAAATCTCCTTCAAAGTTCTAAAGGCGATCTTTTAAAAGCAGCAATTGACTTTTCTAAAGAATGGAGAAAAGACAAATACCTAAGAAAACTTGAAGCCATGATGCTTGTACTTGATAGAAATCACATTTTTCTACTTTCTGGTACAGGCGATGTGGTCGAACCTGAAGATGGGCAAATCGCAGCCATAGGAAGTGGTGGAAACTATGCACTTTCAGCTGCTAGAGCCTTAGCAAAACATACCGATTTAGATGAAGAAGAACTTGTAAAATCAAGTCTTCAAATCGCAGGTGAAATTTGCATTTATACCAATACCAATATCAAAACTTATGTAATCGAGGATGAGAAATGAATCTAACTCCAAAAGAAATCGTTAAATTTTTAGATGATTATGTTATAGGACAAAAAAAAGCTAAAAAAATCATAGCTATAGCTTTAAGAAATCGCTACCGCAGAATGCAACTTAGCCCTGAGTTGCAAGATGATATAGTGCCAAAAAATATCTTGATGATAGGTTCTACAGGTGTAGGAAAAACAGAAATCGCTAGGCGTTTAGCTAAAATGATGGGCTTTCCTTTCATCAAAATCGAAGCAAGTAAATATACTGAAGTAGGTTTTGTAGGTCGTGATGTAGAAAGCATGGTAAGAGATCTTGCCAATGCAGCTTTAAATTTAGTAAAAAACGAACAAAGAGAAAAAAACAAAGATAAAATCGATGAATTTATAGAAAATAAAATTTTAGAAAAACTTTTGCCACCTCTACCAAAAGGTATCAGCGATGAAAAACAAGAAGAATATAAAAACAGTCTTGAAAAAATGAGAACTAAACTAAGAAATGGCGATCTTGATGAAAGCGCCATAGAGATAGAAATTTCACAAAATATGTTTGATACCAATCCTAACCTACCTCCTGAAATGGGTGCAATGCAAGATATAGTTAAGGTTATAGGCGTTGGCAGCAAAAAAGTCAAAAAAGAAATGAAAATCAAAGACGCTAAAAATGCTTTAAAAAACGAAGCAGGAGAAAAAATCCTAGATCAAGAAAGCATCAAAAGCGAAGCCTTAAAAAGAGCGGAAAATGAAGGGATTATTTTTATTGATGAAATCGATAAAATCGCTGTTTCAAGCGGAAATTCAAACCGCCAAGATCCAAGCAAAGAAGGGGTGCAAAGAGACTTACTTCCTATAGTCGAGGGATCAAATGTACAAACAAAAATAGGTACTTTAAAAACCGATCATATTCTCTTTATCGCCGCAGGAGCTTTTCATCTTAGCAAACCAAGCGATCTTATCCCTGAATTGCAAGGACGCTTTCCTTTAAGAGTGGAATTAGATAGTCTTGATGATAAAGCTCTTTATGAAATTTTAACACGCCCTAAAAATTCACTTTTAAAACAATACTCTCAGCTTTTAAAAACTGAAAATTTAGAACTTGATTTTAATGATGAGGCAATTAAAGAAATAGCAAAAATAGCTTCAAGAGCCAATGAAGAAATGCAAGATATAGGTGCTAGACGCTTACATACTGTGATAGAAAAATTACTTGAAGATTTAAGCTTTGAAGCTGATGAGTATGCGGGTAAAAAATTCGTAGTGGATAAAAAAATGGTAGAAGAAAAACTCGGAGATATCATAGAAAATAAAGATCTTGCAAGGTATATTTTGTGAAAAGTGGCTTTGTTAGCATCATAGGGCGTACTAATGCAGGAAAAAGTACTTTAATCAATTCCTTATTAGAAGAAAAAATCGCCCTAGTTTCTCACAAACAAAATGCCACAAGGCGTAAAATCAAAGCCATAGTGATGCATGAAAAAAATCAAATCATTTTTATCGATACCCCAGGACTTCACGAAAGCGGTGCTACGCTTAATCAACTGCTTGTCCAAAGTGCTATTAAATCCATGGGAGATTGTGATGTGATTTTATTTGTGGCAAGTGTTTTTGATAGTACAAAAGACTATGAAAATTTCCTTAGTCTAAACCCACAAGTACCACATATCATCGCTTTAAATAAAGTAGATTTAACCGACAATGCTACGCTTTTAAAAAAACTTAGCGAATATGCAAAATTTAGCCAACATTTTAAGGCTATCATTCCTTATTCTTCTAAGAAAAAAAGCTATAAAAAAGGCTTGTTAGATGAGATAGTAAAATACCTTGATGAACATGAGTATTTTTATGATCCTGAATTTTTAAGTGCGAGTAGCGAAAAAGAACTTTATAGAGATTTCATACTTGAAAGTATTTATGAAAATTTAAGCGATGAGCTTCCTTATAGTAGCGAAGTGCTTATCAATCGCACCAAAGACACACCTAATCTTTTAATCCTAGAAGCCAATATCATCACAGATACAAACTCTCACAAGGGTATGCTTATAGGAAAAGAAGGGGCAACTTTAAAAAGGATAGGCAAAGATGCACGCTTTAAAATTTCAAAACTTGCACAAAAAAAAGTACTTTTAAAGCTTTTCATAACAGTGAAAAAAAACTGGCAAAAAGATGAAGAATTTTTAAAAAAACTTTTAAATGATGAAAATTAATTCATTAAATAAAATAAATTTTATAAAATCTACAGATTTGCTTTATGCTCAAAGAACAGGAATATCCAAAGAAGACGAACTTTTTAACAATTTAACCGCAGATTTTAAGCTAAGCAAACCCTTTGACTATCAAATAGCTTTTTTTAAACATAATGAAATTTATCATTGTTTTTTAGCGCCTGTTTACAAATTGAAAAAAAGTCGTTTTTGCTTTCCTGAGCCTTTAATTTTTCAAGCTTTGTTTGATGAAAGATTTATTGAGGAAAGTGATTATTGTGTTTTAAATTTATATGATCAAACTTTATATTTATATTTTTACCAAGAAGGAAAATTTATCAATCTTAAAAAAATCGAAAATTTCAATCCAGGTAATATGGATTTATTTTTTAAACAAAATCGATTTACAGAACTTTTAAAACACTATGAAAGCAAATTGCTACTTTATCAGGATTTGAATACAATCAAACATTACTTCTCATCTCAAATAAAATGTTTAAATCTAAATGATATTCTTGATAAAAATAGTTTATTGAAATTAAGTTCATATAGTATAAAAAATCTAGATCAAAATTGTAATTTTATCAAGCATAATAAAATAAAAATATCTATTTCTTTTAAAATTATATTAATATTTATTTTTAGCTTTAGTCTTAGCATGATGATTTTATTATTTAAAGATTTTATAGAGTACAAACAAAATAAGGAAATTCAAAATAAAAATTTTATCATACAAGAAGAAATTTCTAAACTAAAACAAGATAAGCAAAAATTATTAACAAACATACAAGATTTAAACTTTACTCTTTCCAATAAAATATCATCTACACAACAACAATTTCATATTTTATCCACCATAACAAAAGAAATCAATTTAGACAAAAATAAGGCAATCATTCTAAATCAAATCATATCATGGCTTAACTCCAATGACCTTAAAATCACAAATCTTGAATTTGAACAAACAAAAATCATTCTTTCTTTTATCGATGAAAACCACTTTAAAAGAGCATTAGAAAATCTAAATTCTGCTTTTAAAATTCTTGATAAAAATGAAGAAACATTTAATATCATATTAGAAGTCATACATGAATAAAATAGAAGTATTTTTGCAGAATTTAAATCCTAGGGAAAAATTTCTTTTTATTTCTTTTATCTGTCTTTGTGCTTTGTTTTTAGCTTTTAAAATTCACGATCACTTTTTGGAAGATATTTTTCAAAAAACATTAGTAGAACATAATTACCTTGCATTAAATGAAGCAAAAATAGAAAATTCACATCTTAAAGAAATAGAGACAAAGCTAACAAAACAGATAAAAATAGAGGAAGAAAAATTAAAATACTATAAAGAAAAATTGCATTTATTTTCTTATGATAAAGATTTTTTCAATAAAAAAATCAATAATTTATCCAAAAATTTAATCATTAATGAAATAAAATTTTCCCAAGAAAACAAAAATTTTATTCACTATAATTATGTTTCTCTAAGTTTAAATGGCAACTTTAAAGACTTACTCAATTTTATACAAAATTTAGAAAATCTTCCTATAGCTTTAAAAATTGATAAAATAAAACTATACAATACACAGGGTTTAAAATTAAAGCTTGATTTAATGTTTAAATTTGTTAATTTATAATAATATTAAAATATTATATTTTTAAATATTATTATAAAAAAATATTTAAAAATATTGTAATTTAATTATTTTTCTATTACTATTAGTTAAAATATTTTAAACATAAAAAAGAAAGGTATTGGGAAGTGACTAAACAAGAAATACAAAAACTCGATACAAATTTCCTAGGTCATCGCAAGCCTTTATTCTCTCTATCAATGGTAGAACTTTGGGAAAGATTTGCTTTTATGGTATTTTTGCAGGAGCTTGTATTTAGCAGCACGCTTCCTGGAGGCTGGATTACTGATAATTATTCAGGGCAAAAAAGGCTTTATTTCTAGGTTCTTTTATTATAACTTTAGGACATATTAGCATAGCCTTATCTATTTTAAGCACACCTATGTTTTTCCTAGGGCTTACTTTTATCGTTATTGGTACTGGATTTTTTAAAACTAACGCTTCTGTAACAGTTGGAATGTTATATAAACAAAATGATACAAGATGCGATACTGGCTATACGATTTTTTATATAGGAATTAACATTGGAGCATTCATTGCTCCTCTTATATGTGGTTTTGTTCAAGCAAAATGGAATTATCATTTAGGATTTGGCATAGGAGGTTTAGGTATGCTAATCTCTTTGCTTATTTTATATTTTAAAGCTACCCCTGAACTTGAAGAATTTCATAAAAATTGTACTTTAAAGCAAAACTGGGAACAACCATTTAAAAAAAGTAAAAATTTAACTCTTATACTAAGTATAAGCTTGTTAAGTATTATTGGATTTTTTCTAATTTTTATTAATCTTGCAGATATTAATCCCATAATACTATCAAAAAAACTTCTAATTGTAATTTTACTATGTTTGGTAATTTATTTCATATATTTTTTTGTTTTTAAAACCTTAAATAAAAGAGAAAAACAGCAATTAACAATTTTAATTGTTTTATTCTTTGCGGCCACTTTTTTTGGAGTACTTTTGAACAAAAACCTACCGCTTATAATCTTTTTGCGCAAGATTTTACAAATAGAAATATTTTTGATTGGAAAATTCCAACAAACTGGTTTCAATCTTTTAATCCAATTTTTATCATCATACTTGCTCCTATAGCAAGTTATATTTGGATATTTTTAGAGAAAAAAATATATATTTTTCTTCCATTGGAAAATTTACTTTAGGAATATTATTTGCCGGTATTGGTTTTATGATGATGACCTTTGCTTCACAAAATCTAATAAACAACAATGGTTTACCAATATCCATGGCTTGGATTATCATAAGTATATTCTTTTTAACACTTGGGGAACTATGCGTGTCTCCTATTGGACTCTCTATAATGGCTAAGGTTGCCCCTGATTTAATCAAAAATCAAATCATGGGACTTTGGTTTGTAGCAAGTGCATTAGGCAATGCTTTAGCTGGATTCATAGGTGGTAAAGCAAGTGAAGAAAATATAGCTTATTTGCCAAATTTATTTTACCAATGTATGTGGATATTACTTGGTGCTGTTATAATTTTACTTATACTCAAAAAACCTATCAATAAAATACTAAAAATTAATATTAAGGAGAAAATATGAGTATTTACAAACAAAGAGTATTAGAACTTAGAAGATTAATGAAAGAAAATAATATTGACGCCTATCTCATCTTAAGTGCGGATCCGCATTTGAGCGAATATTTACCAGAATATTACAAAAACAGAGTCTTTATCAGTGGCTTTAAGGGTTCTGTTGGAACAGTTCTTATCACGCAAGAAGAGGGCTTTTTGTGGGTAGATGGAAGATATTGGCTTCAAGCACAAAAGGAATTAGAAGGTAGTGGCATACTTTTACAAAAGCAAGATGCTAAAAATACTTTTACCAAATGGTTGGAAAAAAATTTAAGCGAAGATCAAATTTTAGGCATCGATTTTGCACTTTTACCTTTATCTTTACAAAAAGATTTACAGATTAATTGCAAGGCAAATTTAAAACATATAGATTTGATAAGTCCACTTTGGAAAGATCGTCCCACTTTACCACAAGAAAAAATTTATGAACACGAACTAGAATACTGCTCTTACTCAAGAAAAGAAAAATTAGCATTAGTGCGTCAAAAAATGAAAAATTTAAATGCTACTTCTCATTTAATCTCCAGCCTTGATGATATAGCTTGGCTTACAAATTTAAGGGGGAATGATGTAAATTACAATCCTGTATTTTTAAGTCATTTACTAATCTTGGAAGACAAAGTTTTGCTTTTTGTTGATCAGAAAAAAGTAAATTCAGAACTTGAAAAAAAATTAAATTTAGATGGGTTTTGGCTTAAAAATTATGATGAAATCATCATGGAGCTTGAAAAACTTGCAAATACAAATTTGCTTATTGAACCTTCAAAAATGACCGCTTTACTCATGAATTCTTTAGACAAAAGCGTAAAAATCATTCAAGAAATTAATCCAAGCACTCATTTAAAAGCAGCTAAAAATACAAAAGAAATAGCGCATATACAAGATGCTATGATAGAAGATGGAGTGGCTTTATGTAAATTTTTTGCTTGGCTTGAAGAAGCGATAGAAAATAAAGAATTAATAAGCGAATTGGACATAGATACTAAAGCGAGCGAATTTAGAGCGCAAAGCAAGTACTACATAAGTGATAGCTTTGCCACTATAGCAGGCTTTAACAAAAACGCAGCATATCCACATTATAAAGCCACAAAAGACAGTTTTGCTTATCTTAAAAAAGATGGGCTTTTACTTATTGATTCTGGTGGACAATATAAAAACGGCACAACAGATATTACACGCGTTGTGCCTATAGGAAAGGCTAATGCAGAACAAATTCATGACTATACCTTGGTTTTAAAAGCACATATTGCCATTTCTAGTGCAATTTTTCCAAAAGATGTAGCTATGCCCTTACTTGATGCAATCGCACGCGTACCTTTATGGAAAGAACAAATTGACTATATGCACGGCACAGGACATGGCGTGGGATATTTTTTAAATGTCCATGAAGGTCCACAAGTTTTATCTTATCTATCCCCTATGCTTGAAAAAACAAAAGCCAAAGAAGGTATGCTAACTTCCATAGAGCCAGGTATTTATAAAGTAGGCAAATGGGGTATAAGACTTGAAAATTTAGTTATTCATACCAAAGTAGAAAATCCTAAAAATAAAGATTTTGGAGAATTTTTATACTTTAAACCTGTTACTCTTTGTCCTTTTGAAATATCTTGTATTGATACAAAAATGTTAGATGAAAAAGAAAAAGAGTGGTTAAACAATTACCACAAAGAAGTATTTGAAAAACTTTCTCCTAAGCTAGGTGATTTTCCAAAAGCTCTAGTTTGGCTTGAAAAAAGAACAAAAGCCATCTTTTAAGATACTTTTGTTAACATAGATAAATTTTCCTTGTATTAAACTTATAATTTGTTTAATACAAGGTTTTTAAACCAATTGCTAAAAAAGTTTTTTTTGAAAAACTCAATTTACAACTAAAAATTATTTAAAATATCCAAGTTCAATCATTTTTTGATAAATTTTAGCTACAGTTGCCCCTGAAGTAATATTTCTCCCACCATGCTCCAAAAGAACGGTAACTACATATTTTGGCTTAGAATAAGGAGCATAAGAAGTAAGCCACGCATGAGATCTAGTATAATACTCAAATTGTTTTTCATCGACCCTATTTTTATCTGTCTGTGAAAATCCCACAACCTGAGCAGTTCCTGTTTTTGCTGCAACTTTCACATCAAGATTATGCAAATAACGATAAGAGGTTCCTCCTTGCTCATTAGCAACAGCATACATTGCATCTCTTATATAAGGCAATTGACTCTTTTCAAATAAAGTAAAAATTTCTTTTTTATTTTCATCCATTTGATTTTCTATAGTTGTATTATTATTTTCTATGCTTTTTAAAAAATGAGGTATAACCTCTCCACCTTTTGCGATTTGAGCCGTATATCTAGCAATTTGCATAGGTGTTGCAAGAAAATTACCTTGACCTATAGCTGTATTTAAAGTATCACCTTGAAACCAAGATTGTCTATATCTTTGCATCTTCCATTCTTTGCTTGGTAAAGTTCCTACAAATTCACTAGGTAAATCTACCCCTGTTTTCGCTCCAAAGCCAATGCGAGATAAAGTTTCACTTATTTGATCGATTCCAACTTGCAAACTGCCATTATAAAAATAAACATCACAACTATATTTTATCGCATGTTTTAAATCCACAGGTCCATGGCCTGATCGATTCCAACATCTAAAAAACCTGCCTCCAAGCTCAATGCTTCCATTGCAAACATAATGAGTCGACGGGCTAATATTTTTAGAATTTAAAAAAGAAAGCCCTACTCCCATTTTTACAACAGAACCTGGAGGATAATATCCATTTATAAGTTTATTTGTAAAAGGATGATCAAGACTATTTGAAAGCTCATCCCAATCCTTAAAAGAAATCCCTGTTACAAAAGGATTAAGATCATATTCAGGGAAACTCCCTGCAGCTAAAATAGATCCATCATTTACATTCATAATTATAGCAGCTCCAGCATTCCCTTCAAACAATGAAGTTAAATAAGACTGAAGCTCTATATCTATCGTAAGTTCTATATCATTAGACATAGCAGGAGTGTAAGAAAGCTGTTCTACTTCTTGATTTAAGGCATTAACCTTATAAACCCTAGTTCCTTTTTCTCCTTGTAAAATATCATTATAATAGCGTTCTATACCGCTTTTTCCCGTATAGTTAGAAAGTTTTGCTATTTCATTTTCTTGAACATCTTGCAAATTTGCCTTACCTACATACCCAATAATATGCGAAGCCAATTTTCCAAAAGGATATTTTCTTTTTACAACAGGATCTATTTTTATTGTTTTATTAAGATTTAACTCTGAATAATGCGGAATAATCTCATCGTAGGGTATAAAATCTACAACTTTAATAAAATCTTGATTATAGTAAGAATCATTTCTCTTATAAATTTCTGCTAATTTACTAGCATTTAAATCGGGAAATAAATTTGTAAGTTCAGATAATTCTTTATCTAAAATTCCTTTATTTGACTTTTTAATACTTAAATAAGGTTTAATAGAAATACTAAAACCCAAATCATTAATAGCCAATAAAGTTCCATTTCTATCTGTAATTTGACCCCTAACAGGTGCTAAAAATTCAGTTTTTATGGCATTTTGTTTGGCAAGTTCTTCATAATATACATTTGATTTTATACTCAAATAATACACACGACTTAATAAAAATATAAAAAACAATAGTATAAATCCAACAACTAAACGCATTCTCATTTAAATTTTACCTTTAAAAAACACATAAGTTAAACAACATTCTATAAAAACTGAAACAATATACGCCCATCCTAAAATTTTAATTTTTTCATCTCCAATATAAGACAATATCATATCCAAAAACAAAATAATGCCGTAAGCACAAAGCACAAAAACAACAGGGATAAATTTACCAATTTTTAAATTTGTCTTAATCCAATCTGCACAAAGATAATAAAAAATAAAAAATGCCAACCAAGATGAAAAAATAAAAAAATTATAAGTTATATCAGTAAAAAATAAAAAAAATAAAGAAAAATACCATCTAAAATCAAGCTTTGAAAAAGTTCTCTCTCTCTCTTCTAATAAGCAAAACATATAACAGAAAAAAATCCCATAAAGTAACGGGGTATATACAAAAGTCGAACCAAGAATCTGATAAATTAGAAAAAAAAATCCTAAAAAGACATAAGCTCCATTAAATTTTGCTTTATAAGCACTTAAATTTCTTCTCATTTATCAAGACCTAAAGTTTGATTGATAATAATATCTTCTAAAGAATCAAGGCCAAATTTATTCAAATTTGAAACTAAAATAGAGTCTTTAAATTCATTTTTTAACTTAGCTTTTTCACTTTGATTTAATTTATCGCATTTGGTAAAAACTTTTAAAATTTTTTGATCAGGTCGTAAAAATCTTTTCAAATAGTCATTTAAATTTACATCGATCTCTAAATGAGTATGTCTTGAGTCGATTAAATGTATAAATAACTTTATCGAGGTTCTTAATTTTAAAAATTCATCTAAGTTTTGATTCCATATTTCTTTTAAATTTTTAGAAACCTTTGCATAACCAAACCCTGGTAAATCGATAAAATTGATATTAAATTTTTCTTCATTTCTTTTGCAAGCTACTTCGAAAAAATTTATAAGCTGAGTTTTTCCAGGAGTTGCCGAACTTTTGGCTAAATTTTTTTGTTTACACAAAGAATTGATTAAAGAACTTTTTCCGACATTGGAACGCCCCAAAAATGCTACTTCACTAAAATTTGAGCTCAAATTCTCATCAAATTTCACTAAAGAAGTGATAAATTTAGCACTAATTATCATTTGTCTTTAAGGTCAAATACAAAACGAGCAGGTTTTTGATCCTTGCTCTCTACTCGATAAATATTAGCTTTTCTATCGACCATTATTTTATCACCAAAAAGTTTTTGATTGCTTCCAAGCTCATTTATATAAGCATGACCATTAATCTCGTAAGTATCTTTAATAACATTATAAATAAATTTATCTCCACTACCTTTATAAGTTTTACCTTTTAAAACAATCTTAAAGCTAGCATTTTGCATTGCTTCATAACGAATAGGTTTGCGATTTTTATCCGTATAAATAATCAATTTTTCAGAATTTAAAATATCATCACCCCTAATTACTTCTACATTTCCACTAAGAATACTTTCACCCTTATTTTCATCTGAGTAAAAATTTAAAGCTTTTACTTCAATTTGAGTTGCCCAAGTTACACTTACACAAGCCAACAATAAAATTATTTGTCTTGCAACCACGCACTTACTCCTTGGATATTTAAAATTTTGTTTTTTATATCATAGTTTAAAGTATTTCCGTTAATAATACTTCCATTGATCAGAGCTTTAAAATTAGTATTTGTGTGTAAAATTTTATCCTTAGGTTGGTATTCTACCTCTTGAGAAATAATTTTGACATTATTAGAACCTATATAAGTAACATTTCCTTCAAACAAAACCTTGCTCATATCTTTATTGAAAAACTCTAAACGATTCGCACTAAGATTAAAATCTAAATTTAAAGTAATAAAGTCATTAAATTCATCTCTATCTGCATATCTCACCCAAGAATTTGCCTTATAATATGCCTTAATTGTACTAGCATTACTCTCATAAGCTTTCAAATTTTTAGCCTCAATATTTTTAAAATTTAAAGCATTAGTTTGCAAATTCAAAGAATACGGATCTTGCAAACTTAAAATCGTAAAAGTAATTGTAAAAAGAGCAATTAAAATTCCAAAAATTTTTATAGCCAAAGCTTATTCCATTCTTCTTTTAGATGATTTTTTTCTACTAAAATTTCTATCATTTGTGCTACAGCAGCCTTACCACCTTGTTTGCTAAGCACTATGTCTACATTTAAATCTTTATGACCATCTTTTGGCTTAAAACTAAGTCCTACACTTTCAAGTAAAGCCTTATCGTTAAAATAATCCCCAATAGCCGCACACTGAGAAAAATCTAAATTAAGTTTTTGTAAAATTTCTTTTGCACAAGCTAACTTATCCTTGATGCCTTGATATAAAATTTCTATTTTTAAATCTTTAGCTCTTTTTTCAACACAAGGACAATTTCTACCTGTAATAATAGCAATTTTTTTACCAAGCTTTAGCCAAGCCTCAATAGCCGCTCCATCTTTTACATCAAATTCTTTAATAAATTCTCCATTAGAAGTATAAATAATTTTTCCATCAGTTAAACAGCCATCTACATCCAAAAAAATCAATTCTGTCATAATTTCTATTCTCTTACAACAAATGCGCCTGCAAATGCACCACTTGCAGCAAAATCCCTTGCTTCATCTTCACTTCTAAAGCCTGTTAAGAAAACGCGATTTAACCCATCCACTGAACTTGTGCGTATAGTAGAGCTATAAGTTCTATAAGTTTTATATCTTGCTGCTATCGTTTGTGCTCCAGCTGGGTTTTTAAAGGCTCCAATTTGAACCATGAAATTTCCACCTTCATAAATTTGTCCATTATTTGCAATCTCTCCACTATTTCCATAGTTTACATTAGAATGTACAATATTATTACCCGAATTACTTGATCCAAACCCTATAACCTCAAGCCTTACTGGAGCTGTTCCTGAAGCAATCATATCAATTTGACTAGCAGCTCCTTTTGATAAATCTATAATACGATTATTTACAAAAGGACCTCTATCATTCACACGAACGGTAACTTGACGATTGTTATTTAGATTGGTTACTTTTAAGATGGTATTCATAGGTAAAGTTTTATGAGCCGCGGTTAAAGCATTTTGATTATAGGTTTCGCCATTAGAGGTTTTCTTGCCGTGAAAGCCTGGCCCATACCAACTCGCAATACCATCAGCAGTTTCGCCTACTGCTACGACAGTAGGATAATAAGTTTTACCGTTGATAGTATAAGGCTTCATCGTTCCTTTAGCCCCTGAAGAACTAGGACTGCTTTTAAAATCATTTGAAGGATAATACACTTGAGCATTATCCAAGCTAGAAAAAAAACTAGTGCCTAAACAACCACTAAAAAATAAAGCCCCTAGACTAACGGCTGACAACTTTAGTGTAATTGTTTTTATTTGCATTTTTATTCTCCTTGATTGGTATAATTAATTTTTGATTAATGCTAAGATGATTTTTTGCTATTTTATTGAATTCTCGAATTTCATCAACACTTATATTATAATTTTTTGCTATTTTATATAAAGAGTCACCAGACTTAACGGTATAAGTTCTTGTCATAGGTATAGTTGTATCAACCTTTGCAAGTTTTTCTGCTTTAAAATTTTTATCAAAAAATGCTACTTTATTAAGTGGTATATACATATAATACCCTTTACCAGGAGGCGTAAAATTATGTTTAAATTGTGGATTATATTTCTTAAAAGTTGCAAGATCCATATTTAAATTTTTAGCTATTTCTTTTAAAGATGCAGAAGAAGGCACATCAACTTTTGCAAATTCATTGCTTAAAGCATAATTCATTAAAGACGCATCTTTATCTAGTAAAAAATCCCTATCATTAGCTAAAAAAGCAAGCGTTAAAATCTTTCTTATAAAATTTCTAGTTTCTAAAGAAAGATATTTCTTATCAGGGTTCAATAAAACACTTAAATCATCACTTCCTGCTTGCTTGATAGCTTGTCTTAGCTTGCCATTTCCGCAATTATAAGCTAAAAGTGCCAAATACCATTTGCCAAATTCTTCTTTTAACTCTTTTAAATAATTTGTAGCGGCATAAGTTGACTTGACTGGATCACGCCTTTCATCAACATAAGCATCGATTCTTAAACCCAAATTTCTAGCTGTTGGTTGCATAAATTGCCAAACCCCTACAGCCTTGGCATTAGAAACGCTATGAGTTTTCAAGCCTGATTCAACCATAGCTAGATACAAAATCTCATCAGGAACTTCCTGCTGGGCTAAAATTTTTCTTATCATAGGAGTAACTTTTGAAAAATTTTGCATACTATCTATTAAAGTTTGAGCATGTTTTGATTTTATATCTTGTTGAGTTTGCACAAAAATCAAATCACTAATAAAACTTGGATTAATATCTAAATTTCTTAAAACATTCATTTGTCTTTCATAAAATTCAGGAGTATTAATTTGTGCAAAAAGAAAATTAAAACATATTAAAAAACACAATAAATTTTTTTTCATTAATAACCTTTAAAAAATAATTTTTCAGAATTGTTAAAACAAATTTCTAGAAGTTCTTTTCTTGATAAATTCAATACTTCACACATTTTGTTTGCTACCAATTGAGTTAACAAAGGTTCATTTCTTTTACCGCGATAAGGCTCTGGAGTAAGATATGGAGCATCAGTTTCAAGTAGTAGTCTATCTTTTGGAATTTTAGGTAAAATTTCAACTAATTTCTTAGCATTTTTAAAAGTTAAAACTCCCCCAATACCAAAATAAAATCCATCTTCAAAAAGAGTTAGCAAATGTTCGCTTGCATTAAAGCAGTGTAAAACTCCTCCTACAAGATCCTTAGAATACCCATGTAAAATCTCATAAGTATCATGATTTGCTTCTCTTGAGTGAATGATAACAGGTTTTTTAAATTCAATAGCAAGTTCAAGCTGTGCGATAAAAATCTTTTTTTGATTTTCTTTTTCTTTTTGAATTTCTTCAGCAAGATCACTTTTAAAACGGAAATAATCAAGCCCACATTCACCTACAGCTACACACTTTTCATCGCATAAATACTGCCTTAAAATTTTCTCATCATAATTATCAATTTCATAAGGATGCACCCCTGCTGCAAAAAAAATATTTTTATATTTATGAGCAATTGTAGCTGCATAAGGCAAGTCTTTTATATCAGCACCAGGTATGATGATTTTCTCTATACCATTTTTAAAAGCACGATTTAAAGTTTCATCTAAATCATCTTTAAATGCTTCACTGTCTAGATGGCAATGCGTATCAACAATCCTTAAACCATCTTGAAAATCAAGATTTAAGAACATACTTCAACTCTATCCTTGCCGTTATCTTTTGCTTGAGACAATATTTTACTTGCTTTATCAACCAAAGAATCAATCTTATCTCCACTTTTTCCAAAAACCACGCCTATAGAAGCTGTAAAAAAGACTTCATCTAAATTAACTAAAACACCAGCTTTTTTTATATTTACTCGTATACGAGAAAAGATTTTAATCGCTCTTTCTTGGGATATATTTTTAAGTAAAATACAAATTTTTTCTGCACTATATCTACCTACAAGATCTCTTCCTTTAGTTTCATTAACTATTTCATTGGCGCAGATTTTAATTACTTCATCGCCAACTTCACGGCCGTATTCATCGTTAATCATTTGAAGATTATCTATATCTAAGAAAGCAAAAGCAAATTCCTCGTCTTTTGTTGCTATTTCGTTAAAATAATCATCTATTCCATCGATTAAAGCATTATAATTTTTAACCCCAGATACAAGATCTAAAACATTATAAGTGCTTAAAAATTTTTTATCATCCATGTAAGATAAACAACGATCTAAGCGACAATTAAAACTTTCTTTGCTTAAAGGCTTAAACAAATACTCATTAACTCCATTTTTAAAAGAATTCGCTTCAAATGAATCATTATGATCCCCCAAAAGAATCACACCTAATTCATCATCACTAAAACGTTCTCTTACTTGAGTCAAAAGCTCAAAACCGCTAATTACTGGCATATTGACATCTGCTATAATAAGCTTAACATCATTATTATCATTTAAATAACTCATTGCTTCTTCACCATGAGCCGCAGCTAAAACATTAAATTGTCTTTGAGTAAGTATTTTTTTAATTTCATTACGTTCAGGTAGCTTGCTCATAGCTACAATCACTTTAGTTTTTGCATATTGATTAAGTTTTACAATAGAACTAATAATCTCATCAATGCAAGTTTCACTTTCTTTAAAAATATAATCTAATATATCTTTATCCATAAATTTTTCTTTAGTAGCCTTATCACCACTAGCCGTAAGAACAATAGCAGGAATTTTCTTTTCTATAACATAATCCACAACTTCACCATTTGGGGCATCTGGCAAGCATAAATCCACAAAAGCTAAAAAATAATCATTATTCATTAACTCCTTAGCTTCAGCAAAACCAAAAGCAATATCTACCTCATAATCTAAAGTCATTTGAATTTTTTTAGCCAAAAGTTTGCCGAGCATTTTATTGTCATCAATAATTAAAATTTTCTTATTCATAGTGTGTAAAATACCTTTATATCTAAAATTTTTTATTATATTTGTTTCAAAAGAAAGGAAATTTTTATAGTTATATATTTTAACATAGCAAAATAAAAAATCCGCTTAATTCTTAAATAAAGTCTTAGCAAATTCGATCGCTTCATCACTAACAAGCTCTCCACTTACCATCCTAGCAAGTTCTTTAATTCTTTCTTCTTGATCAAGCTTTTTTACCTTACTTTCTTCACCATTTTTTTCAACTAAAAAATGATTATGTGCCTTAGAGGAAAGTTGAGGCAAATGAGAAATAGCAAAAATTTGATAAAACTTAGAAAGTTCCTCTAAAACCTTAGCTATACTCATAGCCTCTTTTCCGCTTAAATTTGCATCAATTTCATCTAAAAATAATATCCCTTTGCCTGCATTTAAAATATTACATTCTGTAGCTATAAAAGCAAGTCTTAAGCGATTTAATTCACCCGAACTTAAATTTTTTAAATTAGCTAAATTAATATCTAGCATTATCTCATCTTTGCCTAAAATTGAAATTTTTTCATTTTCTTTAAGCGTCAAACTTGCATCTTTCATATAAAGATCTTTAAGATAATTATTTAAACATTTTTCTAATTTTTTAAGGTTTTTCTTTCTTGTTTGAGTTAAAATTTGTGCTTTTTCTTCTAATTTTTGTTTTAATTCTTGAAATTTTTTTTCAAGTTCTTTTTTTTCAAAACTTAAATTTTCATAATGCTCTAGCTCATATTTTTTTTGTTTTAAAACTTCTAAAGCATTTTCTATGCTTTCATAACGCTTGATAAGATAGGATAAATTTTCAATGCGATCTAAAAGCGCCTCCACATCAAAATCCAAATCTTCCATTTTTTGATTTTCGCAAATCACACGCAATTCATTTAAACATTCACTAAAAAAACTCGCATCAACTTCGCTTAAATTTAAAGCTTCAATAACAACTTTTTCAAGCTCAAAAATACGCTCTGCCTTACTCCAAGCTTCTTCTAATTTATCTTTTTTAGAAAGCTTTTTTTTAAGTATTAAAAGCTCTTCATACTCACCTATTTTAGGATTAATGCTTGAAATTTTTTCAATTTGTGCTCTAGCTAGTTCTTTTAATTCTTCTACTTTTTTTTCTTCTTCTAAAATTGCATTAAGCTCATTAGAAATTTGACTATAAGCATTAAAATCTTTTTTAAAATCTTCTAAAAAGGAAACAAAATTTGTATTTTCTTGCATCTCCAAGGCATCTAAGAGATTTAAAAATTTTTCATTTCCAAATTCGTTATTTTCCTTTGCGCTTAAATACTTAATAAAAGTTTTACTTAAATTTTGCAAACTTTTTTTCGCTATGCTTTGATTGTTAATAAAATATTTTGTGTTTTTTTCTTTTAAGAGCTTAAAAACATTCTCCTCTTCACTTTCTATACCAAAACTTTCTAAATCCAACTTATCATCTACTTCTATTTCGACAATTTTAGCCTCACTTTCACTCAAAGAAAATGCGGATAAAATTCCTTTAAACAAGACCGATTTTCCAGCTCCACTTAGGCCTGTAAAAACGGTAAGCCCTTTAGAAATTTCAAGCTCAGCCTTTTTAAAACCAAGATTTTCTTTCATAAAAATTCTATTTATCATCAATTTCCCCAGTGTAATTTTTCTTTTAAAATTTGAAAATAATCCCTATTTTTTGGGTGAATTAAAGCCACATTTTTATCACTTAAACCCACTTTTATACTTTTAAAATCATTCATTTTATAATTTTCTTGCCCATCAATGCAAAGCATGCAATCCTTTGCCATAATCTCTATTTCAAAACCTTTTGGCAAGACAATAGGGCGTTGTGTTAAAGAATGAGAACAAACAGGAGTTAAGATAAAAGCTTGAGCTAAAGTATAAACTATGGGTCCATTTGCACTTAAATTATAAGCTGTTGAACCCGCAGGAGTTGCAACAATAAGCCCATCTCCAAAATATTCATTAAATTTCTTTTCTTTTCTAAAAACTTCTATATGAGCCATAGAAGCTTGATTGTTTTTACTGATAACCACATCATTAAAAGCCAATTTTTCTAAAATTTTTCCTTGCCTATCTTCTAAAAAAATACTTAACAAATAAGGCTTTTCTATTCTAAATTCTCCTTGAAAAAAAGCTTGAAAAAAATTTTCAGCTTCATCAACTTTAAAATCTGTTAAAAAACCTAAATGTCCAGCATGAATTCCTAAAACTGCTTTATCATATTCACAAGCTTTACGGCATAAAGAAATCAAAGTTCCATCTCCACCTAAAGAAATAACAAAATCGGATATTTTAAACAAATCATCCAATCCATACTTTGGCAAATCTAAAATTTCAGAACTTTCTTTAAGCAATACAAGTTCAACTTTATATATAGATAAAATCGATTGAAGTTTTAAAATTTCCTTATCTAAACTCACATTGGGTCGCGTAACAAGTCCAATTTTTTTAATATTTTTATAATCTATTTTATTTTGCATAAAAAATTATATCAAATCTTAGCAAAGCAAAAGAATAAAAATACTATAATTTTGCTCATTATCTTAAAAAATCTTTTTCAAGGAATAAATTTGCGAAGTCATTATAATACAGACTTGGGAATTTCCCATGTTGGTCAAAGCGTTAAACTTTGCGGTTGGGTAAATAGCTACCGCGATCATGGTGGAGTTATTTTTATAGATTTAAGAGATAGAAGCGGTATTATCCAACTTGTTTGCGATCCAAATGATAGTAAAGAAGCTCATGAAATCGCTTCCAATGCAAGAAATGAATTTGTACTTATTACAGAAGGTACTATTCGTCCGCGTGGCGAAGGACTTGTAAATCCTAAGTTAAAAACAGGAGAAATCGAAGTAGTTGTTTCTAAACTTACCATAGAAAATGAAAGTGCCGTACCTCCTTTTGCTATCGCTGATGAAAGTGTAAATGAAGAATTACGCTTAAAATATCGCTTTTTAGATTTAAGAAATCCTAAACTTTATGAAAATTTTGCCTTGCGTTCTAAAGCTTGTATAGCAGCTAGAAATTCTTTGGCAAATATGGGATTTTTAGAAGTTGAAACCCCTATTCTTACCAAAGCTACTCCCGAAGGCGCAAGAGATTATCTCGTGCCTTCTCGTGTGCATCAGGGTGAATTTTATGCTCTTCCACAAAGCCCTCAGCTTTTCAAACAACTTTTAATGTGTAGCGGTTTTGATCGTTATTTTCAAATTGCAAAATGTTTTAGAGATGAAGATTTAAGAGCTGATCGCCAACCTGAATTCACACAAATTGATGTTGAAATGAGCTTTTGCGAACAAAAAGATGTGATCAAGGTAGCTGAAACTTTTTTAAAAGATATTTTCAAAGCTTGCGGCAAAGAAATTCAAACCCCTTTTAGACAAATGCAATACAAAGACGCTATGGAAAATTATGGCTCTGATAAGCCGGATTTAAGATTTGATCTTAAATTTATTGATGTGATTGATATTTTCACTAAGTCAAATAATGAAATTTTTGCAAATATTGCCAAAGATACAAAGAAAAATCGCATCAAAGCCATACGCGTTCCAAAAGGCGATACTATTTTTTCAAAAAGACAAATGCAAAGATTTGAAGAATTTGTGCGTAAATTTGGCGCCCAAGGCTTAGCTTTCATACAAGTTAAAAAAGATGGGCTTAAAGGTCCACTTTGTAAATTCTTTAGCGAAGAAGATTTAAATGAGCTAAGCAAACGCTGTGAGCTTGAAGTAGGAGATGTGGTATTTTTCGGTGCAGGAGCTAAAAAAACCGTGCTTGATTATATGGGAAGATTTAGAATTTTCTTAGCCAACGAGTTAAAACTTATAGATCCAAATGCCTTGGAATTCTTATGGGTTGTTGATTTTCCTATGTTTGAGCAAAATGATGACGGAAGTTATTCTGCGATGCACCATCCTTTTACCATGCCAAAAAATATTGATGAGACTGATTTAGAAGAAATTTCATCTATTGCTTATGATGTAGTGTTAAATGGCGTTGAGCTAGGTGGAGGTAGTATAAGAATCCATAAAAATGATATTCAACAAAAAGTATTTAAACTTTTAAATATCGATGAAGAACAACAAAAAGAAAAATTTGGCTTCTTGCTTGATGCTTTAAGTTTTGGTGCTCCACCACATGGAGGTATCGCTATAGGACTTGATAGACTCATCATGCTAGTTACAGGAGCAAACAACATAAGAGAGGTTATAGCCTTTCCAAAAACCCAAAGAGCGCAATGCTTAATGACAGATGCACCATCGCCTGCTAGCAATGAAGCAATGAGAGAATTAGGAATCAAATTAAGGGAGAATATAAAATGAAAGAATTGTTTTTAATCATAGGTGCACCAGGTAGTGGAAAAACTACCGATGCTAGTTTAATCGCACAAGCAGATGCGACAAATATTACACACTATTCAACAGGAGATCTTTTAAGAGCTGAAGTAGCAAGTGGGAGTGAGCTTGGAAAAACTATAGATAGTTTTATCTCCAAAGGCAATCTTGTTCCTTTAGATGTTGTTATAAATACTATAGTTTGTGCTCTAAAAGCTGCTCCAACTAAAACTATCATCATTGATGGCTATCCAAGAAGCGTAGAGCAAATGATGGAATTTGATAAGGTTTTAAGTGAGCAAAATGAAATTTGTCTTAAAGGCGTCATAGAAGTAAGAGTAAGCGAAGAAGTTGCCAAAGAAAGAGTTTTAGGCAGAAATCGTGGCGCAGATGATAATGAAGAAGTGTTTTACAATAGAATGAAAGTTTATACAGAACCTTTAAATGAAATTTTAGATTTTTATCAAAAGAAAAAACTTCATTTTATTATCGATGGAGAGCGCGCTATCGAACCTATCGTTGCAGACATGAAAGAACTGATTAAAAAAATTCAAAGTATATAAGGAGAAAAAATGAATTTAAACAAAATCAAAATCGGAGATATTCCAAATAAAATCAATGCCGTAATTGAAATTCCATATGGCTCAAATATAAAATACGAAATCGATAAAGATAGCGGTGCTATCATGGTAGATCGCGTTATGGCTAGCGCGATGTTTTACCCAGCAAACTATGGTTTTATTGCTAATACTTTGGCTGATGATGGTGATCCTGTAGATATTTTAGTGCTTAATGAATATCCTATCCAAGCTGGAGCTGTGATTCCTTGCCGCTTAATCGGTGTTTTAATCATGGAAGATGAAAGTGGAATGGACGAAAAACTTCTTGCAGTTCCAAATTCAAAAATAGATGCGAGATATGATAATATAAAAACTTATACAGACTTACCACAGGCAACTTTGAATAAAATCAAAAACTTCTTTGAAACTTATAAAATTTTAGAACCAAATAAATGGGTTAAAGTGCAAGACTTCAAAGATGAAAAAGCCGCAATTGAAATTTTAGAAAAAGCAATCAAAAACTATAAATAATCTTAGCCCTTTGAAAGGGCTAAGATTAAGGAAAACTCGCAATGAAAAATATCATTTTAGGTGGTGGTTGTTTTTGGTGTATTGAAGCCGTATTTGAACGTCTAAAAGGTGTAATCAATACTGAAGTTGGATATAGCGGAGGAAAACCAAATCCTAGCTATGAAAGCGTGTGTAATGGTGATGGTAACATAGAAGTTGTCAAAATAAATTACGATGAAAAACAAATCTCTCTTCTTGAAATCCTAATACTCTTTTTTAAAATTCATGATCCAACAAGTATAGATAAACAAGGTGAAGATATTGGCATACAATATCGCTCAATAATATTTTACGAAAATGAAGAAGATAAAATTTTAGCTCAAAATTTCATTGAAGAACAGCAAAAAATATTTAGTAAAAAAATAGTTACTAAAATTTCAAGATTGCAAACTTACTATAAAGCTGAAAACTATCATCAACATTATTTTATAAATAATCCCGATCAAGGATATTGTCAAGCTGTAATAGCTCCAAAACTGCAAAAAATACAATCAGACTAATTTCATCTTTTTAAGGTTAAAAAAAATTCAACTTTATTCACAGCCTTTTCACGCTGTGATTTTCTTTTCAAAGTACTTAAAAATAGAACTTTAAGCTTTAAAATAAAGAAAAAATTATTTATTGTTTTTTAAGTTTTTTTATGAATTTGTATTTAAATGTGAATAATTTTATTAATTAACATAATTTCCTAAGTTTAGCTATGAAAAATCCATCATAGTCTAAGCTTGGTAAAATCCGTCTGCATTTTGAAATTTCAGCAAATTGTTCACTTTGCCCTACTTTAGCCTCAACATTTTCCAAATCAATATCTAAAAGCTCTAATTTAAACTCACTTTTTAAAGCATTCTCTATCACTTCTTCATTTTCTTCTTTGGTAAAGGTGCAAGTACTATATACAAGCTCTCCACCTATTTTTAATGCCTTTAAAGCAGAATGTAGAAGTTTTTTTTGAGTTTTTGCAATATTTTTGATTTCTTTATAACTTTTTTCCAAATCAAAACCTATTTTAGCAAAAGTCGAACAAGGTGCATCAAGTAAGATTTTATCAAATTTTAAAGGACATAAATTGCCTATATTTTTACCATCTTTCATAAAAACTTTAGCATTCACGCCGTAATTTTTAAGACTTTTTTGCAAAATAAAAAATCTATCCCTACTTATCTCATTACAAGCTAAATAACCTGTATTTTGCATAAAATTTGCAAGATTGATACTTTTACCACCCGGAGCTGCACACATATCAAGAACCCTTTGCCCTGCTTTGACTTCTAAATTTAAAGCACACAAATAAGAAGAATAATTTTGTATATAAAAGTGCGCCTCATTAAAAGCTTTCATAGAACTTAAGATAGCCTTATCTTTGGCATCAAACAAATAACAATAAGCATTGATCTTTTTAAATTTTAATTTTTGTTTTAAAAATTCTTTTTCTAATTCTTCAATGCTAATTTTTAAAGTATTTGCAAATACACAAACATTTTTTTCTTGAGTAAAAGAAGATAAAATATTTTGCATTTCATCTTTGGTATAAAGTTTTTCTATTCTAGAGAGCAAAATAATCCTTTATCATGATAAAAGCGGATAAAGAGTCTAATTTACCATCTTTTTTGCGTGTATTGGCTATGCCGTATTCTAAAGCTTCTTTGCTTGTTCCGCTTTCATCTACAAAGCAAATTTCTTTATCAAATTCAAGCAAAGAAACAAAATGCTTAATGCGTCTTGTCATTTCTTCTTCACTTGATCCACCCTTAGGAATGCCTACAATGAGTAAAGAAATTTCATGTATTTTAAGTAAATTTTTGATTTCATTAGCGGCTTGATTGCGATTTTTTCTTAAAACTGCATCTAAAGGCAAAGCGATCTTTTTATCTATGCAAAGCGCTACACCTATGCGTTTTAAACCTATATCTAAAGCCAAAGCTCTCATGCTAAAACCCTTATAAAAAGCCCTTCTATGGAAATTTTTCCCTCAAGTTCATATTCATAAACTTTTTGTCCATAAATTTTTAAAGCCTCATCAACACTCACACCTTTTTTACAAAACTCTAAAAATTCATCTTGATTTATATCTATACTTGCAAACTCACTTACAAATTCTTTAAAATCACAAATTAACTTTGCTTTATTTTCCTTTAAAAGAAAATTAGTTCCTGTGCTTTCTTCTAGTCTTTGCGGTAAAACATATAAAGGCTTATTGAGTTCTAAAGCAAGTTTTGCACTTTGCATAGAACCACTTTTTATATCTGCTTGTGCAACTACAACGGCCTTACTTAAAGCAATAACCAAACGATTTCTTAGTAAAAAGTCATAATTTTTTGGCAAATAATCATCTTCGTATTCGCTTAAAGCCAAAGCATTTTCATAAATTTGTTTAATGATTTTTTCATTAGTTCTTGGATAAATTTGATCTAAACCATTGGCAAAAATACCTATAATATTTGGCATAGCTGCCATACTTGCGGTGATATCCACACCCAAAGCACCGCCACTTACCACACAAAGATGAGCATTTTTAAGCATACTCGCTAAAGAAAAAACACGATTTTTCGTATAAACACTCATACGCCTTGAACCTATAATAGCGATTTTATCTTGTTTTAATAAAGATAAATTTCCTTTATAGTGTAATTTTTTAGGAGGCTTTTTTAAATCTTTAAAAAGTTCTAAAAACTCATCAGGCAAAATTTCACTTGCCATAAATTTCACTCAAATACACAAGATCAACGCCTTTTAACAAATCCTTACTTTGCTCTAAAGCTTTAAAAGTATTTTTCCTAGGATGTCCTATGGCTATAACAAAACCTTTTTTTTGTGCAAGTTTTACTGCACTTTCGAGTTGTTTTTTAACATAATTAACATCATCTTCATTATCCAAAAACACATCTCTTTGTATATAAGGCATACTGAGTTCTTTAGCGATTTTATTTGCCTTAGAATTTCCTATAGTTTTAGAATCTACAAAAAATATATTTTGATTTTTTAAAACCTCATAAAGCTTTCTCATAGCTTCTTCATTGCTTGTAAATAAACTTCCTGTGTGATTATTGATATATCTTAAATCCTTAAAATCTTTTTTAATTTGCTTAATTTTTTTAAAAATTCTTTCTTTGCTATCATTTGGATTTAAAGTATCAAGCTCAGGTTTATTGTAATTAATCGCTGCTAAAGGTAAATGCACCATATAAAAATCAAATTTTAAAGCAAGTTTTGGCGTTTCGCTATGGTTTTTATCTGGCGGAAAAAAAGAAGGATTTAACTTTAAATTTAAAGCTTTTAAACCTCTAACCTGACTTGCATTTGCCATATCATCGATAATAATAGCAAGTTTTGGTTTTTTAGAAATTTTATTTAAATGAATATCTTCATTAAAAGTTAAATTTTGATCTTGGGTTAAATTTGTATCTTTTAGAATAAAATTTTGTTCTAAACTCTGATTTTGCTCTAAACTTAAATTCTGCTCCACACTGCTTAAATTTTGCTCATTTAAACTTGTATTTAAATCATCAATTTCTTGAATTTTTTGCTCTAAAATACTTACAGATTTATTATTATCAAACTCATTCTCTTGAAAAATACCAATTTCATAATGATCTTTATTTAATGAAATTAAATCTTCTTGCTTATCAATAAAATAATCCGGCTTAACAGAAGAAACATCTTGGGAATTTTGATATTTTACTAAAATTCCCAAAGCTAAAGCTATGCAAAGTAAAAAAAGTATAGCTATGATTAAATAACGCTGAATTTGAACTAATTTTTTCTTTGACAATGTTTAGTTCTTATCTTTATCTACTAATTTTTTAGCACTGATCCAAGGCATCATAGCACGCAAATTGCGTCCTGTTTTTTCTATCAAAGAATCATTCATATTTTTGCGTTCTGCATGCATTCTAGCAAAACCTGCACGGCGTTCTAAGATAAAATCTTTTGCAAAAACACCATTTTGTATATCTTTTAAAACACCTTTCATCGCTTTTTTAGTCTCTTCAGTGATAATCTTTGGCCCTGTGATGTAATCGCCGTATTCTGCAGTATTTGAAATAGAATAACGCATATCTGCAATACCACCTTGATAAATCAAATCCACAATGAGTTTCATTTCATGCAAGCACTCAAAATAAGCCATTTCAGGTTCATAACCTGCTTCAACTAAAGTCTCAAAACCTGCTTGAATCAAAGCACTAAGTCCACCACAAAGCACGGCTTGTTCACCAAAAAGATCTGTTTCTGTTTCAGCTTTAAAGGTTGTTTCTATAATGCCTGTGCGTCCACCCCCAATCGCGCTTGCATAACTTAAAGCTAAATTTTTAGCATTTTTACTTTCATCTTGATGGATAGCTATTAAACAAGGAGTGCCACCACCTAGAGTAAATTCATTTCTTACTGTATGTCCTGGTGCTTTAGGTGCTATCATGATAACATCTACACCTTTTGGAACAACAATTTGACCATAATGGATATTAAAACCGTGTGCAAAAGCTATAGCCTTACCTTCACTTAAATTTGGTTTTATTTCGACATTAAAAATATCTGCTTGAATTTCATCAGGAGCTAAAATCATAATCACATCCGCTATCTTAGAAGCTTCACTTACACTCATTACTTCAAAACCAGCATTTTTTGCTTTAACAGCACTTACACTACCTTCGCGAAGTCCGATAGTTACATTTACGCCATTATCCCTTAAATTCATCGCATGAGCGTGTCCTTGAGAGCCAAAACCTATAATTGCTACTTTTTTTGATTTGATTAAATTTAAATCACAATCTTTATCATAATATACTGTAATAGCCATATTCACTCCTTAAAAATTCAAAAATTAAAGGTATTATTATAGCAATTAAAGTATAAATTTCATATTTTTTTTATAAACTTTATGTAAGAATTTTACAAAAAATCATAAAGTATTAAAAGTGAAAGAATTTTTAAACAGTCTTAGTTATGGCATTAGCTCTCACGAAGTAAGCAATGAATTTAAACAAATTTTAAGAGAGCTTTTAGCCAATCATATCATTAAAGAACACAAAAACAAATACTATCTTAACAATGGTTTTGCCTTTGGGGTGCTTGATATTTCGAGCAAAGGTACAGGTTTTTTACAATGCTTTGATGAAAGTTTTAAAAAAGATCTTTTGATAGAAAACAAAAACCTAAAAGGTGCAAACTATAAAGATATAGTTGCAGTAAAACTTCTACCTTTAAAGAAAAAACGCCCCAGTGCAAAGGTGATTTTGGTTCTAAAAAGAGCCAATGAAACCTCTTTAGTGATCACCAAAAGGTATGGCGAAGCCGTACTTGGAATGAATATCAAAACAGGATTAAGCACCGCCTTAAAAGCTTCTCAAAAATCCTTAAAAGCACTACCTTTAGGAACAGTTTTAAAAATAGAAAATGAAAATAACAATATCATAGAAGTTTTAGGGCATATCCACGATGAAAGTATAGATGAAAAAATCTCTTTAGCCCTTTTCAATAAAAACAACGAATTTAGCGACGCTTGTATCAAAGAAGCCCTAGCAAACGGCGATAGTGTTGATGCGAGTATGTATGAAAATCGCATGGATTTAAGAGCCTTGCCTTTTTGCACTATAGATCCTATACATGCAAAAGATTTTGATGATGCGATTTATTTTGACACTCAAAAACGAGAAATTTATGTAGCTATTGCTGATGTTAGCGAATATGTTTATGCTTATAGTGCTATAGATAAAGAAGCAAGAAATCGTGGATTTTCTATTTATTTTCCACATATTGCTATACCTATGCTACCTCGTCCTTTAAGTGAAAATATCTGTTCTTTAAAACCTCATTTAGATCGCTTAGCGTATTGTTTTAAAATCACACTCAATCATGAAAATAAAGTCATAAAAGAAGAACTTTTTGAAGGTATTATCAACTCAAAACGCCGTTTTAATTATGATGAAGTTGATGAAATTTTAATACAAAAACCTGATTTAAAAGAGCTTTCATGGCTTTATGAGCTTTTTGAAATCACAAAAAATTTACGCAAAATGCGTCTTAAAAATGCCTTTGAATTTCGCACCGAAGAATTAAGAATGAATTTAGATGAAAATTTAAGTCTAAAAAGTACAGTTTTTGAAAAAGACACGCCTTCGCATAATTTGATCGAAGATTGTATGCTTTTAGCCAATAAAGCCGCAGCAAAACTCATAGATATAGGTGTTTTTAGAAATCACTTAAGTGCTGATGTAAGAAAAATCGATAAGCTTTTAAATGAATTACGCGAATTAGGCATCGATGTAAATTTTAAGCCCAATCTTCCTGAGCTCATACGCGACATACAAGCTTTAGCTGATGAGTTAAATTTAAGAGCAGAAGTAGATAAACTCATCATCAAAGCACAAAAAAAAGCGGAATATTCTAGCGTCAATGCGGGACATTTTGGCTTAGGTTTTGATAAATACTCACATTTTACAAGCCCTATAAGAAGGTATTCTGATCTTATTTTGCACAGACTTTTAAAAGCCAAGCAAAAAAACGATGAAAAACTTTTTAATTATCTACTTTTAAACATAGAAAGCACTTGTGAGAATCTTAGCACACTTGAAAGAGAGGCGGATAAGGTTGCTTTTGATTTTATGGATAGAAAATTTGCTAGATGGGCAGCTAAAAATATAGGCAAAAAATTTAAAGCTTTAGTTGTCCAAAATGATGGAGTTTGCATAGCCAAACTAGATGATGAAATCAAAGGAGCGGATATAATCCTTTATGATACGCGTGTAAATTTGCTAGAAAATGTTGAAGTACAAATCATGGAAGCGGATATAGTTATGGCAAAAATTTATGCTAAAATCACCCAAAGACTTATAAAGGAAGAAAATGTATAGAAAAGAGCTTCAAATCTTACTTTCTAAAGATTCAATACCTAATTTTTTCTTTCTTTATGGAGCAGATAATTTTCAAAGCGAACTTTATGCTGAATTTATAAAAGAAAAATATAAGCCCGATGAAACTTTGAAACTTTTTTTTGAAGAATACAACTTCACTCGTGCGAGTGATTTTTTAAGCGCAGGATCGCTTTTTAGTGAAAAAAAATTACTAGAAATTAAAACTTCTAAAAAAATTCCAACAAAAGATCTTAAAGTTTTAGTCGAACTTTGTAAAAACAATACGGACAATTTCTTTCTTTTAGAGCTTTATGATGAAAGTTCTAAACAAAGCGATATAGAAAAAATTTTCTCTCCTCATTTTGTAAGATTTTTTAAAGCTAACGGAGCTAAAGAAGGCGTGGAGCTTTTAAGCATAAAAGCAAAACAACTAGGGGTTGAAATCACTCAAAATGCTTTATTTACTCTTTTTACAAGTTTTGATGAAAACTTATATCTTGCTGCGAGTGAGCTTAATAAATTTAGTGGTTTAAGAGTAGATGAAAAAACCATAGAACAATACTGCTATAGTTTGAATACAGGAAGTTTTGAAAGCTTTTTTGATAAAATTTTAAAGAAACAAGACTTTAAAAGCGAACTTGAAAAAATTTTAGATAATTTTAATGAAATTGCTTTAATCAACTCTTTGTATAATTCTTTTTATCGTTTGTTTAAAATCGCACTTTATGCTAAAGTCAATGGTAAAATTGATTTTAAAGATCTTTTAGGCTATACTCCACCTCCTCAAGTGGGACAAAATTTAAGCTCTCAAGCCTTTAGTTTAAAAATCGAACAATATAAAGAAATTTTCACTCTTTTGCTTAAATGCGAATACGAGCTTAAAACCAATTCTAAGCTCGTAAAAAAAGAATTTTTAATTTCAAATTTGCTTAAACTTGCAAGGATTTTAAAAAATTAATTTTTACTCTTCAATCCTCTTCACTTCTTTTAATCGTATTAAAATAATTTAAAATGATTGTATTGTTAATCTTAACTGAGTTTTTAAAATACTTTAAAAGAATGATTGCAATCTAAAAAGAGTTTAATAACCTTAAAAACATCCATCCTAATAATTTTAAAATTATCAGGATGAAATTTTTAACAAGTAGGAGAGTAAACTAATTAAACTAAGTATTATCTTTTATAAGATTACCAAAGATAATTAAACTGAGCAAATCCTGTATGGGTATTGCCATCTTTATCAAACATTCCATTATAGCTTAAACTAAAATAGAAAGCTTCATTAACAGGAACGATAAAAGAAGTGCTTACAAATTTTTGTACTCTTGGTAAATCAAACTCATCACTTACTTTTATATTACCAAATCTAGCCTCAGCTTCTACTTTAGGATTGATATTAAACTTAGCTCCAAGTTCTACTGAAGTTTTTAAATTAGGCAACCAATCTCTAAACCAAGTAAGACTTGTTTTAGTAGAGAAAAGATTTAAATAGTTTGCATAGGTTCTTTCTCCACCTTTAACTGTTGCTTGTCCTATGGTGTCTTTCATAGAAAAAGCTTCAGTATAACCTCCTTCATAAGCAAGACCTATTTCAGGAGAGAATATATCTTTATTAGAAATAAAATTCATACCTAAGGCTGTATTGACTCCATAAGCATAAGAATTAGGTTCAGCTTTAGCTTCATTATTTCCTATTTTTTCAGTTAAATCATTTTTAATCAAAGCAGCTTTACCTTGAGCTTTGATATAAACTTCTTGACCTTTTTCTGTAGTAAATAAGGTATTAAAGTATTTTAAACCTGCATAATAGGTTCTATTATTAATATCAAAATAAGTTGAACCCATTTTTGTATCTTCATAACCTGCATACACACCATATATTCCACTGTCTTTTAAAGTAGAATAACCTATAATGGTTCCTTTAGTGTGTCCTTTACTTTCTTCATTTAAAGAAAGTTCAACATTCTGTGAAGAAGTATAAGGAAGGATGAATAAAGAATGTTCTTTATTAGAACCATAGCTTCCATTATTTAAATCACTCTTTATATAATCACTTGCATCTGCATATAAATTACCCTTTTCAGACATAGCGATGCTTTGAGATTTACTTGAAGAAGCTAAAGCAAAGCTTTGCATAGAATTACCCATAACATTATCTATAAAGGTTGATCTTCTTGAAGTAGTAGAGATTAAAGATCTAAAGGTTGCACCTGATATGGAAGCATTAAGATTAAAATCTGTAGTAAGCTTTCCTGTTATTGGATCATAGCTTAAAGATATTTCTCCACTTCCATTGGTTCCTATATTGCCAATATTGTTTTGATTAACACCTGAGATGATGTTGTTTATATCGTTTAGCTCTTCAAGATCAACATTGCTTTGATCTACGGTGATGTTTTCTACTTTTACATTAAAAGCTCTACTTCCACCTATAACCACAGTGTTTAATTTACCTGTGTTTTTATCTGTAGAAACAAGCCAATCTTTGATTCCAACACTACCACTACCATTGTTAGTTACTGTATTACCATTTTCATCTTTACCTACTGAGCCTTGATTGGAGATTTCAACTTGTGCTGATCCTGAAACAGTGATGCCGTTATTTATGGTTGAGCCTTGTGAATTGGAAATACTAGTGCTTCCACTTCCTGAAGAACTAATACCGCCACTAATAGTTCCACCATTACTATTGCTAATCACCATATCAGCACTACCTGTACTTTCAATCTTACCACCGATATTACCTGAATTAGAAATTTCAAGTTTATTATCACTATTGTTAGTAATAGAACCACTTATACCTGTAGATGATGTAGAAGTGTTAGTGATAGAATCAAGTTTACTATCTTTATCTACAGTAATTGAACCAGAAATAGCTCCATTACCCTCATTGGTAATGGAATCAATACTACTACCACCACTTACTTGAACACTTCCTGAGATACTTCCATTACCTTGATTAACAAGACCACCTTCTACCTTAGCTCCACCTTCTATCTTGATATCACTACCTATAGAAGCATTACCTGTATTGATTATATTTCCTTCAAGTTTAGTGTTTTTCCCACTAACAATAATACCACCTGTTATACTTCCTGAGCCAGAGTTAGCTATGGCTCGATTCGAAGTAGCCGTAACAGTTGCTCCATCTTCTACTTTTATAGAGCCTTCTATTTTTCCACTTCGATTCAATATACCAACACCTCTTCCACCTTCTACCCTAGAACCTTCGCCAGATAAAATCATTTCTCCACTTAAAGAGGCCGAGTTTATCAATCTTATACCATCGATATTACCTTTTATAATGCCGCCATTTTTAAGTTCTATTTTTTGAGTTCGTGAGTTATTCTCTAATAAAATTCCATGTTCTTCACTATAAATTCCACTTACTGTGCCATTATTTGAACGTCCATCTATATATAAATCTCCTAGAGTTTGCGATCGACCCACTCCTATTGCCGAGTATTTTCCATAAACTTGACCTCCATCTTTTATAGTAAGTGTTCCAAATTTACCACCAGTTACAGATATTCCAAAAGCATTAGAACGGATAGATCCTGTGTTGATGATATTTTCTATGATACTACCATTTTCGAGTTTTATACCAGCAGACCAAGTTGCCGAATTGTTTTGATTAATGGTACCGCTATTTGTAAGAGTTTTAACAAGACTTCTGTTCATGTAAATACCAGCACTTTTACCATACATAATGCCTTCATTGGTCAATGTTTCTATAGTTCCACCTAATGATCTTATAGATATAGCATCTCCTTTTATGGTTCCCTTATTTATTAATGTTTTTACATTAGCATTTATCTGTATTCCATCGTTCGTTGCAGCAATTAAACCGTCATTGACGAAGGTATTTATTGTTGAACGAACATTTACACCCATTCTCTTGCCTTCAATAATTCCGGTTCCGGTATTGTTAAAATTCTCTATACTTGTTCCTTGAGATATATTTACTCCTGTGCCTTGTTTACTCTTAATAGTCCCACTATTAGCAAAACTTGATATATTGGCGTTACCAAAATAAATACTTTCACCAGTATTAGAGTGAATAGTTCCACTATTACTAAAATTATTGATTATAGATTTAGGGTTATCTTTACTCCCCCCCCCCAAAAAACTGTTACTCCAAATTTAGAAGAACCATTGCCTATGATACCTTGATTATCAAAGGTTTCTATGGTAACACCGTTATTTCCATTTGCTCCTAGTTGAACACTAGCAGTATTATTTCCACCTATAAGAGTTCCTTTATTTAAAAAGGTAGAAGTTGAAGAATTTGGTTGAAAGTTTACTGCTTGTTGCCCACCATTAGAAATAGTAATAGTTCCACTACTTTCTATAACTAGAGTATTGCCGGTGCCACTTATAGTTTTAGTTGAAGTTTGTAAATTATTTATAGTCTCATTATTCGAATTTCTAGATTGAAGACCTGACCTAGCTTTAGCATGTCTATTTGTCTCTTCGTAAGTTTTTATTTCAGGAGTAAGTGTAGCATGAGTACAACTTGCCAAAAAAGAAATAGTAGCTAAAGATAAAACTATCTTTTTAGAATTTAAACAGGAATTTTGTATATCTTTTGTGTATGTTTTAGTTAATGCAGTTTTATTCATAAATATTCCCTTTCCTTTTATATTTATATTTTCTTGTTTATATTTAAAAATAATATAAAACTATAATAAGAAAATAGTGAAGACTATATAATAATTATACTTAAATTATTATTAAAATTTTGGTTTAAATTTTTAGTTTAAATTAAAATATCTTAATAAGAATAAATTTGTATGAAATATTATCAATATTTTTATAATATTTTTAAATTTTATTTAAAATAAATTTAAAAATATATTTTTTTTAGTTTTTGCATTTTTAGATAAAATTTCAAAATTTATGATTTTTTAGCTTGGTTGTTAAATATTAAAATAATAATATCGATAAAATATTTACTATTGTAACAAAAACGCCAAATATATTATTTCATCACAAGTCGCATAAGATGTAAGTCCTCACCTTGTATGATTTTATATTCTATACTTTGACATTTAGGACACTTAAAAACATTTTCTTCTAAAATACTTGTTTGATCGCATTTTAAGCATAAAATTTCAAGCGGAGCAAGCTCTATAAAAAGTTTAGCATTTTTGCAAATATTTGAGTTTTCTTTAAAAGTTTCAAAACAACGCTTAAAAAGATCCACTTCTATACCACTTAAACGCCCGATTTTTACATAAATTTCTTGCACATTACAAGCCTTATTGTTTAAGGCATTTTCTTCGCAAAGTTCGATTAAAGATTCTACTATACTTAATTCGTGCATTAGCAAATTCTTGGTAAAAGTTCGCCTTTAGGACTTTCTAAAAAGCGTTTTGCTCCATAAGCGTTTTGTAAGATCACGCGTGCTTTTTTCTCTTCTAAAACTTCTCCTATAATACTCGCATTTACATTGTATTTTTTTAGAATTTCCAAGGCTTTTAACTCATCTTCTTTTTCCACACAAAGTATAAAAGTGCCTTCATTTGCAAGCTCATACGCTTCGTAACCAAAAAGCTCGCAAAGTCCTAAAACCTCATCTTGAACGATGATTTTTTCTTCAAAGATCAAAAGATCATTTCCACTTTGCTTTGCCCACTCATTTAAAACCGCACTAAGCCCCCCGCGAGTAGCATCTCTCATGGCCACAACCTTTATATCTTTTTCTAAAAGCTCTAAAACCTCTTTATTCAAAGCCTTGCAATCACTTTTAATATCAGCTTCTAGCTCATTTCTTTTGATTAAAACACTAGCTCCATGCCTTCCTATATCGCCTGAAAGAAGTATGCTAAGCCCTGCTTTGATATTTTTACTTTCTTTTTTAGAAATAATTTCACCTAAGGCTGTAGTGTTGATATAAATTTCATCTGCTTTACCCTTAGGAACAACTTTAGTATCGCCACAAACTAACATAACTCCACATTTTTCACATTCTTCTTTAATGCTTTTTAAAATACGTTCTAATTTTTCTAGCTCAAAACCTTCTTCTAAGATAAGCCCTAAACTTAGATATTTTGGCTTAGCACCTACCATCAAAACATCATTAATAGAACCACAAACACAAAGTTTACCTATATTAACCTCTTCATCTAAAAAAATCGGACTTAAAACAAAAGAATCCGTGCTTAAAGCCAAATTTCCCAAAATCGCTGCATCATTATTTGCGTTTAAAATTTCATTATCAAAGATCTTAAAAAGCTTAGTTAAAAGCTCATTCATCTCTTCTCCACCGCCTCCGTGGGCTAAGGAAATATTTTTCATGCATTCACCTTTGAGTATTTATAATACGCCGCACAAGCACCCTCGCCAGAAACCATACAACTTCCTATAGGACTTCTTGGCGTACAAGCCTTGCCAAAAACTTTACAATCATAAGGCTTGGCCAAACCTCTTAAAATTTGCCCACAAATACAGGCTTTGCTTTCATTTTTACTTTGAACCGTACAATCAAATTTTTTACTCGCATCGTAAGCGCTAAATTCTTCTTTTAACTCCAAGCCTCCATCTTTAATAAGTCCTAAGCCACGGAATTCAAAATCACACACCCTAAAGTATTTTTTTACTAAATTTTGTGCTTTAACATTGCCTTCTTTGCTTACGGCTCTTTTGTATTGATTATACACTTTAAAAGTGCCTTCATTGCTTTGTTTTATGATATTTAACACACTTTCTAAAATATCAACTGGCTCAAAACCACTCACCGCTATAGGGGTTTTAAATTTTGCTGCTAAAGGCTCATAAATACCATAACCTGTTATCACACTCACATGAGAAGGACCTAAAAAAGCATTGATTTTTACATTTTCATCATTCATGATCGCTTCTACAGGTGCTGGAACTGTGATATGATTGATATGAAAAAAGACATTATTTATTTTTTCTTCTATAACCTTTTGAAGAAGTAAAGCACTCATAGGCGTAGTAGTTTCAAAACCTATAGCAAAAAAGATGATATTTTTGTTTAAATTTTGCTTAGCAATTTCCAAAACCTCAAGCGGAGAATAAAGCGCTCTAACATCAGCCCCTTTAGCTCTTAAATCCAGTAAAGAAATTTCACTTCCAGGCACCCTTAAAAGATCCCCTAAAGTACAAAAAATCGTATCTTTCATGGAGGCTAACTTGATAGCTGTATCAATGCGAACTCTTGGCATAACACAAACAGGACATCCTGGCCCATGGATAAAGTTAATTTCCTTTGGCAAAATAGAAGGCAAAGCATATTTCATGATACTATGCGTATGCCCACCGCAAATTTCCATGATATTAATAGGATTTTTAAGTTCTTGTTCTATGAGTTTTTTTAAAGCTAAAATGCTTTCTTTATCTCTAAATTCATCGATGAAATTCATTTAAACCCAAATCTCCTTCATCACTTTTTATCTCTCCACTATTCATTTTTTCTACTATTTCTTGATAGGTTTTAATGCTTTCTAGTGCAGCTTCTTTGTCGATTTTTTCCATAGCAACGCCTACATGGATTAATACATAATCGCCTTGTTTTAAAGGTTCATCAATCAAATCCAAATTAACTTTTCTTTTCACGCCTAAAGTTTGTACTAAAGCATTGTTTAACTCATCGATTTCTAAAATTTCAGAAGGTATAGACAAACACATTAAAAAAGCTCCTTTTTAAGTTTAAGCACCTTATACCAAAGCTCCATATTGGTGCCATTTTTTGCATCAAGGGTGATAATATCTGCTCTAGGATTTAATTCTTTAATCAACCTAGTCGCCTCTTTAATATCGAAATCAAAATGATGAGCTAAATCTGCCTTTGTGATTAAAACTATATCAGCCTTTTTAAACATCACAGGATATTTTTGCGGTTTATCACTTCCTTCAGTTATCGAAAGCAAAACCACATTTAAATGCTCTCCTAAATCATAACTTGCAGGACAAACCAAATTTCCAACATTTTCTATAAAAAGCAAATCCACATCATCAATGGCTAAATGATGCAAAGCCTCATGCACCATAAAAGCGTCCAAATGACAGCTTTGTCCTGTAGTGATTTGATACGCCAAAGCTCCGGCATTTTTTACCCTTAGAGCATCATTATTGGTTTCTAAATCCCCTTCAATCACAGCAATTTTAAGTTCATTTTTCAAAGCCTTAATCGTGCTTTCTAAAAGCGTGGTTTTTCCACTACCTGGAGAACTCATTAAATTGATACAAAGCGTGTTAGCTTCATTAAAATGCGCTCTATTGTGCTTAGCTTCTTCATCATTTTTGCTTAAAATTTTAGAAATCACTTCTATGGTTTTACCCTCTTTTAAGCTTGGATTTTCATGATGGTGGTCGTGATGATGACCATGCGTATGGCTTGAATTTATAGAGCAGCCGCAATCTTTACACATTTTCTTTCCTTATATATTTTTTGTTTCATTTTAACCTTAAAAGCATTAAAAAATTATGAGTTTTTAGAATATTTGCTTTATTTTTCTAAATTTAAAAAATGCACCATTTGTCCTAAGGATATGGAGCTATCATTACAAGGGTACTTTAAAGGTATAAAAAAATCAAAATTTTTAGCTTTTAAAATTTCAAGCAAGGTTTTGTTTTGAAAAACCCCTCCGCTTAAAAGCACTTTTAAATCATAATCTTTGCTAAAATCTATGATAAAATTTGCCAAGGCATTAAACATACCTGTAATCGCCTTAGTTTTTTCATCTTGCAAAGCCCCTAGGATTAAATTTTTAAAATTAACCTGCCCTTTTTCTACAAAAAGCTTATAAGAAAAATCAAGATTTTTATCATAAAAAGCTTCACACATTAAGCCAACTTGAGCTTCATAAGAACTTTTTTCTAAGTTAAAAACAATACTTCCAAAAGCATCGATAATGCGTCCTAAAGAACTTGTTTGTAAGTTAGAATGAGAATAAATTTTTTTAAGATTTTTAAGTTTAATTTTTGGAATTTTTGCTAAAAAATCCTTAGCCTTATCTTCTAAATCATAATGAAAAATAAGACTTAAGGCTAAATTTTGTATATTTTTAATATCACTATTTATAAGAGTGAAATTTTCAAAATGTGCAATTCTTTCATATTCTTTTAAATTTCCTACAAAAACTTCTCCACCCCAAATTTTACCATCTTCGCCATAACCTGTTCCATCACAAATAAAAGCTAAAGCCTTTTCATCTTTTGCAAAATTTTCTTCGTATTCAAAATAAGCCGCACAAAAATGCGCATAATGATGAGAAATTTTAATCCTTTCTTCAAATTCTTTTGCATAGCTAAAATGCGGGTGTTTATCGCACAAAATCGCATCAAATTTCAAATCATAATTTTGTTTAAAAAATTCTAAAAGTTTAAAAAATCTCTCATGCACATCAAGACTTTTCAAATCCCCTATATAAGGAGAAATTAAAAGTTTATTTTCATAAAAAATCACAAATTCATTTTTAAGTTCCGCACCCAAAGCTAAAAAAGTGCCTTTTTTATTAAAATTTCTTTCCAAATAAAAAGGATTTAAACCCCTTGAAGTACGCAAAAACATAGTTTCACCATTTACCACTTGAGCTATGCTGTCATCACTTGCATTGATAATTTCCCTATCATAATCCAAATAAAAATCAAAAACTTTATCAAGTTTTTTACACAAATTAAACTCATCTTTAATAATACTTTCTCCGCTTAAATTTGCACTCGTTGCTACAAGGCTTCCTTTAAAATACTCAAAAAGCAAAAGATGTAAAGGTGTATAAGCTAACATAATACCGATTTTATCAACATCAGGAGCGATTAAAGAAAAGGCTTTTTTTGCCTTTAAAATCACAATAGGAGCTAAAACCCCACCAAGCAAAGCTTCTTCTTTTTCATCTATAAAGGCAAGTTCTTTAGCACTTTGTAAATCTTTACACATCAAAGCAAAAGGTTTTTTAGGGCGATTTTTTCTAAGTCTTAGAGTTTTTAAAGCTTCTTCATTAAACGCATCACACATGAGATGAAAACCACCTATGCCTTTTATGGCTAAAATTTTACCTTCCTTTAAAAACTTCGCACTTTGTATAAAAGCTTCTTGATCTTTGGCTAAAATTTCACCCTTTGGATTTTTAAGAAAAACATTGATTTTACACTTAGGACAACTAATAGGCTGGGCATGAAAACGCCTATTTTTAGGATCTTCGTATTCGCTTTTACAAAACTCACACATCAATAATTCTTGCATGGAAGTATGGGCTCTATCATAAGGAAGACTTTTTATAATACTAAAGCGTGGCCCACAATGTGTGCAAGTGATAAAGGGATACAAAAAGCGTGGATTTTTTTCATCAAAAAATTCTTTTTTACACTCCTTACAAAGCGCAAAATCGCTTAACATAGGCGTGCTTTTTGTATTCTCTAAAGAAGGAGTAATGCTAAAATTTTCATAGTTTGAAATAGAAATTTGCGTGATTATAAGCTGATCTATTCTTGCTAAAGGCGGGAGATGATTTTTTAAATTTTCTATGAAATTTTCACATTCTTTTTGAGTGCAAGCAAGGATGATTTCTACCCCAAAACCATCATTTCTTACTTCTCCAAAAAGCTTTGATTTCAAAGCTAGTTCATAAACTAAGGGGCGAAAACCCACCCCTTGAACTAGACCTGAAATTTTGATCTTATATCCTAAGTGGCACATCGCTTAACTGACAATTTTTAAGATGTTTTAAAGTATTTTTAAGTAAAGATTTATGTTCAAACAAAGAGCCGCTTATAAGCGCTAAGTCGCTTTGCTTTTTCTCTCTTAATTCATCATAAGTATCACGCAAGAAATAAGCCAAACTCTCAACCGCTCCATAAGCGATATTAGCACTATCCACACCTGCTAACATAAAACTCATAGCAGATCTTAAAGTTCTTGTATAATCAAAACTTTTATCTTCTTTCAAACGATAATCAATCTTTACTCCACGAGGCATTTTTGACTCATCAGCGATTTTTAAAAGCTCGCTAACACTCTCTTGTAAATTTTTACCCAAATTTAGCACTCTTCCTACTAAGCCAAACAAGGAATAAAAATTGTTTTGAAGCTCAAAATTTTCATCTAAAAGAGGAAATTCCTTGCTAAAATTTTCTAAAAGCCTTGCACCAATTTCATCTTTTTTGATCTCTTCATAAAGCTCTTTGCTGTGTTTTGGTAAGCAAAGTTTAAGCAAATTAAGCTCTTTGTTGATAAGCAAAATATCTTCATCATCTTTACTTAGCTCTAAAATAAAAGCCTTTTCTTTATAACGGCTTACAAGATAAGAAATTCTTGCCATATTTTTATCTTCTTTAGAAAAAATAAGCTCTCTTGCCTTAGCATTGATAAATTCAAAGCCTTCCAAAACCACCACTTGCTCATCTAAAGCACTGATATAAAAATCTTTTTGATATTCTTCTATCTTTTTTACGCTTAAAAATTTATATTCATTTTCAAAAAGTTTTAAACCTAAAGCAAAACAAAACAAATCCCTAGCAAGTCTGATTTTAAAATCATTAAAATCAAGATTGTGATTTTTTCTAAATATGGCATTAAGCCTTAGCTTCATCAAAGGTTTTTCCAAACTTGCAAGAAGTTTTAAATTTTCATTTGAACAAACAAAAACTGAATTTATAGCTTTAATATCACAAGGAAGTAAAAAATCTCCTATAAATTCGTTCTTAAACAAAGAAAATTCATAAATGCCATTTTTATCTTTCAAATAAATCTTTTTTTCTTGACTTAACAAATCAAAAGCAAGATTTAAAAAAGTATTGAAATTTTCTTCATTGATTTTTTCAAATTCTGATAAATTGCTTGAAAATTCACACTCACAAAACACACCCCATTCATTTTTGTTTAAAAGTTTTTTTTCTTGATAAGCATTAGAATTTAAATAAGTAATATAAGAAAATTTCGAAAATTCTTTATCTTCTGGTATACAAGGGCTAAAACCCTGCCCCGCTTTTACATCAAATTTTTTCAAAAAAACGCTATGACTCATGAAATTCAAAGAATCACAAAAAGTCTTTAAATTTTCTTCATCTGCATCGATAGAAAAATGATAAGTATTTTCTTCTTTACTAAGGGTGTAGTTATAATTTTTCGCATAAAAACGCAATAAATATTCAAAAATATCATTATCCGCATTATAAATAAAATCAAAATCCAAAGTCATATTATGCCTTTTTTGAAAAATAAACTATAAATATAACATTTTTAACTTAAAAATTCTTTCTCTCTTTGCCTAAAATCACTCATAAAATACTCAATAAAATCGTAAAATTCTTTGCTATGATTGGGGAATTTTAAGTGGCATATTTCATGCAAAATCACATATTCAATAGCCTTTAAACTCTTTTGAATGAGTTTTAAATTTAAATTAACATAAGCTTTATTGTGATTACATGAACCCCAACGCGTTTTCATATTTTTAATGCTTAAATGCGTGTAAAATAAACCTGTTTTTTGACTCCATTTTTTAAGATAAAAAGTAAAAATCTTTTTAGCATTTTGTCTTAAAAATAAATCTAATTTTGCTTTATTTTGACAAATTATTTTATCTTTATCAAAATAAATTTTTTTGGCATTTTCATCAAAAATAATTTTATATTTTTTAGCTAAAAAGATTAACTCATCATCTTTTAAGGCTTTTTTTTCAAATCTTTTTTTTGCCTCATTCATCCAAGAACTTGATTTATCTAAAAACTCATAAACGTTTTTAAAGGTGCAAAAATAAGGAATACTAAGAACAAATTCACCCCTTTCATTGAGCCTTAATCTTAAAGTTTTTATGCGTTTTTTAGAATAAAAATAGCACTCATCTTTATAAATAAATGATTTTAAACTAGAGCTTTGCCTTGCCATTTTTTGCTTTTCCATCTGTATGAATTTACCATTCCACGTAAAAATTCATCCGCACAAAATCCTATCCAAACCCCTAAAATTCCAAGATTAAAATGAAAACAAAGCACATAACCCACAGGTAAAGATACTCCCATCATAAAAACAAGTCCGCTAAAAAATGGAAACTTAGCATCGCCACTTGCACGCAAAGAATTGACCATGACTATATTAAAAGTGCGTGAAATTTCAAGAAAGATTGAAAGGGCAAATAAAGGTATCATTAAATTTTTTAGCTCTTCTTTAAGTCCTAAAATTTGCATAGTAAAATCTTGACAAAGATAGTTTAAAAGTGCCACTAAAGCACTCGCTATTACACTAAAATATAAAGCACGCCAAGTATGTTTATAAGCGATATTTTCATATCTAGCACCGATTAATTTACCTACTATAATTTCATTAGCTATGCTTATAGCTTGTCCTATAAGCATAATAAGCATTGAAATTTGAAAATAAATCGTTTGCACACTCAAACTCGCCTCACCTAAGCTTGCTACAAAAGCAAAAGCTATAGTATATTGAACTATCCACAAAAGATTTTCCCCTGCTGAAAATCCTCCTATATTTAAAACCTTTTTTAAAACTTCTTTTTCAAGTTTTATCATTTCTTTGATTTTAAGATGAATTTTAAGTTTATAAAAAAGTATCGCAAACAAAGCAACTATAGCAACAATGCGAGCAAAAATATTACTAAGCCCTATTCCAAAAAGTTCTGATTTTGTATAATGCAAAACATAATAATTTCCACAAATCACCACTATATCCATCAAAAAACCTATAAACATGACCCAATAAGCCATATTATAAACCCTTACAATAGCAGCTAAAACAATACCTATGGCATCAAAAAACAAACAAATTGCAAGCATATGTAAGTAAATTTCACTATCTTTGAGCAATTCTTGTGGAATTTTTAAAAGATAAAGCAAATACTCCCCATGCCATAAAATAAGCACACCGCATACAAAGCCTAAAAGTGCATTTAAGAACAAACTTTGATGAATCACTTTTCTTGCTAAAACATGATCTTTTGCACCAATTGCTTGTGCGATCAGCACACTACAACCCACACTTAAAAATGAAAAAATAGTGATAAAAAGATCTAAAATTTGATTTCCAGCGCCCATAGCACCAACAAGAAAATTAGAATAATGCGACACCATAGCGGTATTGATAATCACAGTTAAATACTTAGAAAGCAAATCCCAAAATATAGGAAAACTAAGTCTTGTTAAGGAGAGTTGTTTTTTTGCCATGATATTATCTTATCTCTTTTTTTAAATATTTCTTTTAAAAAACAATTCTACTTAAAAATTACTTTTTTAAATATAAATATTTAATATACTCAATTTGTTATATTTAAAATAATTTGATGATTTTCTTCTTTGAAAGTATACACTAGCTCATCACATTTATATGAGACTTCCTTCTTGCAAATTTTATCTTGCAAAGGTTCTTTTAATATTTGCAATAAATGTTTTTTAAAAAATAATTTTGTGCTCAATCCCATTCCATGATTTAAATTTTTAATAAACTTATTATCAACTTGTGAAATAGCAAAAAATTCTACTTTAAAATTTAATTCTTTTAAAATATGTACAAAATTTTCCTTATTTTTAAAAGGAGATCTTTCATCAAAAATACTATGATATACAATATATTTTGGATTTGGGTATAAGCTTTGTATTATTAGATGTTCTTTGTTTAATGGTTCTCTTATGATTTTTCTAGCATTTGAAAAATAATTTTTTGAAAATTTATTATTATTCCAATAAGTTTTATCACTTAAATATAAAAATATATTTTTAAATAAAGTATCATCATATGTTCCATGATATCTAGTAAAATCGATTTCTTTTCCAAAACCTATAAGTCTAAAAATATTTCCAAACAAATTAACAAAAGAAGAATTATCTAATATAAAATCAATACTCCAAGGAGCTATTTTTGCACATAAATTTGCTAAATATCCGCCATATGAATTTCCAAACAAAATCGTTCTAATACCCCCCCCCTCATTAGTTTAAATGGAGAATTTTCTTTTATATAAAAAATAGCATTTAAAATATCCATAGCTTGCATTATACCAAAATTTTGATATTCATTTTTAGATGGTAAAAAGCTTACATGCGTTCTTAATTTATAGTTTTGATTTAGTTTTTGATTTAATTTTAATTTTTGAATTTCTTGATCTATTCTTATAAAAGCATTATTTAGATTTTCATAAGAATTTATATCAAAAACATTTATATGGTTTAAATTGATAGTTTTTAAGCTAGTATCCAAAATAATTTTATCTATATCATCTAAATAAAAACTAGAACCCAAATGAGGTCTATTTCCTATGCAATGATAGTTAATATTAATAATAGCAACATTATAATTTCTAGCCAAGTAATCATCGACATAAATATAGTTATTCATATCTTCAGCACCACCTGGAATAATACAAACAATAGCTTCTATTTCTTTACTATCATCATAAGTCAATCTAAATTCTAATTTACTTCCCCTTTTGATATTTAATTCTACATCATCACAAGAATCTATAGAATAAATTTGGTTTATAATCATATTAAACCTTTTTTTGGAAATTTTTAATTAATTATATCATCAAATTTCCAAAAAATAAATCTCACCCAAAAGCACCGCTTAAGTAAGCCTTGGTTTTTTCTTGTTTTGGATTTTCAAAAAATTCCTTGCTTTCTCCAAATTCTATAAGCTCACCTAGGTGAAAAAATGCCGTATAATCAGCTACGCGTTTGCCTTGTTGCATATTATGCGTAACCATGATCATAGAAAGATTATGGCTTAATTCTTTCAAAAGCTCTTCAATCACGCCTGAACTAATAGGATCAAGTGCAGAAGTTGGCTCATCTAAAAGCAAAAGTTTAGGTTTGATCGCTAAAGCTCTTGCGATACAAAGACGTTGTTGTTGTCCGCCTGAAAGAGCTAGGGCATTTTGCTTTAATTTATCTTTAACCTCTTCAAAAAGCCCCACTTTTTGCAAGCAATCCACCACCAAAGCTTCTTCTTCATCTTTGTTTTTAATCATACCATGAAGTTTTGGTGCATAAGAGATGTTTTCATAAATGCTTTTTACAAAAACATTAGGTTGTTGAAAAACCATGCCTACATTTTTACGCAAGGCTACTACATCTTGATTTTTTACATCTTTTCCTTCAATTTCTACCAAACCATCGATTTTTGCGATTTTATCATTCATTCTGTTAAAACAGCGCAAAAAGGTAGATTTTCCACATCCTGAAGCACCGATGAGTGCAGTGATTTTATTTTGCTCGATTTGCATATTGATATCAAATAAAGCTTGTTTTTTTCCATAAAATAAATTTAAATTTGTTGTTTTTGCTATCACTTTAATTTTCCTTGAAAATATTTTCTTAATAATATTGCACTAAGATTTAACATAACTAAAAGTCCTAAAAGCACAATAATACCCGCTGCTGTTCTTTCTAAAAATGCACGCTCTGGCATAGCCGACCATGAGTAAATTTGAGCAGGTAAAACGCTAGTTGGATCAAAAATCGAACTAGCTACATCAGGGATAAATGCTATCATACCGATAATCATCAAAGGTGCAGTCTCGCCTATAGCCCCTGCTAAAGTCAAAATAGAACCTGTTAAAATCATAGGCATAGCTAAAGGTAGCATAATGCCTTTTACCATTTGAACCTTTGTCATACCTAAGGCATAAGCAGCATTTTTCATATTGATATCCACACTTTTTAAAGCTGCCTTAGTTGAAACAATGATAATAGGCAAACTCATGATCGCCAAAGTAAGCCCACCCACTAAAGCACTTGAACGAGGCATTCCAAAAAGATTGATAAACACTCCAAGTCCTAAAAGTCCAAACAAGATACTAGGAATACTTGCAAGGTTGTTAATACACACTTCTATAAAATGCGTAAGGATATTTTGTGGTGCAAATTCTTCTAAGTAAATTGCCGCTGCAACGCCTATAGGAACACTCACAACCATACAAACAAGCATAACAAGCAAAGTCCCTACAACTGAAGATAAAATTCCTGAATTTTCAGGAGATTTTGAGTCTCCATTTAAAAAGAAATTGCTATTAAATTTAAGCTCTATCTCGCCTTTTTGCATAAGATCATCGACTAAAGTTCTTTGTTTTTCACTAAGGCGATTATATTTTTGCTTCATATATTGATCTACTTCTGAATTTGCCAAAAGCCAAGATTTTTCAGTGATTTGCCCTGTTCTTATCTTTCTTTGCTCAGCACGAGATAAAAGATCATAAGCAGGAGAATTTCTATTAGCCTCTACAAAAATATAGGTTTGCTTAAAAGCAGGAAATCCAAGATAAGCCACACTTCCTAAAAAGATACAAAGAAAAATTAAATTAATATAAAGCCCCATTTTACAAAGTCTTTTAAAAGACTTTGAAGCTTTTTGTCTTTTTTTAAAAAGTTTTTTCATAAATTTTTCCTTTTGTGAAAGCGATTGATAAGATAAACGCTAAACATATTGATGATTAAAGTGATGACAAAAAGCACCAAACCTAAAGAAAAAGCACTTAAAGCCAAAGAACTATCAAAAGCTTGATCTCCACTTAAAGCTTCTACGATTTTTACCGTTACCGTTGTCATATCTTCTAAAAAATTTAAAGTTAAATTTGGACGCAAAGAAGCTGCCATCACCACTATCATAGTTTCGCCTAAGGCTCTTGAAAGTCCTAAAAGACAAGCTGCAACTATACCAGGAATAGCCTCAGGTAAAATCACGGCAAAAACCACTTCTTTTTTTGTCATACCTAAAGCATAAGCGCCATTAATCCTTTTCTCGCTTACTGCTTCAATGCAATCTTGAGATAAAGAAGCCACTATAGGTACTATCATGATCCCCATGATAAAACCTGCACCTAAAGCACTTTGAAAGCTTGCTTGTATGCCAAATAAAGAAAAAAACCACACTATAAAAGGCGCTACAACTATAGCCGCAAAAAATCCAAAAACAACAGTAGGAATCCCTGCAATGATTTCTAAAATAGGTTTTAAGTAATTTTTAGATTTTTTGCCAGCAAAAACACCTAAATATATAGCACACATAACCCCTAAAGGTAAAGCCGTTAGCATAGCAATCAATGAAATATAAAAAGTTCCCCAAAAAAGCGATAGCGCCCCAAAAACACCTTGTTTACTCGTGCCATCTGCATTCATAAAAGCTGCATCAGCTGCCCACTGACTTGAGAATAAAAAGGTAACAACGCTTTCTTTTTGAAAGAATTTTAAAGCTTCAATTAAAATTGTAAGCATGATAGCAAAACTTACTATCACGCTTACAAAAGCACATAAAAAAAGTGCAAATTTGATTATTTTTTCTTTTAACAAAGTTTTTCCTTAAAAAACTTTTCCAGCTTTTACAAGCTCATCATTTAAAATTTTTCTATCTTCTACGTGTTTTTGAGAAGCTTTTAATTTATCATCACTCAAAGGAACAAGTCCTATTTTTTCAAGCTCTCCACCACTTTTTGCCAAATCATCACTCATATAAATTTTTGCAAAATCAAAGGCTTCTTTAGGATTTTTCTTTGCATTGATATAGATAAATAAACTTCTTGCAAGATCGTATTTTCCATCAGCAATATTTTTTTCATCTGCTTTTACACCATCAATATCTGCTGCATTGATTTTATCCACATTGCTTACTAAAAATCCATAACCAAAAAGCCCAAAAGCATCTTTATCGATAGTAAGTTTTGAAACGATTAGATTATCATTTTCACCACTTGGAATATAAGCTCCATCTTGGCGTATGGTTTTATACTCGCCTTTGTATTCAGGAATTTTTTTAGAAATATCACTCATTACAAGTTCTTCTACAGTATCTCTTGTGCCTGAGCTTGATGGAGGACCATAAACGCTGATTTTACGATTAGGTAAATTTTTATTGATTTGATTCCAGTTTGTATAAGGATTTGGTATAAGTTTTCCATTTTGTGGAATTTCTTTTGCTAATGCTAAGAAAAGTTCTTTTTTAGTGATATTTAAAGGTGCGTTGGCTTTATTTTGCGCTAAAACTATACCATCATAACCTACCATAATCCCTACTATATCAGTAACTCCCGCTTTTTTGCAAGTTTCAAATTCGCTAAATTTCATCGCTCTTGAAGCATTAGAAATGTCAGTTATGCCCTCGCAAAATACTTTAAATCCACCCCCTGTTCCTAAACTCTCTACAATAGGAGTTTTTGTATTGTGAATCGCTGCATACTCTTCAGCTACAAAAGAAGTAAAAGGATACACAGTCGATGAACCTGCGATTTTTAAATCTGCTGCATTTAAAGCACCACAAAGTGCAAGACTTGCCACACTTAAAGATAGAATTTTTTTCATTTTTTCTCCTTAACTTTAAAAAAGCAATGGAAGTTTAAAAAAACTTGGAAACATTTTGGAAACATTTTTTATTTTGTATTTTTCTTAAATATAATTTTTAACTATCAAAAAATTTAGCTTGTTTTTAAAAAAATAATATATCATTATAAAACATTTTAAATTTTAATAAGGAGATAAGAATGCTTTCTAAAGAAGTTGTAAAATTACTCAATGAACAAATAAACAAAGAAATGTATGCAGCAAACTTATATCTTAGTATGAGTTCTTGGTGCTATGAAAACAGTCTTGATGGAGCTGGAGCCTTCTTGTTTGCACATGCAAGCGAAGAAAGCGATCATGCTAAAAAGCTTATCACTTATCTTAATGAAACAGATTCTCATGTAGAGCTTCAAGAAGTAAAACAGCCTGAACAAAATTTCAAATCTTTACTTGATGTTTTTGAAAAAACCTATGAACATGAGCAATTTATCACAAAATCAATCAATACTTTAGTTGAACACATGCTAACACATAAAGACTATTCTACTTTTAATTTCTTACAGTGGTATGTAAGCGAACAACACGAAGAAGAAGCACTTTTCCGCGGTATAGTTGACAAGATTAAGTTAATCGGAGAACACGGAAATGGACTTTATTTAGCTGATCAATACATCAAAAATATTGCATTAAGCAGAAAAAAATAATCTTTGCCCTACTATGGGCAAATCTCGCTTTGGATTGAAGGTATGACTTATTTTTCTCTAGAATTTAGTATTTTAATGATAGCTTTTTTTGCTATTTATTGGACTTTTAAAAATGATTACAAAATACAAAATATTTTAATTTTAATTTTCTCTTATATTATTTATATTTTAATCAATCCTTATTTCGCCTTGGTTTTATTTATATATACCTTTTTTATACACTATTTTGCCTTGCTAATTTTTGTGCGTCGCAAGCGTTATATTTTCGCTACTTGCATGGCTTTTATTATTTTAAATTTATGTTTTTTTAAATACTTTCCTAGCATCAAAGGAAGTGTTGATGAGATATTAAATTTTTTCGGTTTAGAATTTTTAAATATTGATTTAGTATTACCAATAGGAATTAGTTTTTATACCTTTACTTCTATCACCTATCTTGTAGAAGTTTATCAAAAACGCCGTTTAGAAAGTTTTTTAAATTTAGCAACCTTCTTATCATTTTTTCCAACATTACTTTCAGGGCCTATTATGCGAAGTTCTTTTTTCTTTGAGCAGGCCTATCAAAAACGCGAATTTAAACATGCAAATTTAATCATCATCTTGCTTGTTTTTGGTATAGTTAAAAAAGTTTTAATAGCCAATTACCTTGGAATTTATGCTAAAAGTATTTTAGACTTTCCACAATCTTATAATTTCATACAACTTTTAAGTGCAATTTACGCCTATGCAATTCAAATATACTGTGATTTTAGCGGATATGTTGATTTAGTTTGTGCTTTTGCTTTAATGTTAGGTTTTACCCTTCCGCCTAACTTTAACATGCCTTATCTTGCAAAAAACCTAAAAGATTTTTGGGCTAGATGGCATATCAGTCTTTCAACTTTTATAAGAGATTATATCTATATACCTTTAGGGGGCAATAGAAAAGGAATACCACGCACTGTAGCTAATATACTCATCGCTTTTATACTTTCAGGTATGTGGCATGGCAATACACTTGCTTTTATTGTTTGGGGTTTGTTGCATGGTATTGGCATAGTTTTTATACATTTGCTAACTTTAAGCAAATTTAGTTTACAAAAAATTCCAGCTTTAGGAAGATTTTTAACCTTTCAATTTGTATGTTTTACTTGGATTTTCTTTTATTATAGCAAAAATCTAGAAGATGCAATAGAATATTTTAAAGCTTGTTATTATAATTTCTTCCAAATTCCATCTTATAACGATATCTATATGTTGGTTGCTTTTGGGGTTCTTTTTATGATCTATCCTTTATTTATTAATTTTAAAGAATATTGCATTAAGATTTTAAATCTTACTCCATTTTTGCTAAAACCTTTTATTATAGCTTTTATTTTACTTTTGGTTTTTGCTTTTATGCCAGATGGAATTCCTGATTTTATTTATTCGAGTTTTTAGATGAGTGTAGTTAGATTTTTCTTTATTTTGATTATAGTGCTTGGCTTGGTTGTTGTAGTTATGAATCAGAGTATTAGCTCTTATATAGAACAAAAATATCACTTTGCATTCTATCCTCATAATGATCTTTTAAAAGAAGCCAATGGCTTCAAAATTAAATTAGAACAAATTCGTGCAATTTTAAGCAACGAACCCTTGCCTCAAACTAATGAAGAAACTACAAATCAAGAAAATAAATCAATAGATGAAAACTTAAGTAAAATAGATAAAGTTCTAAACACTTTAGAAAATGATGAAAACACTTCTCATAAAGAAACAAATCCAACCTTAATCCAAGATGCAAATATTAGTTTTATCGACAATACCAAATTAGAACTACAAAATGGAGATGAGTTTTTATTTATCGGAGATTCTTTAATGCAAGGTGTTGCAATAGCCTTAAATAGAGATTTAAGAAATTTAAATCTTAAGGTAACCGATCTTAGCAAACAAAATACAGGCCTTTCTTATAAATCCTATTTTGATTGGTCAAAAGCAACCAATGAAGCTTTTGTTAAAAACTCAAATATTAAATATCTTGTTGTTCTTCTTGGTGCTAATGATCCTTGGGATATTAAAAAAGGAGGAAGTTATCATCGTTTTGGCTCCCCTTCTTGGATAGATATTTACACAAGTCGTGTAGATGAAATCATTAAGATCGCTAAAAAACATAAAGCCAAAGTTTTTTGGTTTGAAATCCCTCCTGTAAAAAGAGAGGAACTAAACAAAAAAATACAAATACTTAACAAAATTTACAGCGATGAAATTCTTAAAAATAAAGAAATTTTTATCAACACTAAGCTATTTTTTAGCGTCAATGATCAATACTCAGCTTATATAAAAGATGAAAACAATAGAAGTATAAAAGTAAGAACAGATGATGGGGTTCATTTTACTCCAAGTGGCGCAAGAGAAATGTCTAAACTTTTATTAGAACACATAAAACTTAAGGAAGAAAATGCTAGTAAATAAATTTAAAATTATCTTATTGTTTTTTATTATTTTTACTAGCTCTTATGCACAAAATTTAAATACAAATGACACAATAGATTCCATACTCAATCAAAACAAAAATCACTCTGCTTTAACAAGTTATGTATTAAAAAAAGATCTTAAAAATCTAGAAAAAAAATTAGAAAAAAATCAAAACATAGGAATTAGAATTTATGGAGATTCTCATATGGCGGCTGATTTCTTTCCGCGTGTCATAAGAGGATATTTAATCCGTTCTAACTCTATAGGTTTTGCCTATCCTTTACAGCCTAAATATCAACAAAATCTTAATCTTGTTTATTCTTATAAAAACTTTGAAATTTTAAACTCAAGAAATCCTGCTAATGCTGGACATAATTTTCCACTAGGTGGGATAATAGCCAAAGCAAAAACTAAAGGCGCAAAAATCAACCTTGATACAACCCTAGATAAAAAAAAATTCAAAATAGGATTTTTATTTAAGGCCAAGCAAAATACCAATGCTTTTAGCATCAAAGATGCAAAAAATCGAAGCTATGAGTTAAGAACTACACAAATTAACAAATGGTCTTATAAAGAACTAGAACTTGATCTTCCTTTGCAAATTTCAGCCTTACAAAAGGATGCTGAACTAGGAGGATATTTCATCACAAATAAAAATAATAATGTTTTCTTAGATACCATTGCAATCAATGGTGCCAAAAGTGATTTATGGCTCTCTTGGAATCAAGAAGTTGTAAAAAAAGAACTAGAACTTTTACACAATGATTTAATTATTCTTGCCTATGGTTCTAATGATGCACTCTTTAAAGGGTTTGAAAAACAAAAATTTAAAAACAATTTAAAAAAATGGATTAGTATTTTAAAAACTTACAATAAAAACGCTGTTATCATGCTAATCTCTCCACCAACTGTAGTTCAAAAACAAGGTAAAAACTACAAGCTTGCTCCTGATTTTTTTACCATACGCAAAGCATTATATGAAGTTGCTAAAGAAGAAAAAACTCTTATTTTTGATATGCATCAGTTTATGCAAGATAGTGGAGGAAAAAACAAATGGATAGAACAAAAGCTTTCGCTCAATGATGTACATCTTACTATAAAAGGCTATGAGCTAATGGCTAAAAAGTTACTCGAGGATTTAAAAAATATCATCGATTATTAAATTTAATACTTAGGAAATTCTAAGTTTTTATCATTAAAACTTAAAGCTGTGATTTGATAGTAAGAATTAATGGTTTTTAAAAGATTAAATCTAGCTCTTAAAAATTCTTGCTGGGTAGAATTTAAAGTATTGTTTGCATCCAAATAATCTTTTAATTCGCTTTTTCCTAAAATATATTTTTCATAATACGCCTTAGTGATAAGCTCTTGTTTAATGTTAATATTTTGCAAATTTTGCAAGAGCAAGGTATCGCTTTGATAATCTTTATAATTCAATGCAAATTCATTCATCGCGCTTTGCAAGGCTTGCTCATAAGAAATTAAAAGTTGCTCATAGGTAAATTGTGAAATTTTGATATTTTGCTTTACCCTACCATAATCTAAGAAAGGTAAAGAAATCTTAACATTACCACTTAAAATTTCAAATTTAAAACTATCATCAATTTTTTTATCACTCCCACTTAATGCTCCACCTAAAGAAATACTAGGCAAAATAGATTTTTGCATAGAAGAATAATCCTCAAAGGCTGATTTTAAGCTATTGAGTTTAGATCTCACATCTGCACGGTACGCTAAAGCTCTTAAAGGTATATTAAAATCAGGACTTAAGGTTTTAAAATCATTTAAAGATAAAGTTTTAAAATACTCTATATAAGCAAAACCTTCTTGCTTTGCCAATAAATCTTGTAAATTTTTTATGAGTAAATTACGATTTTGATCATTGCCTAATAAATTTTGTTTAGCTCTTAATAAGCTTTGTTCTATGTTTAAAAGATCTAATTCTTCTATTTTTCCAAGCTTGTATTTATAATTATAAAGCCCTTTCATTTGTTCTAAATTTGAAAGATAAGCTCGAAGCAATTTATCTACATCGTTAAAATAAGCCAGCTCAAACACATCATTTAAAGCTGTATTGATCATACTTATTTTTAAATTTTCAAGATCATAAGCACTTGCTTTTGCACTAAATTCACTCGCACTTGCACTATCTCTTAATTTGCCATAAATATCAAGCTCATAGCTTAAATTTAAAGAATTATTGAAATTTTTACTTTGTTTGCCTGAATTTAAATCTTTATCTCCACCAAAACCCAAATTTCCACTTAAAGTCGGATATAAATCATAATCAATCAAATCAGCTCTAGCCAAAGCCGAAAGCAAAGTTTTTCTAGCAATATTAATATCACTATTATTCAATAAAACAAAATTTAGAAATTCATTTAATTTTGCATTATCATAAGATCTATACCAATCATAAGTAAGATTTAAATCTTTCATTTGTTCTTGAGTTAAATCAACTTCTTTAGGCAAGCTAAGTTTTACACCACAAGCGCTCAAGAAAAATGCTAAAAAAATGCTAAGTATTATTTTCATTTTATTCCTTTGATAATGCACTAATAGGATTTAAATTTGCTGCATTTCTTGCAGGGAAAAAACCAAAAATCACGCCAATAAGCATAGAACTTAAAAGTCCCAAAAATACAGAATAGGCATTTAAAATCATAGGAAAATCCGTACTTAAAGTATTAAAAGCAAAAATAACAAAAATCGATAAAATTACACCTAAAATCGCCCCTATAGTACAAATCATAACCGCTTCGATTAAAAACTGCATCATAATATCTTCTCTTCTAGCCCCTATAGCCATGCGTATGCCTATTTCTCTTGTTCTTTCACTTACAGAAACAAGCATGATATTCATCACTCCTATACCCCCAACAATCAAAGCAATCACAGCCACACAAGCGGTAAGTATGGTTGTAGTGCGTTTATTTGCTGTAATAGCTTGCTTAAAAGTGTCAGAATTAAAAGTAAAAAAATCCTTTTGTCCGCGTTTAATTTCTAAAATTCTTATAATAGCATTTTCAGCCAAAGTTGAACTCACATCATCTTTAACCTTAACTATGATTTCACGCAAATTTCTATCTCCTGTAAGCTTATTCATCAGTGTTGTATAGGGTATATAAAGACGTACTACATTATCTTCTATAGGCTTGTCTGTATCTTTTTGCAAAACTCCTATAATCTTAAAAGGTTGAGAATTAAAAAGCACCACACGACCTAAAATATTTTCACTTTTTTCATCAGGAAAAAGATTTTTTTTAGCATTAAAATCCAATACAGCAACATTAGTACTATTTTTTACATCATCATTATTTAAAATTCTTCCCGCATCTATCCTTAAACCTTCTATAGCAAAATTATTTACCCCTACTCCTTCAGCTCTTGCGCTTAAAGAAATATTGGTATAAGTTGCCACTCCTGAAGTATTTGAATGAGCATCAACTGCTTCTAAATATTCTAAAGATCTTAGCGTTTCTAAATCACTAAAATTAAGCCTTGTTTTACCCGAACGCAAATCCCCAAATCCTTTTCCAGGGCGAATTTCAATAGTATTTGTCCCAAGTCTTGCAATAGACTCAAGCACTTTAGCTTGAGAGCCTAATCCTAAAGCTACAACACAAACTACAGAAGCAATACCTATGATGATTCCAAGCATAGTTAAAATAGAACGAAGTTTGTGTGCAAGTATGGAAGAATAAGCTATCTTAAAACATTCAAAGGCTTGATTTTTAAGCAAAGTAAATGTTTTTTTCTCTTTAGACATTGTTTTTAAAGTGAGTTTTTCTTGAGCTTTTTCCTTTTTAGTATCGCTTAAAATTTCTCCATCTTTAATCTCTATAACCCTTTTAGCCTGTGCTGCGATTTTTGGATCGTGAGTTACTAAGACTATAGTATGACCTTGTGTGTTAAGTTTTTGTAAAATTTCAAGCACCATAATACCACTTTTACTATCCAAAGCTCCCGTTGGTTCATCAGCTAAAATAAGCTCTCCGCCATTGATTAAAGCTCTCGCTATAGAAACGCGTTGTTGCTGCCCTCCGCTTAATTCGTTTGGCTTAGAATCTAACTTGTGAGCTAATTCTAAATCATTTAAGAGTTTTTTAGCATTTTGACTTCTTTCTTGTAAATTTTTTCCCGCATAAACTGCAGGTAAAGAAACATTTTCTTTAGCACTCAGCAAGCTTAAAAGATTGTATCTTTGAAATATAAAGCCTATTTTTTCACGCCTTAATCTTGCTTTTTCATCATTATTAAGTTTAGTGACTTCATACTCATCAAAAACATAAGTTCCACTACTTGGCGTATCTAATGTTCCTATGATATTCAAAAGTGAAGTTTTACCACTTCCACTTTGTCCTATAATAGCAACAAATTCACCTTTTTCTATACTTAAACTTACATTTTTTAAAATGGCATTTTCGCCTATATTTTTGCAAATATTTTTAAGAAAAATCATTAAAATCTCAACTTCATTTTAGGAGCTAAGCCATCAGCACTTGAGCTTACTATCAATTCTTCATCTTCATTTACACCTTCTAAAATTTGAGTATTGATAGAATCTTTAATGCCAAGTTTGACATATTTTTTAACAGCTTTTTGATTTTTCAAAATTTCAACATAATAGCCTTTTGGATCGCTTTTAATTGCATAAGTTGGCACTGCTAAAACAGCCTTTGCACTTGCTACGACAATTTCATTTTGTATACTCATACCAATACGCAAAAAATCATCTTTATTGGCTACATAAAATTTTGCGTAATAATAAATAGCATTTGATGAGCTTGAGCTTGAAGAACTCGAACTTGATGAGCTTGAGCTTGTACTAGAATCACTCACTTCAGTATCAGCTGGATCTATACTTGCAATCTTAGCATGATAAGTTTTTTGAGGATCATTAAGCAAAGAAAAATCAAGCTCTGTTCCTACTTTTATCTTACTCACATCAGCCTCTGCTATTTCCATTCTTACTTCCATTTCGTCTAAATTAGCTATACGGACTATAGTAGGAGTGTTTTGATTAGCATTAACTGTTTGTCCTTCATCTACAGCTACATTAATCACAACACCATCCATAGGAGCAGTAATGGTTGTATAACCTAAATCTTTTTGTGCATTTTTAAGAGTGATTTCAAGCTGAACTACTTGAGCATTAAGCTCTGCAACATTGGCTTTTAAAGTATAATAATTATTTTTTTGAGTTTCTAAATTTTCAAGAGAACTTGCTTTAGCTGCATAAAGTTTTTGCTCTCTTTGATATTGCTTATTCGCAATCTCAAGGGCAACTTTTTTACTCTCTAAATTAGCCTTAGCACTTTCAAGCTGAGCTTTTGTAATATCTAAATCGTTTTGTTGTTTATCTTTATCAATTTGAGCGATCAAATCACCTTGCTTTACATGAGTTCCCACATCAACATAAAGTTTTATAATTTGTCCACTAACTTGAGCACCCACATCGACTTGATCTTTGGCATATACCTTTCCTACTGCCTCTATGGTTTGAGATATATCTTTTTTTTGTATTTTTTGAGTTAAATAGCTGATTTTTTCATCATTATTAAAAAAAATAAAATAAGCCCCAACACTTCCAAGTATTGCAATTAAAATGATTAAAACAATCTTCTTTTTCATAATAACAAATCCTAAAGAAAAATCAAGATTAAATTTTACTCATTTTTTGTGAATTTTTTGTGAATTTTTAATTCTATTTTATAAATTTAAAAATTCTAAAGCCATCATCACATCACCCTGCATTAAAACTTTTAAATTTTCATCATCCCAACAAAAAGTAGAACTATGATGCAAAGCTGGATGATTTAAATCCTTTGAAATTCCAACAAATACATAAGCCCCCATTCTTTCTCGTGTTAAAAAAGCAAAATCTTCAGCCCCCATGTCAGGTTTAGAAGAAACAATGATATTTTCTTCTCCTAAGACCTTTGCAAAAGCTTTTCTTGCTATTAAAACAGCTTTTTCATCATTAATCAATGGAGGAAATTCTTTAGTATATTTAAGCTTATAATCTCCGCCATTGGATTTTGCTGTAGCAGCAGCCACTTCTTCTAAAGAACTTTTTAAAATATCTTGCGTTTTATCATTTAAAAAGCGCACAGTTCCTTTTAAATAAGCATTTGTAGGAATAACATTATAAGTAGTTCCTGCACAAATTTGACCTACGGTAATCACCCCTGCTTCATAAGGGGCTAAACGTCTAGAAATAACACTTTGTATATTATTTACAAATTGCGTTGTCATAATTATAGGATCTATACAAGTGTGCGGATGAGCTCCATGCCCTCCTCTGCCAATAAATTCCAAATCAAAAATATCCGTTCCAGCCATCATTTCACCACTTACAATTTGAGCAGTATTTTCAAGCAAAGGCCCCCATAAATGACAACCAAAAACTGCATCAACATAAGGATTTTCCAATACACCTGATTCTATCATAGGTTTAGCTCCACCGCTTCCCTCTTCTGCGGGCTGAAACATAAATTTAATCGTGCCACAAAATTCATCTTTAAGCTCATTTAATATCAAAGCAGCTCCCAAAAGCCCTGCTGTATGTCCATCATGTCCACATGCATGCATCTTACCATCAATTTTTGAAGCATAGCTTAGATTAGTTTTTTCTTGCACAGGCAAAGCATCCATATCCGCTCTTAAAAGAACACATTTTGGTTTTTTCTGACTCTTCTTTTTTCCTTCTATAATAGCTAAAATTCCTGTTTTTGCAATATTTTTTTGATATTTAATGCCAAACTCATCTAAAATTTTACACACTAAATGGGCTGTATTTTCTTCTTCAAATTCAAGCTCAGGATGCATATGAATTTGATGTCTTAAATCAACTACTTTATCATAGTACTTTAGTGCTAAATTTTCAACCAGCTTTTGCATTCTTTTCCTTAATCTAAATCTTTTATTTTCTCATCTGCTTTTTTACTGTCAAGTTTTTCCAAATTCGCCTCCATTTTTCGTATTTCTTCTTCTCCACTACGCACTAATTTTGCATCAATTTTGGAAAAATCTCCAGTTTTTTTATTTGGATATTCTACCTTAGAAAGTATAAAACGCAATAAATTTAATCTTGCTTTTTTCTTATCATCAGAAGAAATAATAGTCCAAGGACAAGTTGGAGTATTAGATGCTAAAAGCATAGAGTATTTAGCTAAAGTATATTTATCCCATAATTCTTGCGATTTTTGATCCACAGGAGATAATTTATATTGTTTAAGTGGATCGCTTCGGCGTTTTTCAAAACGTTTTTTTGCTCGTCTTTTGATACTGAAAAATAAAATTTAAAAAAAATAATATCACTATTTGAAATCATATTTTCAAACAAAGGCACTTCTCTTAAAAAATCTTTATGTTGTTGCGGTGTACAAAAACCCATAACCGGTTCTACTCCTGCACGATTATACCAAGATCTGTCAAAAATCACAATCTCACCGGCTGAGGGCAAATGTGCTATATAACGCTGAAAATACCACTGTGTTTTTTCCACATCACTAGGTTTTTCAAGAGCCACAACGCGGCAACCACGCGGATTTAAATGCTCAATCAAACATTTAATCGCCCCACCTTTTCCAGCCGCATCACGCCCTTCTATAAGTATAAGAACCTTTAAACCCTTGGCTTTAACATGATTTTGAAATTTCAAAAGCTCAATTTGCAAATTCTTTAAATCTTTTTCATACTTCTATTATACTTTTCTTTCTTTTAACAGAAACATAAATTTCATTCTTTTTAACAACCGCTTGCGTTTTTGGAGAATTATTTTCTTGCATTTTCAAACCTTTATAAAGTATTTAAAGTGAATTTACCATAATAAATTATAATTGAAGCTAAAAATAAAGGAAAAAATAAGTTTTTAGGAAATTTATGCGTATTTTTGGTATTATTTTATTAAGTTTTTGTTTATGTTTTGCTTCTATATTATCTTTAAATGAAGCTTTTAATGTAAAATTAAACTCTTATAATAACTCTATCTCAATTGATATTGAACTTGGAAAAGATATTTATCTTTATTCTAATAAACTTAAATTATATATAAACGAAAAAGATATAAGTTCTTTGATTAATCTACCTCAAAGTTCTACAAGAGGTAATGAAAATGTTTATTATCAAAAATTAAATTTAGCTTTGCCAAATTTATTACTAGAGCGCTTTGCAAAAAATACCACAAATTTAATCAAACTCGAATTTCAAGGCTGTTCTGAACAAGGCTTGTGTTATAATCCTCAAACTTGGTACTTTGATCTCATTTCTAAAAAAGATGCTTTTGAAATTTCAAAACCTTACAAAGCTCAAAAAACAGATAAAAAAACTAAAATTGAATCTGAAGAAAGCTCTATAGCAAATTTTTTAGCAACAGATAACTTTTTTTGGATTTTGCTAAGTTTTTTTGGCTATGGACTTTTACTCTCCTTAACACCTTGTATTTTACCTATGATTCCGATTTTATCTTCTCTTATCGTAGCAAAAAGTAATGCTAAATTTTCAAAAAAATATAGTTTTTTTCTCTCTCTTATCTATGTTTTTTTCATGTCTTTAGCCTATGCTATTGCTGGAGTTATAGCAAGTTTTCTAGGAGCAAGTATTCAAGGAATTTTACAAAAACCTATTATTTTAATTCTTTTTGCTCTAATTTTCATAGCTTTTGCTTTTGCTATGTTTGGAGCTTTTCGTTTTGAATTGCCATTAAGATTTCAAACCTTTATACATAAAAAAAGCGAAAAAGGGAAAGGAGTTTTAGGTATAGCCATCATGGGATTTTTATCTGCTTTAATAGTAGGTCCTTGCGTAGCAGCTCCTTTAGCAGGTGCTTTAATTTATATAGCCAATACAGGCAATGCTTTATTAGGTGGTAGTGCGCTTTTTATCATGAGTTTTGGCATGGGTATACCTTTGCTTTTCATAGGCTTAGGATTAGGTTTTATTAAACCTGGTTTTTGGATGGAAAAAGTAAAAATTTTCTTTGGTTTTGTTATGTTGGCTATGGCTATTTGGATACTTTCTAGAATTATTGAAGAAAATTACATTTTAATTGCCTATGGAATTTTAGGTGTATTTTTTAGTGTTTTTATGGGAATTTTTGAAAAAAGTTTTACAATAATTTCTAAAATTAAAAAAAGTATTTTAATTCTTATTTTAGCTTATTCTCTAAGTATTTTCCTAGGGGGACTTTTTGGGGCTAAAAATTTCTTAAATCCTTTAAATTTCAATACTATATCTGCCTCAAAACCTGCTTTAAGCTATGATTATATCAACAATTTTGAACAATTAAAGCAAGAAATACAAACAAATACAAAGCCCATAATGCTTGATTTTACTGCATCTTGGTGTGAAAATTGCAAACTTTTAGATGAATTAACCTTTAGCGATGAAAGAATCATACAAAAAATGCAAAATTACAAACTTATCAAAGTTGATGTAAGCGAAAATAATAATGAACAAATTAAAACCATGAAAGAATTTAATGTTTTTGGCCCACCTGTTTTAATTTTCTTTGAAAATGGAAAAGAAAAATTAAAAATCACGGGTTTTATCAGTGCTGATGATTTATTAAAAAAACTAGAACCATGAAAATTCAAAGTTTGCAAATAGGGAAAATTAAAAACTATAAAAATTTCCAAAGCGCATTTATTAAAGATACTTACCTAGAAGAAACACAAATTGATTTTCTAGGTATTTTAGATGATCAAATAGCTGATAAAATTCATCATGGAGGCTACCATAAGGCTATTTTTGCCAACTCTTGTCAAAACTATCCTATATGGGAAAGATTTCTTAATAAAAAGCTAAATTTTGGCTCAATAGGTGAAAATTTGAGCATCGATGGGCTTTGCGAACAAAATGTTTGCATAGGTGATGTACATCAAATTTCAAATGCAATACTGCAAGTAAGTGAACCTAGAAAACCTTGTGTAAAAATTTCTAGAATTCACAATAATTCAAATTTTACACATGAAATTTTTAAAACGGGTTTGAGTGGATGGTATTATAAAGTTTTACAAGTTGGACAAATACGAAAGTATGAAAATATTAAAATTTTAGAAAAAAATTCTACTTCACTTAGTGTATTTGAACTCAATCAACTTTTTTACTCCCCGCATCAAATTCTTAAGCAAAATCCGAATTTATTAGATAAATTAGAAAAATTAAACTCTCTCATATCTCAAAATTGGCACGAAACGATACACAAACGCTTAAAAAATACTTACGATATAAGCTATATGGATAGCTTATAAGTTTTTAAAGTTATTTTTAGGTAAAATAATTCTTTTTCGAAAGGATAATCATGCAAAGACAAACATGGAGTAGCACACTAACTTATATTCTAACAGTTGCTGGAGCAACCATAGGATTTGGAGCAACTTGGCGTTTTCCCTATCTTGTAGGAGAAAATGGTGGCGGTGCTTATGTATTAGTTTTTTGTATAGCTATGATTATCATAGGCATTCCTGTTATTTTAGTTGAAAATATCATAGGCAGAAAAGCGATGACAAATAGCGTAGATGCTTTCAAACAAAAATGGCAAAGTATTGGATATATGGGACTTTTAGGAAGCTTTGGCATAATGGCTTACTACATGGTACTTGGAGGATGGGTTTTAGTTTATATTTGGGAATTAACCCTAGGGAATTTTAGTCTTGCCAATGTAGTAAGCAAAGAATTTACTCATCAGTTTTTTAACGACAAAATAGCCTTCAATCCTTTAGGAGTTGGTATTTTTACCACTGTTTTTGTAATTATTAATTATATTATTTTAAAAAGAGGCATTATAGATGGTATAGAAAAATCCGTAAAATTTTTAATGCCTTTATTATTTATCTGTCTTATTATTGTTGTAGGACGCAATTTAACCCTTGATGGAGCTATGGCTGGAGTTAAATTTTATCTTGAACCTGATTTTAGTAAAATTTTATCACCAAAACTTTTAATCGATGTTTTAGGACAAGTCTTTTTTGCTTTATCCCTAGGTTTTGGGGTAATGATAACACTTTCATCTCATCTTAATAAAAATGAAAATATGGCAAAAACCGCTATTTATACAGGGGTTTTAAATACTATCATAGCTGTTTTGGCTGGTTTTATGATTTTTCCAGCACTTTTCTCAGCGGGACTTGCTCCAGATAGCGGGCCTTCTTTGGTTTTTGAAACTTTACCTATAGCATTTTCTCATATCCATTTTGGCACCATTGTGTGTATTTTATTTTTTATCTTACTCTTGATTGCAGCTTTAACCACAAGCTTGCCAATTTATCAAGTTATTATTAGCGTATTAGAAGAAAAATTTAAATATTCTAAAAATCTTTCTATTAACCTAACTCTAGGGTTTATCTTCATACTTGGCAATCTTCCCTGTATTCTAACTTATGGGCCTTGGCGTGATATTGTTATCATCAAAGGAAAAAACATTTTTGATAGTTTTGATTTCATTAGTGGAAATATTTTGTTTGTTTTAACTGCATTTTTTTGCTGCATTTATGTAGGTTGGATTTTAGGTAAACAAGAAAGTCTAAAAGAACTTAGCAATAACAATACACTTAAAAGTTCATGGTTTGGAATTTGGTTTTATTATGTAAAATATATAGTGCCTTTGATTATTTTAATCATTTTTATCTATGGAATTTTAAACTAGTTTTTTAAATTTATATCTCTCTAGCATAGTGGAATTTCCTAAAATTCCACCTTGATGTATATAAAGCAATGGTTTTTTCCACTCTTGTTTTAATGCTATACTTAATCCTAAAATATCATACAACAAGTCAAATTCTATATTGCACTTTAACTTTAAATTCATATAAAGCTCATAAAATTCTTTATACGGTCTAGCAAAGTGATATTTTTTATCACTTGTTAAAAATTCTAAATTTGAAAAATCATAGCTTGGATCTAATGTTAAAATTTGTTTTTTAAGATATTTAATATCACCTACACAAGCGCAAGTAAATACTTTAAATTTAGAATACTTTGCCAAAAAAGCTGCCGAAGTGCCTGTGCCCGAAGGTAAAAAAATATCAAAATCAAGCTTTAAACTTTGACTTTGCATTTGAATTTCTTGAGCAAGTTCCATATAGCCATATTGAGCTTCTAAATTAGCTATGCCTTGTTCTATAAAAATATCATCTTTTTTACACAAAGACAAAGCAAATTGCTTTAAAGATAAAGAATGGATATTTTCTACAAAATCAACACCATTTTCTAAAGCTAAAGCATAGTTTCCACAAGGATTATTCTTAAGAAAAGTAGAAATTTTTTCACAAGCAAAAACAAGCTTATATGATCTTTGTTTAGCAAAAATACTTAATGCCGCCAAAGCATTACTTTGGCTTCCTCCATAACTTACAAAAGATTGATTTTTAGGATATCTTTGATGGATATAAAAAGCAAGTTTCCTAGCTTTATTTCCATTAATTTCTCCTAATAAATCATCTCTTTTAATATAAAATTCAAATCCGTTAAAATTGATTTTTTGTATAGGACTAATTGTTTTAATGAAATTCAAAGAATTTTTCTACATCTTTTAAAGCATTATCATTTTTAATGCTAAATTTTATTTCTATGCGACGACTCTTATCCTTATCTTCAACTCCGTTGACAAACACGGGATCTGAAAAAGAACGTCCACTTGCCATTAAAAGCTTTTGAAGCTTATCACTCTTATAAAAAGTATAGATAAAATTCATCACCTCATAAGCTCTTTTTTGCGACAAATCTAAATTATAAATATAAGATCCATCACTATCAGTATGTCCTTCAATAATGATATTTTCAATGTTAGAAAAAATTTTTGGATCTTCAAGAATAGCATCAAAATATTCGCTTAAGATTTTTCTCAAACTTGCCTTTGCCTCATTTTTTAACACATAAGAATCTTTATCAAAAAGTACTTCAGCAGGCAAAGAAATAGATCCTGTCTTTTCATCTATAGTGATATTATTATCAAGCTTACTTTGTAATTCCTTGCTTAAATTTTCACGAATCAAACCAAGATTTTGCACCTTTTCTTTAGCTTTTTGAAAATCTTCTTGTAAATTTTTAAGCTCTTCATCTTTTTTCTCTAGTTGACCTAGTAAAATCAAAATTTGCTTATCTTTATTATCTAAAGTTGAGTTTAAATCTTTACTTAACTGCTTGTAATTTGTAATATTAGCCTCTAATTCTGCTTTTTGAGAATTAGCAAGATTTAAAGCACTAGAAGCATTGTTTAAATCAGAACTTAGTTTAAACACTATGGCTTCTTTATTTCTAAGCTCTTCTTTACTCTCCTCTAAGCGTGCCTCTTGTTTATTGAGATTATCTTTGATTTCTTTTAAATCACTTTGAGTTAAAACATATTTTACAACAATAGCACCTATTAGCAAAATAAAAACAAACAGCAATCCTGCCATTAAATCAGCATAAGCTATCCAAAAATTGCTATCTTCTTTTGACTCATTTTTCATTTATTTTCTTTATCTTCATTTTTTAGCTCATCATTGCTTTCTTGCTTAGATATTTCTGCTTGAATTTCATCTTGATTTTCTTCAGTCTTAGACTCTGAAAAATCTTCTATTTGTTTGGTTTCATTTTCTTTATTCTGATTTTCATCCCCAGAAAGCTTGCTCATCATTTGACTTGTTTCTTCATCAAGTGCTTTCATTTCTTTTTTAAGCTCATCCATCATTTTGATTTTAGCATCAATACTTTTTTCTTCTTCATATACTTCTTTAAATTTATGCATACCTTCAAACAAGCTTGCTTTAAATCCCTCAAAAACCTTTTCTTGACTTTCCAACATTGCTTTTTCATAAAGTTCAAAATTTTTACCAAAACGCTCTATTTTTTCATCGAATGCACTTAGTGTCTTATCAAGATGATGAATTTTATCACTACTGATATCGAGCAAGCGATTATATTGTTCTGACATTCTTGTATTGATTTCTTTTAAATTTTGATTGAGCAAACCTATACCATTTAACATTTCACTATAAAGCTTTCCAAGATCGCGTTGATCTCTTTGTGCTTTACTAAGCTCACCCATGGTTTGTTTGATATGTTCACTACTTAATCTAATAGCCTTTTCTTCTACATTTAGCATATCTTGGAAAATACCAAATTTTCTATCAATAGCATGATCAAGCTCTGCAAAAAAATCATCATTACTAACTTGTTTAAAAATTGCTCCAATTTTTTCAAAATGTTGCAAACTTTCAGTTAAATATCTTTGATCAAGCTCTTCTTTTGTCCAAAAAAATCCACTTGTAGCGTTTTTTTGACGATTTAGCAAACGATCTATTTTGCTTTTACCATATTTTTCAAAAAACATCCACCATAATGCAAGAAAAATTCCATAAATTGAAACATAAAAAGCAGTTCCCACTCCACTTAACAAATCTGCAATTTCTTGTTCTAAAGCGGCTGTATCACTAGAACTAAAATTTGGCATTGAAAAAGCTATACTGATAAAAGTTCCTAAAATTCCCATCATTGGAAAAATTGCCGAACCTATACTAGCAAAATTCTCATTTCTTGCACCCTTAATATATGTATAAGCAAAGTCATCAAAATTGGCATTTGATTTCGTGTCTTTCCCTATGGCAAGAAAATGCCTCATAATATGTCTTTTTAAAGCCTGTTTAAATTCATCTTTTTGTTGTTCAAAAATACTATACGCATACTCAGCACTATGTCTAGCAAAAATCAATGCTGTAAAAAAAATCACACCTGTCATAATAACCGTATGTAATTCGACCTTAAAGTCAATTACATTAAAATAACCCAATAAAATCAAAATATAAAGAAAAGCTGGAATAAAAATAATTTTAAAATAAACCAAAGAACCTCTTGCATCTTTGCCTTCAGGCAAAACAAGTTCTGAAATTTCATCTGATTTAATATCCATGAAACCAATACCTCATTAAAAATTTTATTTTAAAGATTGTTACTTAATTTGATAAAAATTTTTAAAACAAAATAAAACTAAGCTTTTAAAATGCTTAGTTTTTGTTTATACAGTTTAAATCTTCAAAAGCGATTTCAAGACGTTTTATCATGCTTTCTTCACCGCTTCTTAACCAAACACGCGGATCATAGTATTTTTTATTTGGCTTGTCATCACCTTCTGGATTTCCAATTTGTCCTTGCAAATAAGCCCTATTTTTAAGTTCATATTCACGCACCCCATCCCAAAAAGCCCATTGAGTATCTGTGTCAATATTCATCTTAATTACGCCATAGCTTACTGCATTTTTAATATCTTTTAGCTCACTACCGCTACCGCCATGAAATACAAAATTTATAGGCTTATCGCTATTTAAAGCAAATTTATCTTTTACAAATTTTTGCGAATTTTTTAAAATTTCAGGTTGTAAGCTAACATTTCCTGGCTTGTAAACTCCATGTACATTTCCAAAGCTTGCTGCGATTGAAAATTTATCACTAATTTTTCCAAGTCTTTCATATGCAAGAGCTACATCTTCTGGTTGGGTATAAAGCTTGGAATTATCAATACCTGTATTATCCACTCCATCTTCTTCGCCACCTGTACAACCTAATTCTATTTCAAGCGCGACACCTAAAGCATCAAGTTTTTGAAGATAAACTTCACAAGTGCTAAGATTTTCTTCTAAACTTTCTTCGCTAAGATCAAGCATATGAGAACTAAATAAAGCTTGTCCATGGGTTTTTTTATATTGTGCATTTGCCTCAATAAGCCCATCAATCCAAGGCAAAAGTTTTCTTGCAGCATGATCAGTGTGTAAAATCACAGGTACACCATAAGCTTTAGCAAGTAAATGTACATGTTTAGCCCCACTAATTGCACCTAAAACTTCTCCATTAGGACAATTTTTCCCTGCATAAAATTTTGCCCCACCATTTGAAAACTGGATAATAACTGGAGAGTTAACTTTTTTTGCAGCTTCTAAAACTGCATTAATAGAATCAGTTCCTACAACATTAACAGCAGGGATAGCAAAACCCTCTGCTTTAGCATAGTCATAAATTTTATTAAGCTCATCTCCGCTAATCACCCCTGCTTTTACAATGTCTAAAACACCCATTATTTATATTCCACTTTAGCACTATTTAAGAGATCTTGGCCTTTTTGATTGATAACTTTTTTAAATTCTTCAAATTTAAGTCCGTTTTCAATACCTTGTTTTACTTCATCAAATTTGATTTGACCTTTAGCTTGCGAATTTTCTTTTAAGATTACATGATAACCAAAATTCGTTTTTACCGGAGTTGTAGTAATAGTACCATTTTTAAGCGCGAAAGCAGCATCTGTAAAAGGCTTTACCATAGTTGATTGATCAAACCAACCAAGCTCACCACCTTGGTTTTTTGAACCTGGATCAATTGATTTCTCTTTAGCAAGCTCGCTAAATTTAGCATCTAGTTCTTTACCTTTTAAACCTTTAAGTTCGTTAATAATATCCTTAGCTTCTTTTTCTGTCGCTACTAAGATATGTTTTGCTTGCACTCTTGCAGGTTTTACATATTTGTCTTTATTTTGATCATAAAAAGCTTTAACTTTAGCCGCATCAATTTTAATAGTATTTAAAATTTTCTCTTGATAAACATTAACAAGTATTGCATCTTTTGCACGATCAAGTTCTTTTGTGTATAAAGGGTCTTTTTCTAAATTTTGTTTTTTAGCATCTTGCAAAATTAAATCTTGCATAATATATTGCTGAATAAGAGCTTTTTTTTGATTATCTGGCAAAGTTTTAAAATCCTGTCCTCTAAGCATAGGGGCAAAAAATTCACTTACTTCTGTATCGCTAATGCTCTTGCCATTAACAGTAGCTACTGTAGCTGCATTTACATTTAAAACTACACCTGCAATCAAAGTTGCTGCGACTAAAGAAAATTTTTTCATTAGGTTTCCTTTTTAATAAAATGTATATAAAATCAATTATATCTAAACTTGGTTTAAAGCTAATTAACTAAAATTAAAAAATGAAAAGAAATTTAGAAATCAAAGAACTTTTTTTAAAACATTTTGACAAGCCTGTAACAGAGCTTAAATTTTCAAATTTATATGAGCTTTTAGTCTGCGTAATGCTTTCAGCCCAATGCACTGATAAAAGAGTTAATCTCATCACTCCTGATCTTTTTAAAGCTTATCCTGATATTAAATCCCTTGCAAATGCAAATTTATCAAGTCTTAAAACCTATATACAAACTTGTTCATTTTTTAATAATAAAGCACAAAATCTTATAAAAATGGCAAAAGCAGTTTGTGAAAATTTTGACGGAGAAATTCCCCTTGATGAACAAAATTTAAAATCCTTAGCAGGCGTAGGACAAAAAACCGCTCATGTAGTTTTAATAGAATGGTGCGGAGCAAATTTCATGGCTGTAGATACTCATGTTTTTAGAGTTTCTCACCGCTTAGGACTTAGCAAAGCAAAAACTCCAGAAGCTACAGAAGAAGATTTAACACGCACATTTAAAGATAATCTTAACTATCTTCATCAAGCCATGGTTCTTTTTGGACGTTACACCTGTAAAGCTAAAAAACCTTTATGTAAAGAATGCTTTTTAAATCATCTTTGCAAAAGTAAAGATAAGGAACTTAAATGAAAATTTTCATCTTTTTACTCACTATATCTCTTAATATTTTTGCCTTAGAACCTTACAAGCCTAGTGCTGATTTTTCTTCTTATTTTAACAATATAAATTGCTCGCAAATCTTAGATAAGTTTTTTTATCTAAATTGCTATGATTATAAACTCAAAGGCACAAAAGCTGTTGCTTATAAGGTAGAAGCTTCAAATTTGAAAGATAGACAAATCAAAAAACGCCCTCGCTTTGAAGATGATACAAATATTCCTAAAAAATACCGCACTACTTGGAGTAATTATAAAAACAGTGGTTACACACGAGGACACACTGCGCCTAATGCTTCTTTTAGCTTTAGTAAAGCTGCTCAAAATTCAGTATTTTTAATGAGTAATATTACCCCACAAAATGCACAAATAAATAATAAAATTTGGAATGAAATCGAACAAAGAGAAAGAAATTTAGCTTTAGAATTTCAAAGTATCGAAGTTTTAAATTTAGTACTTTACGATAAAGAACCACAATACATTAAAAACCGTATTGCTATACCAAGTTTTTATGTGAAAATTATTAAAACTCCGAAATTTAAAGAATGCTATCAAGCACCAAACCACGAAGTAAATGATGAAAATATTAAACAGTATCAAATAAATTGTGATAAATTTTAAGGTATAAATTATGGAGATAAATGCTCTTACGATAACCACTCTTTATATCATAGGTATTTCCGCAGAAGGAATGACAGGAGCTTTAGCTGCAGGACGCCACAAAATGGATCTTTTTGGAGTTATTTTTATTGCTCTCGTAACAGCAATTGGAGGCGGAAGCATACGAGATGTGCTTTTAGGACATTATCCTTTAACTTGGGTTAAACATCCTGAATATATTATTTTAATCTGTTTTTGCGCCCTTGTAGCCACAAAAATTCCGCGCGTAGTAACCAAACTTGAAACTTTATTTCTAACTCTTGATGCTATAGGACTTGTTGTTTTTAGCATACTTGGAGCTCAAATAGCTATAGATCAAAACCATGGCTTTATCATAGCCGTTGCTGCCGCTGTAATTACCGGTGTTTTTGGTGGAATTTTAAGAGATATTTTATGTATGAGAATCCCCTTGGTGTTTCAAAAAGAAATTTATGCAGGAATTGCCATAATTGCAGGAGCAATCTATTATTCTCTAATAATTTGGCTTGAGCTTAATGCCCTAGTTTGCACACTTTTAACTCTTTTTATAGGAGTTTTTGCAAGGCTTTTAGCTATCAAATATCGATGGTCTTTACCTATTTTTTCTTACAATGAAGAAAAATAATTTATCGTTGCTTTATACAAGTTTGCTAAGATATTAAAAATTTTAGGAGATTGATAAATGCGAAGACTAAGTATTTTACTTGCAATTTTAATAGTTATTAATATAACAGCTTGTGATAGTAAAACAGAAAATTACTACAAAAATCTTCCTAGCGAAGCAAAAGAAAAAGCAAAAGAAAAAGCAAAAGAAAAAGCGAAAGAAAAAGCGAAAGAAAAAGCGAAAGAATGCAAAGAAAGCGGAACTCTTAGCGAAGATTGTATTAATGCATTAAAAGTTGGTGTTAAATCAACAAATGAAGAGGGTAAATACAGTCCAAACACACCGAAAAAATCTGATAATCAAATATTAGAAGCTTTAAAACAAAATGATTTAAAAAAAGAAAAAACCACAAAAGATATTAACCAAAGTTCAGAAAATAATGAAAGTATTATAATACCACCTATAGCAGAAACACCTTCTGAAATTTATCCTTCCAAAACAACAGAAAACAATCAAAGTTCTATCTTTAGCGATGATGTTAATATGACACAGGAAAAATGACCATGAAAATAACTCTTTTTTTAAGCCTTATTGGTATATTTTTTGCAGCATGCGAACAAACCAAAAGTGTAGAATATTATCAAAATCACCCCGAGGAAGCAAAAAAAAGAAGTTTAGAATGCAGACACAAAGCTATCATTAGTCAAGATTGTGTTAATGCATATAAGATAGGTTTCCCAAAAGATGAATGGGAAGATGAAAATATTTCTAATCCTTAAAAGCTATGAAAGTTTCAAAATTTGCCCATTTAAAAATACTTTCTATTTTCTTAAAACCTGCCTTTTCTAGCATATTTAAATTTTCTTTTTGACTATAAGGAATTAAAACATTTTCCAAAGCTTCTCTTTTAGCTGCGATTTCAAACTTAGAATAGCCTTGTTTTTCTTTATAATCAGCATAAAGTTCTATGATATTTTTAGACAAAAAAGCATCTTCATAAAGGATTTTTTCACTCATAATCAAAATGCCTTTAGAGTTTAAATTTTTATAAATTTGATCAAGCAATTCTTGTCTTTTAGGAGGACGAATAAACTGCATGGTATAATTTGCTACAAAAACATCGCAAGTAAAAAAATCAAATTCGCATAAATTAGCTTCAAAAAAACTTATATCAAGCCCATAAGCTTTAGCTTTTGATTTTGCAACTTCAAGCATGGAAGCAGAATTATCCACGCCAAAAAGTTTAAAATCCTTTCTTAGATTTGCCAAAAAAATCAAAAAATTAGCACTTGAGCAGCCCAAATCGCAAACACTTGCATTTGTAGGTAAAATTTTAGCCAATAAATTGCCACAAAGTTCTAAATTTTCTCTATAAAATGGTACAGAACGATTGATCATATCATCAAAAACACTAGCCACGCTTTTATCAAATTCAAATTGTTTTTTAGGGTTTTGTTTAAAAAGTTCATCTTTCATCATTTTTCCTTAATAATTCTCTAGCCTGTTCTATATCTTTAGTAATTTGATTTTTAAGTTTTTTTAGATCTTGAAATTTTTGATTCTCTCTTAGAAAAGATATAAACTCGAGTTCAAAAAACTCTCCTTGCATGAAATTTTCACCCAATTCTTCTAAAATATGACTTTCTATAGCAAAATTTTCATCGCTTGATCTTACACCTAAAAAACTCACACTTTTATAAGTTTTTCTTTGACTTTTTAACAAAGTAGCGTAAACACCATTTTGAGGCAAAAAATAACCTTCGCAATCTAAATTTATAGTTGCAAAAAGTTCTTTAGAACCTAAGCCTTGTCCTTTAATTACCTTTCCTTTGATGCTATAATTTCTCCCTAAAAATTCTTTTGCTTTTTGCAAATTTGCTCTTGATAAAAAATCCTTAATTAAACTTGCATGAACACCTATTCCACCTATGCTAAATTCATCAACTATTATAGTTTTTATCCCACTTAAAAACTCAATATCTTTAGCACTATAAGCCCTATTTTTCCCAAAAGAAAAATCATAACCCACGACTATAAATTTTAAACTGGTAAATTCTTTTTTCAAAAAGCTTAAAAAATCTTTACCATCTAAAGATTTTATACTTTCAAAATCCACTTCTATAACTTTTTTTCCTGAAATTTCTTCTTTTTGACGATTTGAACAAAGAAATTGACCTTTAAATTTATTAATAACTAGCAAAGCCCCATTCTCATCTAAATATTTTACAAGTTTTAGATGTCCTAAATGCATACCATCAAAACAACCTATGGCTAAAGAAGTAATATTAATTTTTGATATAGTAGTAAAAATATTCAACATTACCTTCCTTTCCTTTAATGCTTGATTTTTGCGTATTTTTTAAAAGCCAACCTAACTTAGCACATTCTTTTTCAAAATCCATTCTTGCTTTTAAGATTGCCTTGTCATCTTTTAAAACACCTTTTTTATCTCTTTTGATATTTTTTCCCACTTCAAACTGAGGTTTAAAAAGTAAAATAATTTCCTTTAAAGCTAAATTATCGACATAATAAAGTAAATTAATAAGAGAAATAAAACTCACATCACAAGTAACAAGTTCAAATTTTTCTTCACTTTTAAAGGCTCTAAGATCTGTATTTTCATGCAAGATAATTTTTTCATTTGCTCTTAAACTTGGATGGAGTTGATTACTACCCACATCAAGAGCAGTGATTTTTAAAGCCTGATTTTCAAGTAAAATTTGAACAAAACCGCCCGTACTAGATCCTATATCAAGACAATTTTTATGTTTTATTTCAATATCATTTTCTTCTAAAAATTTTTTTAATTTCAAAGCTGCTCTTGAAACATAAATTTCACTTAAAAGATCCAATTTTAACTCATTGGCTAAAAGTATATCTTCAGGATTTAAATCTTGCGTTTTTTTTAAATTTTCTAAAAAATTTTTTACATCAAAAGAAGCTTTAAAACTCTTACCATTAAGTAAAATCTCTTCATTTTCTATAAGCTCTAAGGCTTTATTTCTACTGATATTTAAACGCTTTGAAACAAAAAAATCAAATCTCATTTTAAACTCTCATTTATTCTTTTTTCTAAGTCTTCTTTTTCTTTAGAAAACCACCAAATACCTATTTCAAAAGCATTTTTTTTAAAAATTTCTCTAAGATCTTTAAGATCTTTTTCAAAAAGATCTTTTTCTTTTTGAATTAAACTTAAGTTATTATCTTTTAAAAAATTAAAATTATTCATCCATAAAAGTATTTGCTCTTGTTCGGATTTTAAGGCATTATTTCTTTGCTCTTTTAAAAAATAATTTCCTAAAACCATGATAAAACATAAAAATAAAACAATTATTTTTATCTTTATTTTCAAAACAAAATTAAAAACAAAAGCCAAAAGAGAACAAAACATAAAAAAATTAAAAAAATCAAAAATAAAATTTAAAGCCCTAAACCCCAAATATCCAAAATAAGAAAAAATAAAAAATTTTAAATTTGAAACAAAATGTAAAAATTCAGATAAAAAATCAAAATAAACAAAAGAAGCACTCTTATAGGCAATGATTTTCCTAGAAAAAAGTTCTAAATTTAAAAGTTCATTGTAAGTAAAAAAAAGCCCATAAAATGCATAAAATAAAGCAGTAAAAAAACTAGCGATAACAACTATTCTAAAATCATTATAAGCATTATCTATAAATTGCAAATGCAATTCTTTTTTTAAAAATATCATCAATAAAGGTAAAATTATAAATATAAAAACAAAATCAATTTTTTCAAGATTTAAAAAATTTAAAAATAAAGAAACAAGTCCAAAAATCGCCAAAAAAAAGCTAAAAATATAAAGATAAAAATCCCCCATACTAATACGATAAAACAAACTTCCCTTAATCAAAGTAGCTTCTTTTATAATATTTTTTCTAAGCTTTAAAAATAAAAAGAATTCCCAAAAAAGTGTTAAAAAAATAGGAATTAAAAAAAATAAAGAAAAAGCACTCCTTTGCCAAGTTAGCAAAAAGCCAAAAAGGCTTAAAAGCGTTAAAATATAAGAACTATTCTTTAACAAGCTCATTAAAAGCACTTTCATTTATACATTTTACTTCAAGCTCTTTAGCCTTGCTAAGTTTAGAACCTGCCTCTTCTCCAAAAAGCACATAGTCAGTCTTTTTAGAAACAGAGCCGCTTACCTTACCCCCAAGCTTTTCTATCAAAGCCTTAAACTCATCTCTTGGGCGTGAAAGAGTGCCTGTAATCACAAAAGTTTTACCAAAAATCACACCATCGCTTTTGATTTCAAGTTTTTCTATTTTCAAATTTAAAAGCTTGTAAAACTCATCAATTCTTGTGCGATTAACACGCGTAAATTCGCAAAGACTTAAAGCCATTTGCTCTCCAAAACCTTCTAAATTGGCATAAGCTTCAAAGCTTTGCTTGTACCACTCTTTACCAAAACTTAAACTTAATTTTTTAGCCGCAACCTCGCCAATATGCTCTATTCCTAAAGCTGTGATAAAACGAAAAAGCTCACATTCTCTTGCTTGTTCTATGGCATTTAAAAGATTGTTAATTTTCTTTTCTTTAAAGCCTTCCAAACCTTCAAAATCATTAAATTTTAAATGAAAAATACTCTCAAGCGTAGTGATTTTTTTGTGCTTGTATAAAAGTTCTACTATATTTTCTCCCAGTCCGTCGATATTAAGACATTTTTTAGAAACAAAATGAATGATAGAATTTACAAGTCTATCTTCACAATCTATATTTTGACATTTTATTAAAGTTCCTTCATCCAAAAGCTCACTTTGGCAAGTAGGACAAAGCTTAGGGCGTGAAATTTCCATCTCTAAACCTTCTCTACGCTCTTTAAAAACCTTAGTGATTTTAGGGATAACATCGCCACTTCTTATCACGCTTACAAAATCATTGATTTTAACATCAAGTCTTGCAATTTCATCAAAATTATGAAGGGTGGCTGATTTTACTACAACCCCATCTAAATTTACAGGTTCTAAAACCGCCACAGGAGTGATCACTCCACTTCTTCCTACTTGTAAATTTACCCCTATTAAACGCGTGGTTTTTTCAAGCGCAGGAAATTTAAAAGCTGCCATAAATTTTGGAAATTTTACCGTATAGCCTAATTCTTCACAAAGTGCAAGATCATCAACTCTTACCACCATTCCATCCATCATCATAGGTTTTTTTTCTCTTAGAACTAAAAGCTCATCATAAGCTTTTAAAACTTCGTCTAAATTAGCGCAAAGTCTTACAAAATCATCCTTTAAAAAACCAAGCTCTCTGATAAATTGCATCACCTCGCTGTGTTTGGTGAAATTTAAGGTATTTTCCCCTACTCCCCAAGGATAAAATTTCAAATTTCTTTCTTTAGTGATGCTTGTATCAAGCTGCCTTAAACTCCCACTTGCAGCATTGCGTGGATTGGCAAATAAACTTTGATTTAAAAGGGCTCTTTTTTCGTTGATTTTCTCAAAATCATCTTTTAAAATCACCACTTCTCCACGAATTTCTATCCTTTCTTTATAGGCTATATTTTTAGGTATATTTTCTATCTCAAAAACATTAAGCGTTATATCCTCACCCACTTCGCCATCGCCCCTAGTGGCGCCGCTTACTAATTTACCATTTTCATAAAGCAAATTTAAACTCGCTCCATCAAATTTAGGCTCTATAAAAAAGTTTTTTTCACATTTTGCGCGTTTTGCCCAAGCTCTAAGCTCACTCTCATCAAACACATCTTCCATCGACCACATACGCTTTAAATGAGCTATTTTTTTAAACTCGCTTTGTATAGTAGGAGCTATTTTTTGCGTTGGAGAGTCTTTTGAAATTTCATCTTTATTTTGTTCTTCAAAAACTCTTAATTCTCTGATTAAAGCATCGTATTCTTCATCGCTAGCCAAGGGTTCATCTTTTTCATAATATGCCCTCATCCACAAATTAGCTAAAGCAACTTTTTCTAAATACTCTTCTTTTTTCATCTAAACTCCTATATTATCCATTGCCTGCGCTAAAGCAAAAAGTTGTTTATGCTCATATAAATCATGCACTCTTATAATACTAGCACCATTTTCAAAAGCCTTTAAATGCAAATATAAAGTTCCCGCTAAACGATCTTTAATCTCGCTTTGAAAATACGCATTAATCACACTTTTACGACTCGCACCTATAAGTAAAGGTTTATTAAATTGCAAAAAATGTTCTAAGTGTTTGATTAAAATCATATTATGCCCCGCACTCTTTCCAAAACCAATACCTACATCTAAAATACTTTCTTTTACTCCAAAACTTTCTAAAAGCTCAAGTTTTTCTTTAAAAAACAAAGTCATCTCATCAAGCAAATCTTCATAAAAAGGATTATCTTGCATGTTATTTGGATTGTTTTGCATGTGCATTAAGCAATATTTTGCCCCATATTTACTTGCAAGTTTGGCTAGATTAAGATTTCTTAAACTTGTAATATCATTAATGAGTTTAAAACCCTTATTTAAAGCATATTCTAGACAATATTCATCAAAACTATCTAAACTAAAAATTGCTTGTTCGTAATAATTTTTCTCATAAATTAAGTCAAGTACTTTTTTCAGTCTTTTAAATTCCTCTTCCTTGCCACAATACTCACTCCCAGGTCTTGAACTTACCGCACCTATATCGATATATTCAGGCTTTAAAGCAAGAAAGTCATTAAGCCTTTTTTCAAAGTCTTCTTCACTCACACGACTTTTTGCATTAAAACTGTCTTCATTGACATTAATCACTGCCATAAGCTCGGCTTTTTTCTGTTTTAAAAAATCTTTTTGCAAAAAAAGAGCCAAATTTTTAAGTCCAAAATCTTGAAGTTTTTCTTTGACAACAAGCTTTTGAATTTGCTCTTTACTTGCCATTAAAAGCGCATTTGAATGAGTGATTTTTGCAGTAATTACTTCTTTATGAGTAATAAGTTCAGCTCCTACTCTTAAAGCATCTTGTTTTAAAATATTTGCCGCAGGAGTAGAAATATCTTTGATAAAAATAAAATGAATTTTTGTTTTTTCACTCATGATCTTTTGTCCCATTTTATGAGGGTTTATGAAAGAACAAAGCAAATTAAAATCGGTGTTTGGATTGATTTTAAAAAATTTCATTTTATTTCTTTGTATAGTAATTTAATAAAAGAGTAGCTAAAAGCACCCCGCTTTTAGAATTTAATTTTGCAAGCTCATAACTTTCATAAAAAAACTCTAATTCTTCAGCGTTAAAATCTTTATATTTCACACATTCTTTAGCAAGCAATGCGATTTGATCCATAAGTTCATTTTTATCCAAATTTTCATTTTTTTGCAAAAAATCAAAAAGCATTCTTAAATCCATTCTTTTAAGATCTAAATCAAGTTTTTTAACTTCCTTTTCAACTTTTCTTTTTTCACAAATAAGACGTGATTTTATAGTAGGTAAAAGTAAATTTTTAGAAGGTATCACAATAAGAAATTTAATATTTTTTGGAGGTTCTTCAAGGAGTTTAAGTAAAAAATTTTGTGCTTCTATCCTATAAGAATCCGCCATTAAAACAATAATTTTTTCTTCAGTTTCTGCGATATAGCTTTCTTTTTCAACCGCTCTTGCATCATCAAGTAAAAATTCATTTTGTGGTATAAAAAATCTTAATTTTTTAATACCAAAATTATTAATCATTTCTTCCTTAATACCTAAAAAATCTTCACTGATAATAATCTTACTAATAAACAAAATATTTATCCTAATTGCACCTTGGAAAATAATATTGCATCCAAACTTACATCAAAAAGTTGATATAAACTAATAAGCTTGATATCCAAGTCTTTATCTTTAGAATTTAAATAAAAACTATCTTGTAACTGCTCATCAAAAAGCCACAATAAACTATCATCTCTTGATTTAGCGATTAAAGATTTATTATCAGAAGCACTTCCTATATAAAAATATACATAACCATTAGGAAAAGAAATGTCAAGCAAGTCATTAAGTAAAGCTATATCTTCTGAACTTTGTAGTTTCTTCTTACATAAAGAATTTAACGACACAAAAGGGAGCATGGGACGAGTGGCTTTTGAATTTATATTTTTTAAAAAATACTCTTCATACCAAGATCTTTGTTCATCACACATTAATACAAAAGTGCGTCCTTCTAAAAGATATTTAAGTCTTGCAGCCATCAAAGGAGCCCATTCTAAACGACGCGACTCCAACCATGCCATAAAAGCTCCGCCATTGCGAATATTTTCAAGAGTAAAACTTAAAAAATCACTCATTTATTTATCAAGTCCGTAGCACTCATGTAGTGCTCTAACTGCAAGTTCTCCGTATTTTTCATGAACTATCATTGAAATTTTTATTTCACTAGTAGAAATCATACCGATATTAATCCCCTCATCAGCTAAAGCTTTAAAAGCTTTACTTGCCACTCCTGAATGTGATTTCATACCTACGCCGACTATAGAAACTTTTACTACAGCACTATCACTTTCTATAGTTGTTTTTGAGCTTAAAATTTTTTGCATAGCATTTTTGGCTAATTCAAGTTCATTTTGAGGAACCGTAAAACCCAAATTTGTAGCACCATCAACTCCAACATTTTGTATAATCATATCTACATTAATATTTTCATTTGCTAAAACAGAAAAAATTTCAGCTGCGATTCCAGGCTTATCTTCTATATTTCTTAAAGTCACTCTTGCTTGATTTTTATCCAAAGCAATACCACTTACTAAAGCTTGTTCCATTCCATCTTCCTTTGTTATCATTGTTCCTTCGTTATTGTTAAAACTACTTCTAGTTACTAAATTAACATTTAATTTTTTTGCAAGCTCTACAGAGCGATTTTGCAAAACTTTTGCACCTAAACTTGCAAGTTCAAGCATTTCTTCATAAGAAATTTTATCCAATTTCTTTGCCTTTGGTTCAATTCTTGGATCTGTTGTATAAACCCCATCAACATCAGTATAAATTTCACACAAATCCGCATTTAAAGCACCTGCTACCGCCACAGCACTTAAATCGCTTCCACCACGCCCTAAGGTAGTTACATTACCTTCCTCATCTACACCTTGAAAACCTGCTATAACGACTATTTTACCATTTTGAAGTTCTGATTTTATCGCTTTTGTATCAATATGATGAATTCTTGCCTTTGTAAAAACACTATCTGTAATAATTCCTGCTTTTCTCCCAGAAAATGATATAGCAGGACAACCCTTTTCATTTAAGGCGATAGAAAGTAAAGCGCTTGTTACACGCTCTCCGCTGCTTAAAAGCATATCCATATCTTTACCATTAGGAGTTTTACTAAAATATTCAGCTTGCTCAATAAGAGTATTTGTCACCCCACTCATTGCAGATACTACAACAACAAGTTGATTACCCTGTTGCGCACTTTGGATAACCCTATTGGCTACTGCTTCGATACGCTCAAGTGTTCCAACGCTTGTTCCACCATATTTTTGAACTATAAGCATTTTAGATATAACCTTTCTTTTCAAAATATTTGATCACTTTAACATAAATATTTTTTTTGAAATGATTAATCATTTCAAAAATTTGTTTAACACTCACAAATTGATAATCATCAAATTCGGGATGCTTGGTATTAATATTGATTGTAACACCGTGTTTTAAACGCACTAAAAAATATTTTTGAATCTGCCCATCATAAGGATACATTTTTTTAACAATTTTACTCGGAAAATCATAACTCAACCATTCTGGATACTCGGCAATGATTTCAACCTCATCAGTGCCTATTTCTTCTTTTAGTTCTCTAAATAAAGCGTTTTTGACACTTTCACCTTTATCAATACCTCCTTGTGGAAATTGCCAAATATTATCCATATCACTTCTTCTAGCTATAAAAATCTTACACTCAAAAGGATAAGAACTTGATAAAACAATAGCTGCAACATTTGGTCTATAATTTTTCTCGTTTTCCACAATATTGTTCCTTAAATCTCAAGGATATAATTTTAACCTAAATCAAATCAAATTTTTATTAAAATACATTAAAAATTTAATAAAATATTTTAGGGTTTTTATGCATTTTTATATCCATATTCCATTTTGTGAAAGCAAATGTAATTATTGCGCTTTTACAAGTTTGAAAAAAAATGATTATGAAAAAGCCTATTTTAAGGCTTTAAAAGAAGATATTATTTTTCAATTAAAACAATTTAACATTCAATCAAATCAAATTAAAACCTTATTCATAGGCGGAGGAACACCAAGTTGTGTTAATGCGTATAATTATGAAGATATTTTTAAAATTTTATATCCCTTACTAGATAAAAATGTAGAAATTTCATGCGAAGCTAATCCCAACTCAGCAACATTAAATTGGCTTAAAAATATGAAAAATCTAGGAGTTAATCGCATTTCTTTTGGAGTTCAAAGTTTTCATCCTAAAAAACTTCACTTTCTTGGAAGAATTCACAATCAAGAAATGATTATCAAAACATTAGAAAACGCAAATAAAGTAGGTTTTAAAAATATCAATTTAGATCTTATTTATGATACGAAATTAGACAATAAAAAAATGCTTGAATTTGAACTCTTACACTTAAAACAAATCAAGGATTTAATCACACACCTTAGTGCTTATAATTTAACCATAGAATCAAACACAGCCTTTGCTAAAAAAGAACATTTCAAAAAAAATGCTCCTAATTTAATGAAATTTTTCATCAAACAACTTCTAGAGCTTGACTTTTTTCAATATGAAATCAGTAATTTTTCAAAAACCAAAGCCCAAATTTGCAAACATAATCTTGCTTATTGGCAAGGAAAAAACTACCTAGCTTGTGGATTAAGTGCGGTAGGATTTTATGAAAATAAACGTTTTTATGCAGCAAAAAATTTAAAAAATTACATAGAAAATCCCACTTTTAGATCTATAGAGCAACTAAGTTCCAAAGACTTGAATTTAGAGCACCTATTTTTAGGACTTAGAAGTATAGTAGGGATTGATGAAACAAAACTCAATCAATGGCAAAAAGACAAAATAAATATATTATTAAAAGAAAAAAAACTTTTTTACAAAAATAAAAGATATTTTAATCCTAATTTTCTCATTAGCGATGAACTTACTTTATATCTCTCATCTTAAATTTAAGTTTTTTAAGTAAAATATTTATTTAAAATATCAAATCAAAGAGTAATGATTAATGAGTTTTGGTGAAATTATAGTTATTTTAGTTGTAGCGATTTTAGTCTTAGGACCTGATAAACTTCCAGAAGCTATAGTACAAATAGCAAAAATTCTAAAGGCTGTAAAACGCAACATAGATGATGCAAAATCAAGCATAGAAAAAGAAATACGCATCAATGACTTAAAAGAAGAAGCTAAGAAATACAAAGATGAATTTTCAAGCACTAATGAAAATATACGCAAAAAACTCAGCTTTGAAGAATTTGATGACCTTAAGAGAGATATTTTAGATAAAACAAAGGTAGATTTAACCTTTGATAGCAGAGATGATAAAGTAAAAAATAACCTTAGCGGACAAAATTTAAATACAGAAGAAAAACCAAATCTTAGCAAATTAGAAACACAAGATAAAAACGGAAAAATAAATGTTTGAAGAATTAAGACCTCATTTAATAGAACTTAGAAAACGCCTTTTTATAAGCGTTGCTTGCATTGTAGTTATGTTTATTGTATGTTTTGCTCTACGAAGCTATATCTTAGATATTCTAAAAGCTCCACTTATAGCTGTTTTACCAGAAGTAGCCAAACATGTAAATATAATTGAAGTACAAGAAGCCTTATTTACCGCAATGAAGGTTAGTTTTTTTGCAGCCTTTATCTTTTCTCTACCTGTAATTTTTTGGCAATTTTGGAAATTTGTAGCTCCAGGACTTTATGATAATGAAAAACGCCTTGTGGTGCCTTTTGTTAGCTTTGCGAGCATTATGTTTGCCTTGGGGGCTTGTTTTTGCTATTTTGTTGTAGTGCCTTTGGCTTTTAAATTTTTGATTAATTTTGGTTTAAATGAAGATTTTAATCCTGTAATTACCATAGGAACTTATGTAGATTTTTTTACAAAAGTTGTTGTGGCTTTTGGCTTAGCTTTTGAAATGCCTGTAATTGCCTTTTTCTTTGCTAAAGTCGGACTTATAGATGATAGTTTTTTAAAACGCCATTTTCGCATAGCTGTTTTAGTTATTTTTGTTTTTTCAGCCTTTATGACTCCACCTGATGTTTTATCTCAATTTTTAATGGCAGGACCACTTTGCGGACTTTATGGACTTTCTATTTTAATTGTTCAAAAGGTAAATCCTGCTCCAAAAGATAAAGAAAGTGATGAATAAAGACTTACTTCTTTCAAGCTATGATTACACTCTAGCTAATGAACTCATAGCCAACTATCCTACAAATCCAAAAGAAGATGCTAGGCTTTTGGTTTTTGATCGCAAAAACAAAGAAATTTTTCATACTACTTTTAAAAATTTACAAGACTTTTTACCCAACTGCGCGATTTTTTTCAATGATACCAAAGTTATTAAAGCAAGAATTTATGGCAATAAAGCAAGCGGAGGAAAAATAGAGCTTTTCTTGCATCAACCTTTTTTAAATTCTCACAATCCGCTTTTTCTAGCTCAAATTAAAGGGCGCATTAAAAAAGATGAAATCTTATATTTTAAAGAGGATTTAAAAGTACGCGTTGTAGAACTTTTAAATGATGGTCTTCGAAAAGTTCAATTTTTTCAAAATGATAAAACCTTAGACACCTCAAATCTTTACAACCTGCTTGACAAGATAGGACATATACCCTTGCCTCCTTATATTAAAAGGGAGGATGAAAAAAGTGATTTGAAAGATTATCAAAGTATCTTTGCAAAAAATTTAGGCGCAGTGGCTGCTCCGACTGCAAGTTTACATTTTAGTGAGACTATGCTTGAAAATTTAAGAAAAAAACACGAAATTTATCATTTAACCTTGCATGTAGGAGCTGGAACCTTTAAAAGCGTGGAATGTGAAAATATACAAGAGCATAAAATGCATAGCGAATTTTTTAATATTCCGCAGCAAGCATGTGAAATTATAGATTCTAAACAAGCTATTTTAGGCGTAGGAACAACGGTAACAAGAACCATAGAATATTATACAAGAACTAAAACAAAAAATGGTTTTTGTGATCTTTTTTTACACCCGCAAAATCCACCTATAAGACAAAATCATCTTTTAACCAATTTTCATTTACCAAAATCTACTCTTATCATGCTAGTTTCAGCTTTTATCGGTAGAGAACAGTGTTTAAAACTTTATGAACTCGCCATAAAAGAAAAATATCGCTTTTACTCTTATGGCGATGCGATGCTAATCTTGTGATTTTTCTTTAAAATTTATTGCTATTTTAGCTTGAAGTTTTAGCCAATCTTTTTGAAGCATGATAGGAAAACCTCCATAAACACGCCCGCCTTCTAAATTTTTACTCACACCGCCTCTTGCAGCTATAGTGCTAAAATCGCCTATTTTTAAATGTCCACTCGTTGCACTTTGACCACCCATAATAACATTGCGTCCTAACTCACTTGAACCTGAAATTCCAGTTTGTGCCACAATGATACAATTTTGACCTATATTGCAATTATGTCCGATTTGAACTAGATTATCTACCTTAGTACCTGCTTTGATAATAGTACTATCAAAAACTGCTCTATCTATAGTTGTACAAGCCCCCACTTCTACAAAATCTTCTAAAACCACGTTGCCATTATGATAAATTTTATAATGTTCGCCGTTTTTATTGTGCGCATAACCAAAACCGTCACTTCCTATTACACAATTAGCAAGCAGATGACATTTTTTACCGATTTTAGTATCATTATAAATCACTACATTAGGATGAATAATACTCTCATCACCAATGCTGACATTATCGCCTATATAAGCTCCTGCCATAATGATTACATTTTCACCGATATTTACATTATCACCTATATAAACATTAGGCATGATTCTTGCGCTTTTTGCGATATTTTGTACTTTTTCTTTAGCTGTGCTTATCAAAGGTTTAGCAAAAAGCTTGCTTAAAAAAGCAAAACTCAAATGTGGACTTTGAGTAATCAAAGCTTTAGTATCTTTAGGTACTAAATTTTCATATTCTTTAGATACTAAAATAGCAGCAGCTCCTGTGTGAGGTATATCTTTGGTATTTTTCTCACCATCACAATAAGTAAGCTCTGTAAAATTTGCTTTCAATAAAGAATTTAAAGCACTGATTTCTATATCCTCGCCTTTATATTCCAAGCTTAAAAATTCTGCTATTTCACTTAATTTCATTTAATCTCCATCAAAACAGATCCACTGCGAACTATATCACTAGGATTGTATTTTTTAATTGTTTTTAAAAAATTATCAATGCGATTTGCATCATCAGCAACCATTAAAAACAAAAAATTCTCATTGCTATTTGCAATAGTACCATTATAAGCTTTCAAAACGGCATCAAGTCCACCTAAATTTTCATTTAAAGGAATTTTCACCAAAGCCATTTCTTTGTCAATAAATTCTTCACTTTCTATCACTTTATAAGTAGGAATGAGCTTATGAAGTTGTTTGACTATCTGCTCAAAAGTTCTTTCATTTCCTGAGGTGACTATATTAATACGAGAAAATTCTTTATTTTCCAAAGGCGCTACTGTAAGCGAGTCAATATTATAACCTCTTCCTGAAAAAAGTCCTACTATACGAGATAAAACCCCATGCTCATTTAAAACAATTACTGATAAAACCCTTCTCATTGTCTATCCTTTGCCTTTGGTAAAATCATATTATAAATCGCACCTCCTGCAGGCACCATAGGTAAAACATCTTCAAAGCGATCAATTTTTACATTTAAAAGAGAGGTTTTATCACTTTTTAAAGCTTGGCTAAAAGCTTGAATGAATTCTTCTTTGCTTGAAATTTCATAACCTTCACAACCAAAACCTTGAGCAATTTTGATAAAATCAGGCTGAGTGCTTAAATCAGTTTGTGAAAAATGCTCTTTATAAAACATACTTTGCCATTGTCTTACCATACCTAAAAAGGCATTATTTAAAATAATATTTATAGTTTTTATACCATACTCATAAGCAGTCATAAGCTCTTGGATATTCATTAAAACCGATCCATCACCTACGAAATTAATCACCACTTCTTCACCCACGGCAAGCTTTGCACCCAAAGCAGCAGGTAAAGAATATCCCATAGTTCCTTGCCCTCCACTTGTTGCAAGTTGTCTTGGATAATTAAAAGGATAAAACTGTGCCACCCACATTTGATGCTGACCCACATCGGTAATAATCCTTGCATCTGGAGCCATTTTCGCACATTCTTCAATCACCCATTGCGGTTTTAAAATCTCATTGCTATCTTCATAAGAAAGCGGATAAAGTTCATTATAACGCTTTAAAGTTTCGTGCCATTCTTTAAAAGTTGTGTTGAAATTTTCCTTTTTAAGCTCTTCTAAAAGCTCTTTAAGAACTTCTTTAATATCTCCTACTATAGGATAATGCGCATTGATAATCTTTGAAATAGAACTAGGATCAATATCAACATGAACTATAGTCGCATGTTTAGCAAATTCACTTGTTTTTCCTGTAATCCTATCATCAAATCTCGCTCCTACACTCACAAGCAAATCACACTCACTTAAAGCCATATTAGCAGCATAGCTTCCATGCATGCCTGCCATTTTAAGATTAAAAACATCATCACTTCTTAAAGTTCCAAGCGCCATCAAAGTTTCAACTGCTGGAATTTTTGTAAATTTTATAAGCTCTCTGATTTGCTCGCTTGCATTAGAACTGATGCAACCTCCACCTAAGTAAAACAAAGGTCTTTTTGCTTCTTTTAAAAGCTCTGCAAATTTTTTAATTTGCTTTGAGTTACCCTTATAAACGGGCTTATAAGTCTTCATGGAAATTTCTTTAGAGTATTCCCAAAGTCCCAAAGTTGCACTTACGTCTTTTGGCACATCTATATGCACAGGCCCAGGTCTACCACTTCTTGCTATATAAAAAGCCTCTTTTAAAATGCGTGGAAACTCTTCTATACAAGTAACTAAATAATTATGCTTTACACAAGGTCTTGAAATGCCTACTGCATCAATTTCTTGAAAAGCATCTGTACCAATAAGAGAATTTGCCACCTGCCCTGAAATCAACACCAAAGGGATAGAATCGCTATAAGCCGTAGCTAGACCTGTAATAGTATTTGTAAAACCTGGTCCGCTTGTAACTATAGCTACACCCACTTCTCCGCTCATTCTTGCGTAAGCATCAGCAGCATGCAAAGCCGCTTGTTCATGACGCACTAAAATATGTTTAAAATACTTTTGATTGTAAATTTCATCATAAATATTAAGCGCAGCGCCTCCAGGATAACCAAAAACAATTTTAACATTTTCTTCTTTTAAAGCCTCGCAAATCATTGCCGAACCGCTTAACTCTTTCATAATAACACTCCAAAAAATTATTGTAAAAGCTCTTTAAGTGCTAAATTAAGTCTTTTGCCATCAACACTCGCACCTAATTTTATTTTAGCTTCTTTCATTACCAAACCTTGTTCTTTTAGTGAACTTACGCCCAATTCTTCTATAAGTTGTTTTAAGGCTAAAGTTAACTCCTCATCACTTAGTTGTTTAGGCAGATAAATTTCAAAAAGACTTATTTCATTTTGTTCTTTTTGTGCTAAATCTTCACGATTTGCCTTAAGATAAAGTTCGATTGCGTCTTTGCGTTTTTTGATTTCACTTGCAATGATTTTATAAATTCTTTCATTATCCAACTCTATTCTTTCATCCACTTCTATTTGCTTAAAAGCTGCATTTAGAGTTCTTAAACTATCTCTTTTAAAATCATCTTTTTGTTTCATTGCCTCTTTGATATCGTTTAAAATTTGTTCTTTTAAAGTCATTTTTTTCCTTTTTAGTTAAAATTACAAGCTTTAAGATTTAAACCAAAACCTTCTAAGCCTATATAGTCTTTATCACAACTTTGAGATAAAAGTTTAATTTCTTCTATACCAAAATATCTTAAAATCTGTGCTCCTATACCATAGTTTTTGTATTGAGTAGTACTGGATTTTTCTCCTTGCATGAAAACTATAACGCCACCATTTTCACTAAGAAATTTGATTTGCTCTAAAAGTTTTGAAAATTTATCTGAAGTTAAAAGCTCAAAATCACTACCACTGATATGAAATTTAACATTTTCACATTTTTTGATATCTTTAAAGCAAAAAGCTATGTGTTGGGTTTGATTATGATCACTAAAGATAAATTTTTCTGCTTTAAAGCCTGCTAAAACACTTTGACTTTTTTCTTCAAGCTTAATAAGGCTTTCATGTTTTAGGCGATATTCTATAAGATCGCTTACGGCTATCATATTTAAATCATGTTTTTGGCAAAAAATTTCTAGATCTTCTCTTCTTGCCATATCTCCATTATCTTTTACAATTTCACAAATCACACAAGCACCTTTTAATCCTGCTAATTTACAAAGATCAACCGTGCCTTCTGTATGACCTGTGCGTTCTAAAACCCCACCTTTTTTTGCGATTAAAGGATTGATATGTCCTGGTCTTACAAAATCACTCGCTTTAGCATTATCATCGGCAAAAATTTGTATAGTCATATTTCTTTCATAGGCGCTAACTCCCGTTGTAGCATCTTTTGCATCTACGGTTATAGTAAAAGCAGTTTCGTGGTTTGAAGTATTTTTAGGCACCATTAAAGGAAGTTCAAATTTTTTTGCCAAAGTTTCATCTAAGGCTACACAAACCACACCACGAGCTTCTTTTATCATGAAATTTACTTTTTCTTGAGTGCTAAATTGCGCAGGAAAGATTAAATCGCCTTCATTTTCTCTATCTTCTGCATCTACCATAACAAGCATTTTTCCTGCTTGTAAATCCTTAATCGCTTGTTCTACGCTAACAAATTTCATTTTTATTTCCTCAAAATTTTTAAAATTATAACTTAAATTGCTTGACAAATAAATTAAAATTCATTATAATCACACTTTTAAAAAATATTTATTGGGGTATCGCCAAGCGGTAAGGCAACAGGTTTTGGTCCTGTCATTCAGGGGTTCGAATCCCTTTACCCCATCCACTTCTTATTTTATATTTCAAAGATCTTATATGCCGCGAAGTAGAGCAGTGGTTAGCTCGTCGGGCTCATAACCCGAAGGTCGGGAGTTCAAATCTCCCCTTCGCAACCAGTTATGGATTTAAAATAAATTTTATTTAGATAGATTGTTTAAATAACTTTTTAAAATATTCTCCAGCCGTGTTTTCAGTTCTATAGGAGCTAGAATTTTTATATAGGGGATCCACTGTTTAACCAAATGTAAAATTTCATCTTCATAGGAAACTTGAGTGCTTAAAGTATAGCTTGTTTCATCTTCATCAATGATTTGACAATTGCTTAGTATTTCTTTTCTAAAAAAATATTCCTTAGCATTTTTATCAAGCTTTAAAATCACTTCTTTGCTTTCTCCAAGCCAGATATTAGGATCATTTTGGATTTGTTCCTCAAGTTTTTCATCGGGGATAAAATTTTCATTTTTAGTGTGAAGTTTTGAAATTTTATCTAAATTAAAATGTTTTAATTTATCGTTTTCATCCCCTAAAAGATACCAAATTCCCTTGTAATTTACGAGTTTGTAAGGTTTGATTTGGCGTTCTTTTTCCTTATAGAAAAAATTTAATACATTGTGTTTGAGTATAGCCACACTAAGATCTTTAAAAAGCTCATAATCCACCTTTTGAAAACCTTCATTTTTTACCATCAAAACTTTATTTACCCTATGGCTTAAAAGATCAACTATAAAGCCTTGATCGAGTTTTGGATAAAGCTCAGCAATGCCACTTAAGGTGGCGAAATTCTGTATATCTTTAAAGCTTAATTTTTCCAAAGCAAAGCTTTCTAAAACATATCTTCCATTTTCTTTTTTAATAGGCATAAAAGTAAGTCTTTCGTTAAGATCCCTTTGTATGGTTCTTGTATCGACATTAAACTCTTGTGCAAGCTCTTGGGCGCTTAGACTTTCCCCATTGTTAAATTTTGATAAAATCTGCACCAAGCGTATGCTTAATTTGTCGTATTCTTTCATGAAATTTCCTTGTGGGTTAAAATTCTTTTTAACAAACTTACGCCTTCTATGCCTAAAATTTCATTTCTAAGTTTTTTGACTTCATTTAAACTTGGGGCTTTTGCATGAACGGCTTCATTACGGATTTCTTGAATGATAGTAAGACTTTTTGAAAAAGGATAATTGATAAATTGAGTTAAACTTTTTCCTAAATGATATTGGATATTTTCATGTCTGAGTAGAAATTTAATACTTCCAAGATTGGGTTTTTGGGTAAAAAAATCTTTAAGTATAAAAGATTTGCCTTGGACATTATAAGTTAAATCATAAAGGCTAAGATCTTTCATACAAGCTTTTAAAAGAACTTTTTTGGCAAAAGCGTAAATTTCATATTCTAAGGTTTTGGAGTATTTGACTACAATGCTTGTAAAATCATTTAAAAGATCGTTTTCGCTTTGTAAAAGCTCTAATTCTGCATGAATGATATTGCTTATGCTATCAGGGTGCAAGAGATAAAAAATCCTTTTGCCAAAAACAAAGCGTATGAAATTTTCTTGCATGGCTAGGTATTCTTTGCTTTTATACACGCTTAGATAATGCTTTTCATCTCCTAAAAAATAAAAACACTCTTCTTTTAATCTCACAGGCAAAGGATAGGTGTAATTATTGCCATAAATGGCATAGGTGTGATCGTTTGGGGTGATGAAATTGGCTAAAAATTTATCTCTTAAAAGACTAAAATCTTCCCTGACTAATTCTCTTAAATCACTGATGATAAAAAAGTCTTCCACTTCTAAATTTTTTTCTTTATAATAACTAGGAATCAAACTTTCATCGACATTTTTAGAAATTTTTACCACCTTAGCGACAAATAAATTAGCATAATCGCTTAAAAAAAGTTGCAAGAAATTTTCTTCATTTGTACTTTGGTAAATTTCTTCTAAGAAATTTTGCTTTTCTTGATCGTTGAGTTTTGATTTGATTTTGCCAAAGGCAACTTGGGATTTTTCTTGTAAAATACTTAAATGTTGCTTGATGACATCTTCTTGATAGTAGGGATTATAAAGGATTAAAAGGTGGTTCATGCTTTGCCTTATTTTAGGATTTCTTTAAAAGGCTTAGATTTATTATGAGCTTCAATTAATAAAATTTTACAAGTGTCATCTAGATATTTTTCTAATTTTTTATTATCTATTTTTCCATTATTATATAATATATAAATTTCTTTAAGAATTAAAGTGCTAAATCTTATAACATTAATTAAATTGATTTCAGAAAGGAAAACTACCGGATTTGTTATAGGATTTTTACTTTTTATCCATGCACCACCAGTATCAATTAATAAAAAAGTACCAGATCCTATTAAAAGCATTTTATTTAATTCAGGTATGTCATCTTTTGGTATACATTCTTTCCATTCTTTTTTGTGGTAAAATTTAGCTTTTATTATATACATAAAACGAATTAGCATTTCATTAATCATAACAGGAATAGACATAGTAACTCCATGCCTAAGATCATATCCTTGTTCAAAAACTTGGGTTGCAATTTGTGCTAGTGTTTGTCTATGTTGTCCAAAATTTCCAAAATCACAAAGTAAAAATAAATTATAAAAAGGCATAGGAATGCCTGCACCTCTTTCCTTTCCTCCACTAGATCCACACCAATCAGATGCTAAATGTCCAAACCAATTAAAAAATCCACAAAATATTTTAGCAATAAAATTTCCCCCTTGTAATTCAAAAGTATTTGTATCTATGGTTATGATTTTTCCGTTGCTAACAAAAGTTGAAGTATTGGTAAATTGATTTACTATAGATACAAATAACCCGAAAATATCTGGAGAGTGACCTATGCTTTTTAAATGATGATTTTTCATACTTAAATTATCTACTTTTCCATTTGTTCCATTTCTTCCGTTTGTAGTAGTTTGATCATAATTAATTTTAAATTTGTTTTCCAAAAACGCTATAGCACTTTTAGTTAAATCTTTGTTTTTGTCTAATGCTTTTTGCTTATCCCAACCACATAATTGTGCAAATTTTTGAGTCATTTTTTCTACCGTCTTATCTACCTTTTTTCCTAGATAGCTATCTTTAGGATTTCCAACTAAAAAAATGTCCATAATGCCAGCTATTGCTCCACATGTTATTGCTATTAAATAATCATACTTATCGCACTCTGCATTTCTATGGGTAAATTCATCTTCAATTCTTTTTTTAACATCTGATAAATTTGAATAAGTGATCAAAAATTTTAAAGAATCTTCATTTGAGTTTATTTTTTTTAAGTTTAAATATTTTTCAATTTCTTGACAATATGTTTCCCAATTGCTATAAGTGTTAAAAAAATTTTCCAATGAATCGATTGATTGATTTTCCTTATATTCTATATTGCTCAAATTTTGATTTTTTTCTGTGATACTATTTTGAATCTGTTCTATGGTTAAACATTGTTCTTTGATATTTTTTTCAATTTCGGATAATTTATTTTGTATTAAAAAGATTTGTTGTTTTTCGGCTAATATAGCCTTTTCTATTTTGGTGTTTTCTTGTATTTTATCCATAAAATTATCCTTATAGATTTTTTAATTTAAAAAAATTTGAAAGTTTTTCTAAATCTGACGAAGAAAGATTGTCATTGCGCTCATACTCATGAGTATTTTGATTATAGGTATAGTATTGTTCTATAAATTGAATATCATCTTCTTTTAGATGATTATTTATTGTTATCAATGAAAGCGTTTCTGGGCAATATAAAAGTTTTTCCCTTTCTTTAAAAGTTTCATTATTTTTTGAAGCCAATTTTAATAATTTTATTAATTCTTGTAAATTTTGTGTATTTGTATTACATTGCTCAATTAAATTATTGATGATATCAATAATTTGGGTAATTGTTTTTTGATTTTCTTTGAGAATTTCTTGAATAATAAAAAGACGTAATTGTTGTTTGTTTTTATTGTGATATTTTTTTGAAGAATCAATTAGTGGTAATTTTATTAATTCCCCAAATCCTAGTAACTCCATAATTGATACAGACATGCCAATTGTCATTCCTGAAAGATATAAACCGTTTAACGATATATTATTTTTTGTAGCTGTTTCGGATATAAAGTTAAAAATTTGCTGAATTTCTTTATTATCGTCTAATATTATTTGATATTCTTTTTTAATGATTTCTTTTATCCAATAGATTTCTTTAAGGTCTTTGATTTTAAAAATGTCTTTGTTTTCATACAAAAAATTATAAATTTTATTATCTTCAAAATCTATATCAATTAAGTCTTTTATTAGTGAAATTAAAATATATTTGAATTGCATAAATCTAGATTCTTGTTTTATGATGTTTAGCAAATCTTCAAAACTAGAATGTTTATTATGTAAAAAATCTTGTATTTTATACCTTGTTTCTGAAGCAACATTAATTTTATTCATTAGAGCAAAAATTTTGATTGATCTTTTTTCATCTAAAAAACCGTATTGATCTAATATTATTTTAATGATAACTTTTATATAGTTTTCTTTAATACTTTCGTTTGTTTTTTCTAAGGCTTGTGGAAACATACTTTCATTTTTAAAACTTTCTATGTTATTTTTTGAAGTTAAGATGTGTAAAAAATTTATTATAAGCTCATCATTTTCTTCTATGTAGTTTTTCTTTTTGAAATCATCAAATGAAAGATAAGATGTTCCAAGATTATGAAAAGATATGGGAAATTTGATGTCTTGAAGAGTTGTTGTTTTTTCAGGTAAGGATTTATTTGCCTCTTTGAAATCTTCATAGTTGATTTTCATTAAAACTTCATCTTCTTTTCTTTTAAAGATAACTTCTTTGCCAGTAAAACATATTCCGGTAGTTTTGCTAAAATAATTAAAGGATGTTGAGGTATCATAAAAAGCAATAATGTGTTCCGAAGATACCTTAAATATCTTCGAAATTGTTGTAATTTCTTGCTCTTGCATATTGAAAACAAGTTTTATTTTTTTTGTATTTAATGAATTTTTATCAATATTTTCTATGATAAATTGGCAAATATTTTCCATTAATGCATTTCCTTGTGTTTAGTTTTTTGTATTGTGTTTTAGTCTTAAAATTATAATTTGAAGTACTGCTGGTATAGTAAACCCTATAGGCTGGGCTAGCTAAATCCAATGCAGTCCATGTGGTCATAATTGTCCAACCTACCGGACCAGAAAAAAGACTTAAAGCTCTTGTAAGTGTTGCATTTGCCGCAAGAGATAAACCTCTTCCTAGTAAAACTTTCATAACTTGATTTGCAACTATTACTGCAATTTGATAGCTTTTAAATCCACCTATTTTAATGAGAGATTGCAATCCCATTACAACTGTTTGTTTATTAATATTAGAAATGCCAAGTTCGAAAATATTTACAAGTTCTCTTAATGTATTTTCATCTTGAGAATTTTTTAACTCTTCTTCTATTAATTTGCATAAAAGTGATGTTTCTATGGAGTTTGTACTTTCATTTTCATCAAATTTTACATCAAATTTTTTTACAACATCGCGTAGAATTTCATTATAAAACTCCACCACCTCGAAATATATTAAGAATACTATTTCCTCCAAATTTTTGAAATTCTTCTAAAATGAGTTCGATATATTCTTTATGATCTGGATAATGTTTTTTATAAAGATCATTATTGGTTAACTCTTCAGTAAAACGAACTTTCCCGTCTTTATCATGGGTTAAAATTTTTACAAGCTCATCGAGTTCTGGACTGCTTAATTCTTTTAAGAATTCTAAATCTTTATCATATCTGTAGGCCATATTTTCTCCTTGTTTTTAAAATTTTTAACTTTGTATTTTATCAAATCCCCCCCCCAGTCAAGGGGGAAGTGAAATTTTTAAGTTTTACGCCATAGCACTAGCGCTAAAATTGTGATTAAATATATAGCACAAAATATTATATTATAAGGATAAGGTTGCATAGAAAGAAAAATAAGTATCGCTATGCCAACAAAAACCATAAACGCTATAAAATACAAACCACACATCAACACTATGGTAACAAAGCCAGCTATAAGGCTTAAAATTCTAAGTATTATTCCCATTGTTTATCCCACATAGGAGAACTCCACACAGAAGGAAAAATATACTGAGGAAAAGTTTGAAATTTTGTTTGCAGATAAAATCTCTGTATTTTTCTCTCCATACTTTCACTTATCATTTTTACAACCGCTAAGTCATTTTTTTCGCTTTGTGTTTCCAAAAAAGCACTCAAGCATTTAAATTTTTTAGCATAGTCGATCACTTTTATCATTTGATCTTTATAAGACGACAAAAGAAATTCTGTTTTGTGATTATTTTTAGAGGTAAAATTTTGCTCAAATTCTAAAAATTCCTTAGAATTAAAATATTTTGAAAAGCCGCTATAACACTCCATGCATTCACAAAGAAATTCTTGAATTTGATTTTTCTTTTGTTCGACTTCAAGCTCTCTTTTGAGTTTATATTCTTCGGTGTTGATTACATCCTTACAGCTTGGAACAATAGCATGTGTATCAAATTTTCTTTCTGGCTTGGATAATTTTTCGTATAATTTTTTTATGCCATATCCTGTAGCTGTAAGAGCTATACTACCAAATGCGATTTGTTTTAACATTTTCTCTCCTTGTTTTAAAATAACAAAGAAAGTATAAAACACCCTTGCGACAGGTTGTGTCGTAAAAAATAACTTTAAAATATTAAAAACTTATTTTATTAAAGCTAGCCTGTAAATTCAGTAGTTTCATAGCCTATAGGTTTATCTACAAAACAAGATTTTTCTTTTAAAAATACAACTTCTATAGTTCCAACAGGTCCATTTCTATTTTTTCCAACAATAATTTCAGCATTTTCTTGCATAGGATTTGGTATAAAAAGCCTTTGATAAGCTTTGCCTTCAGCTTTAGCTTTATTCTCTCTTTCTTTTTCTTCTTGTTCTCTATAAACCTCATCGCGATATACAAACAAAATAGCATCCGCATCTTGCTCTATAGCTCCACTTTCTCGCAAATCACTCATCAAAGGACGCTTATTTGCCCTTTGCTCTAAGCCACGATTAAGTTGTGAAAGTGCGATAATAGGCATATCAAGCTCCCTAGCCAAAAGCTTAAGTCCTCTTGAAATTTCACTAACTTGCAAATGTCTATCATTAAAATTTGAATTACTCATCATAAGCCCTATATAGTCAATCACACAAAGTCCTATACTTTCATCTTGAGATTTTAAACGCCTTAAAATAGCCCTTACATCAGCAATAGTTGCATAACCACTATCGTAAATATATAATTTCTTTTGACTATAATCATTACAAGCATCTCCTAAACGCTCCCATTCATCATCATTTAAATCTGCAGTTAAAATTTTTTGCAAAGGAATGGAAGTTTTGGAAGATAGCATTCTTTGCATGATTTGAGTTGCAGGCATTTCAAGAGAAAACAAAGCCACGCCTTTTTTTTGTCTTAAAATCTTGTCAATGAAATTTAAACAAAGAGTTGTCTTTCCCATACCTGGGCGCGCAGCGATTATTATAAGTTCACCCCCTTTAAAACCTTTTGTCATTTTATTTAGACCTTCAAAACCTGTATCAAGCCCTATAATACCTTTATTTTCTAAAGTTTTTTGCTTTTTAAATTCTTCAAAAAGTTCTGATATTACCATATCAACATCTTTAATATCTCTAGAATTCACACGATTTGTAATGCTAAAAATTTCTTTACCAATTTCATCTGCGATTTCACTTACAGCACGATCTTCATTGATACGAGTTGGCAAAAGATGTGCAAAACTCAAGAGTTGTCTTTTTACGGACTTTTCGTGAAGTTCATTTACATAAGCAGGCAAATCTATCATAGAAGGAGTGGCAAGAATTTCTGCTAAAATTTGCTCATCTATTTTTTTATGTTTTCTTAAAAAACTTACAGAAATGGGCTCTTTGTTATTACTACAAGCTACAACCGCTTTAAAAATATCTTGGTGAGCTTTAAGACTAAAATCTTTTGGGCTAATATCACCTGCTATACTAGCATAAGCTTCTTCACTCATGATACAACTGCTTAAAATAGCTCGTTCTAAATCCAAGTCATAATACTCTTGCTGCACTAAATTTCCTTATAAGTATAAATTAATTCTAAAAATTCTATCTAAAAAAACTTAAATTATAAAACTTAATTTTTTTATAAATATTTAAAGTAATATTAGTTACAATTATAAATGTAATTTAATTACAAACAACAAACATTTCAAGGAGAACATTTGAAAAAATATTTATTTTCCTGTGTTTTAGCCTCCATTTTAACCCAATCAGCTACGGCTGTAGAATTTCAAGAAGGTTTTAGTGGAAATTTAAGCATAGGTGTGGGTGCAAGGGATATTAAAAGTAATATTTCAACCTTGGCAAACAGCGATTATCTAAGCAGTTACAATGCTGATAATTCAAACTCCTCTTTCATTCCTTTTATCGGTGTAGAACTTTACTATGGTAATCTTATAGATAATGATAGAATTTTTATTAAAAACTACAATGGAAGAGATATCAGCGGTATAGCTTTAGGCTACGAAAGAGCTTATTTAGAGCGTTTTAGCACTTCTTTTTCTGTGATTTCCTCTTTAAGAGAAAAAGCTTATGCAAATCCTTATGCAACAGGAAATAGAGAAGAAACTGATGTTGATAGATATGGTTTTAAAATCTCTCAACTTTATGAAAGTGATTTTGGGAAATTTACCACTTCATATTTATTTAGCAAAAACAAATATGATAAAGACACTATCGCACAAAGCTCTTTAAAAAGGGAGGGGTATTATCACGAATTTGAATTAAACTATAATTATAGCTTATTAAACCTAGGGTTAAATTATGATTACAATGATGCAGACGGAAAAGCTCAAAGCTATTCAAGATATGGTTTTAGCATAGGGACAAATTTGGCTTTTGCTAATGATTACATCTTCACTCCAAATTTAAATCTTAGTAAATATGAAGCAGCAGGAACTGATCCTATCTTCCACAAAAAACAAGATGGTAATATAGTTAAGCTTAATCTAAAAGTTGTTAAAAATCAATTTTTGGGTTATAACGGACTTTATGGTTTTGCAAATTATGGCATAGAAAAAAGAAATAGCGATATAGGATTTTATGATGAAACCTATCAAATTATCCTAACTGGTATAGGATATAAATTCTAAAAAATTATAAAAAAAGCTCCTTTGATAAAATTTAAAAAAGATCTATCTCCTATAAAGATAGATCTTTAAAAATTCTTTTAAGAAAAATACAAGCTAAAATCAAAACACAAAATTCAGCAAAAAATGGACTTAGCCATACTCCATTTAAACCTATAAAATAAGATAAAAGCAAAAGAAAAAACAAAGGTATAAATAAATTTTGCGCCAAACTTAAAACCAAAGAAAAGCTTGCCTTATTAAAAGCTGTCAAAAAAGAACCACTTAGAACATTAAACCATGCAAAAAAATAATTAAAAGCAAAAAGCATCAAAGCTGTATAAGCAAAAGTTTTAAATTCTTGATTGTTTTCTTTTGTAAAAAGCGTGATTAAATTTTCTCCAAATATCAATATAAGCACTATAGAGAATAAAGATAAAAATCCCCCTGCAAAAAATACCACTTTTACAATAGCTTTGATTCTTGAAAAATCTTTTTTAGCATAGTTGTAACTAAGCACAGGCTGCATTGCATCACCCATAGCAATAATAAGCATTATAATAAAACTATCAATATATAAAACTATAGAAAAGGCTGCCACGGCTTGAGTATCAGAAATTTTTAATAAAACAAAATTTGCAAAAATACTATATAAAGATCCTGAAATATTGCCAAAAAACTCACTGCTTCCGTTATAAAGAATATTTTTAAAAATTTTTAAATTCATGTATAGGCTTGAAATTTTAAGCTCTAAATTTTGAAACAAGAAAGGAAAAATTCCAAAAATACCACCTAAAACAAGTCCCAAACAAGTTGCAAGAGCAGCTGAAAATAAGCCCCAACCCAACTCGACTATAAAAATATAATCAAGCACTATATTGCTTAATGCTATAATTACATTCATTACCATACTATAAGCAGTTTTTCCGCAAATTCTTAAATAATTATCCAAAGCAAAAGAAAGCATAGTAAAGGGTGCAAACAAAGCAAAAACAAACATACATTCTTTAGCCATCGTTTTAATCTCATCGCTAACATTTAAACAATCAATCAAAACAGGTCCTAAAAAATACTCTAAAATTCCAATAAAACAAGAGATTATAAAAATAATCAACATACTTGAGCTAAATATCTTTCTAGCTAAATTCTTCTTGCCTAAACCTAAATGCATAGAAATTTGCACTGCTGATCCTATGGCTATCATATCAGCCAAAGCAAAAGACATCATGATAAAGGGAATAATCAAGGCTAGTGCCGCTAAAGCATCACTTCCTAGATATTTTCCAACAAAAATTCCATCAACTATATAATAAAAAGAAATAAAAGCCATGCTTATAACATTTGGCACGGCACATTTTACAAAAAGCCTAAAAGGGCTTAAGGTGCTAAAAATACTTGACATAATAATCCTTAAAATATTTAAAATTAAAAATATTTTAAACCGCTAATAAAATGCCAAAAGTCCTAGTATGTAAGAATTTAAATAAAGTAATTTCGCAATAAGTTTATTAATATTTATTTTATTTTGCATATGAATTTTCTAGATTAAACTAAAATAAAAATTTAGCCCAAAGGCTAAATTTTAAAGCACAGAAAGAATTTTCACAGCGTCATTTAACCCTGTAACTATACTTGCTCCATTTTTAGTAGCAATATCTCCTGCTACAAAGATGCCTTTAACATTGCTTTGTTTGTTTTCATCCATTAAAGGCACGCCTTTATCATCAACATTAATCCCACATTTTTGTAAAAAATCAAGTGGAGTAGAACCACCAATAGCATAAATGATTCTATCATAAATATCGCTTGTACCATCGGTAAAATTTACTTTAGCTTTGCCATTATCATCTTCTACTTCATTAATGTCAATTCCTAATTTTAACTCTACCTTACCCGAATTTCCAGCTTCGTGAATATCTTTAAGATTTATATCATTTAATCTTGTAAATTCTTTTTTACGATAACAAAGGCTAACTTGATTTGAATTTGCCAAATCCACAGCGTATTCTGCTGCTGAATTTCCGCCACCTACAACAAGAATTTTTTCATTTCCCAAAACTGAATTGGCATTAAAATTAATGATTTTTGTTAAAGTCATAGGAAGTTTGTAATCAGGTTTATTAGGTTTACCCATTCTACCTATAGCAACAATAATGTTTTTACACTCATAAACACCTTTAGCTGTACTTACTAAAAAAACTCCATTTTCATTTTTAACGCTCTCAACTTCAGAACCAAATTCAACTTCTATATTGTGCTCTTTTAAAGCGTTTTGAAAAGTTTCTATAGTGCTTTCTTTGGTGCCATCTTCAAAAGGAACATGTCCGTGATTGGTTCCTTCGCATCCCTTATAAGCTTTATCTACTCTTTTGCCATCCTTATAAAATTGCATTAAAGTTTGACAAATGTTATTTGATTTTTCTAGTATCAAAACTTCTTTGTTTTTAAGCTTGGCTTCAACTGCACAGCCTATCCCTGTTGGACCTGCACCTACTACAATTAAATCTATTTTTTTCATTTATATTTACCTTTCAATTCTAAATTTTTTTGTATAATTTATCAAGTTTTTTGTAAATAAAGGATTAAAAATGCGAAATTTGCTTGAAAATATTAAGAAAAATTCTCAAAAACTACTTAACTTAACGCCCAAAGATAAAGAAAAAATTATTCTAAAATTAGCTCAAATTTTAAGAGAAAATTTCAAAATTATCCTAGAAGCAAATAAAAAAGATATGGCAAATTTCACAAAAAGCGGAGCAATGAAAGATAGGCTTTTGTTAGATGAAAAACGTATTTTAGCTCTTTGCGAAGGCCTAGAAAAAATCACTTACATCGAAGATCCTATAGGCAAAATTTCTAAAGGCTGGAAAAATTATGCGGGTTTAAACATACAAAAAATAAGCATTCCTTTAGGACTCATTTGTGTTATTTACGAAGCAAGGCCTAGTCTTAGCGCTGAAATCGCAGCTTTAATGATAAAAAGTTCCAATGCTTGTGTATTTAAAGGCGGAAGTGAAGCAAAATTTACAAATGAGGCTATATTTACTCTTGTTAATAAAGTACTTAAGGAATTTGATTTGCAAGATTGTTTTGCTATGTTTACCCAAAGAGATGAAATCTTGCAAATTCTAGCCTTTGATGATTTAATCGATGTGATCATACCTCGCGGAAGTTCAAATATGATACAAGAAATTGCAAACAATACCAAAATTCCTCTCATTAAGCAAAATAAAGGCTTGTGTCATGCTTTTGTAGATCAAAGTGCTAACTTAGATATGGCTTTAAAAATAATCCTTAATGCAAAGTGTCAAAGAGTAAGTGTTTGTAACGCTTTAGAAACGCTTTTAATCCATGAAAAAATTGCTAAAAATTTTATAAGTCTTTTAATACCTGAATTTGAAAAATTTAAGGTAAAAATTCACGCCCATGAAAATGCTTTGGCTTATTTTAACAACTCAAATTTAGAAATTTTTAAAGCAAATGAAAATACCTTTGATACAGAATGGCTTGATTTTGCTTTAAGTGTAAAATTAGTAAAAGATTGCGATGAAGCTATAGAGCATATCAATAAACACAGCTCCTTGCATTCTGAAACCATTATCTCAAATGATGCTTCAAATATCGCTAAATTTCAACGCCTTATAAACTCATCTTGTATTTATGCTAATGCTTCAACGCGTTTTAGCGATGGAGGAGAATTTGGCTTTGGTGGAGAAGTTGGAATTTCAACCAGCAAATTGCATGCAAGAGGTCCTATGGGGATTGAAGATATTTGCACTTATAAATATATAATCAATGGGGAAGGACAAATTCGAGAGTGAATAAAATAGAAATACTAAAGCAACACTTTAAAGAAATTGCTAAATTAAATTCAAGCGAACAAGTTTGGCAAATGCCTTTTTTTGCGGCTTTAGGCGTAGGTATAGTTTTAGGGCTTAGTGTATTTTTTGGAAAATTAAACTATGGACTCATTGCCATGATAGGAGCTTTGTCTTTTTTATATGTTCCAAACACTCCTTTATATCATAGAATGGCTGTTGTGATGTGCTGTTCTTTTGGCATAGTTTCTAGTTTTTTCTTAGGAATTTTAACTCATTTTTTGCCTGCAATTTTTGCCTTCATCCCCATAGGAATTATGGCCATGGGAAGTTCTATTTTAATTAGATACTATAACATTGGTGCACCTGGATATTTTTTCTTTGTATTTTCTTGTGTTTTAGGAGCCTATTCTCCTTTTGAAGCTAAGGATTTTATCTTTTTAGTAGGTCTTGTTTTTCTTGGAGCAATGGTAGCTAATTTAATGGCTTTGTTATATTCTATCGTTGTGATTTATGGATTTAAAAATGCTTTACCTAGCGAAATTCCACCTAGAGAATACATAGGTTTTGATGCAGTTTTTGTGGATTCTTTGATCATGGGTTCTTTTGTGGCTTTTTCTATATTTATAGGAACTTTTTTAGAACTTGAAAGAAGTTATTGGATAGCCATTTCTTGCACAGCTATTATGCAAGGTGTAACTTTAAATTCTATATGGATTAAACAAATTCAGCGCATCATAGGAACGGCCTTAGGAGTATGTTTTGCATGGTGGCTTTTATCTAAACAATTTCACGATATAGAGCTTATTTTACTTATGATGTCTTTGTTTTTTATAGGACAATTTTTAGTCAATCGAAACTATGCTTTAGCTATGATTTTCTTTACTCCTTATGCTACTTATCTTTCGGAAGCAGCTAATTTTATGAGTGAAAATGCAGATAAATTAATACTCGCTCGTTTAATTGATGTTGTAATAGGAAGCATTTTAGGGCTTTTAGGTGGTTTTGTAATTTACAAACCTTATCTAAGAGTACATTTTGAACGCATTGCAAAATACATCTTTAGGATAAAACAAAAAGCTTAAAAGCCAAATAAAGCACAAGCATTATCCCCTAAAATTTGCTCTTGTTCTTTTTTAGATACGACAACTTCATTAAAAGCTACTAGAGCCGATGAAAAATTAACATTTGATTCAAAATTTGTATGTGGCCAATCGCTTCCAAAAACAAAATTGCTAAGTGGAAAATGTTCTTTTAAAATTTCATATATTTTCTTTGCAAATTTTACAGCTTGTTCATTATTAGCATAGTCTATTTTTGCTCTATAAAAACCGCTAATTTTAAAAAATATTCTAGAGTTTTTTAAGCAAATTAAATCCTCTAAATTTGTTAAGTTTGCATTAGCTCTTGCTAAATGATCGATAACAATATTACAACCATAAGGAATTAAATTTTCAACAATATCAACAAGATTATTATCTAAATCTCTTTGAATTTCTATTTGCATTTTAAGCTTACTTAAATTTTCAAAAAATTGAGTCCAAACCATACTTTTAAAATTTGGTAATTCTTTGCCAATTAAATTTAATCTAACTCCACAAGCTTTTCTTTCTTTTAGTTTTTTAAGCTCATCAAATTTAATATTTTCATCAACCACAACTATAGCTTTTATATTTTCATCTTTTTCTATACTCTGAAGCAAAAATTCATTATCAATACCTAAAAAACTTGGCTGAACTAAAACCCCTTTATTAAAATCATAATGATCTAAATTTGCTTTATAATCTTTAAAACTAGCGTCATAATCAGGCTTATATCTTGCATTTGCAACCGTATTTAACTTTTTCAAAAATATATGTGCGTGAGTATCAATCTTCATTAAATTATCCTTATAAAATAAAACTCATTATAATAGTAGCTAAAATCGCCGCTATAAATCCTATAGGCACAGCTTTAATAAGTAAATCTTTAAATAATTTTTCCTTATATTTATCAGGGCAAGATCCTAAAATTAGACTTCCTCCAGAAGAAAAAGGAGAAATAGCAGAAGCTTGAGCCCCTACAACAATACAAGAAAAAAGCAATGCCTCGCTTAATCCACTACTTGCAGCAATGCTTGGAACTATAGGAAAAAGCGCTGGAGTAACCACACCCAAAGTACTTGAAAAAAGCGACATAAAAGCTGCAATAGCACACATTATTAACGGAATAAAAATCACATTGATCTCATTTTCTACAAGATCTGAAAATAATTTTATAGCCCCTGCTTCAACCGCTATGCTAATTAACATCCCTACTCCACAAATCATTATCAAGGTTCCCCAAGGAATTAAAGCAACAACTTGTTTCTCATCGGCCAATTTTAAAAATAAAGCAATGGCAACAAAAATCATGGCTATCATAGCTATATCTATTTTTTTATTAAAATAACTAATTGTCTCATTATGTGGAAAAATAATATTTAGCACAGGAAAGATTAAAACAACAACAATCATCATAAACATAAGAATTAAAGTAGTTTTTTGTTTATAATCAAATGAATCAGGTTTTGAAATAACACTGATTTTTATATTATTTTTAAAAGCATTAAACACAAAAAAAGATAATACCACAATAGGCAAAATTATAGTAAAAGCAAAAATAATACTAGAATTTACAAAAGCTTCATTTGCTTCAATGCCTGAATTTTCCATCAATCCTCGAAAAATAATCCCACTTTGAGAAGTCATAAAATTTGCTCCTCCCAAAGCACCATAGTTTATAGCCATAGCTCCAGCAATTTTGCTTAAACCGATTTTATCGCAAAGTAAAAAAGTAAGTGGTGCCATAAAAGCTAAAACTGTATAAAAACCTGCTCCTAAAGCAGCTATAATAGCACTAACCACAAAAACAACAAAAGGAAGCAAATAAGGATGATTAGCAAAACGATACATCAAATGTCCAGCTAATTTTTCAAGAGTTCCATTTACGGTTGCAAAATTATAAAACAATGAAACAGCAAAAATAACAAAAAATATAGAAATAGGCCAAAAAGCTATGATTTTTTTAGGAGCTAAATCCATAAAAAAAGCTCCTATAATATAAGCAAAAATCATAGCAAAAATTCCAACATTATGTCTAGTAATATAGCCCAAAATAATAGCCACTATAATACTAGAGATGATTAAAAAAACCATTATCATCCTTTAAAATATTATAGGGCTTATAATATCAAAAAATATATTTTTCAAAGCATAAAAACAAAATCTAAATTTAAAAAATATCTATTTAGTAACAAATTTACTCATCTTATGAAATTTTTTATAAAATATCCACATCCATAGCAAGCAAAGCAAAGCTTCCTAGCCAATGCGACCCAAGATAATCATCTTCTATATGAGCTATGGCTTTATCAAAATGCTCTGTAGCATTATTTCTTAAAAGAATTTTTAAATTTTCATCGCAAAAATTTGAAAGTATTTTAAAACACCAAGCACGACTTAAATTTAGCCCATCTAGATGTGCTATTTTACCATCGCTCCTATCACTCACACTCACAGGGGTAAATAAAGTTGCAGGCTCTTTTGCTTCTAAATTTGGCAAATATGCTTTAAAAAATTTTACAAAATCATTTTTATGTAAAACAGCACTTAAAAGCACCGCTTCCATCAAAACAGGAGATAAAAACTCATCTCCACAAGGCTCTAAAGCTTGCATATTTTTATCATTTAAAAACCACTTTTTAGCACTTTGGATGATGCAATACTCCAATTCTTGATCTTTTTTAAATCTTGCATATTCTAAAGCAAAATACAAAGCAAAAGAGCTATTAAAATGGGTTCCAACTCGTATAGGATAATCCATCTTAGGTAAAAACTCCTTAAATTCTTTAACAAAGAAATCAGCTATGCCTTCTAAATTCTTAGCCCAAATTTCAGCTTTGTCATTTTCTTTAGCAAGTAAATTTATCTCCAAAGTCAGTTTTAAAAACCATCCCCATCCATAAGGTCTTTCAAAACCTTTGTGTGCAGGGTTTTGAAGATATTTAAGCTCTCCTTCTGCTTTTTCTTTGCTAAATTGAGAATCTAGAGCTTTGATGATTTCATCCTTTGGAGCAAAATGAGAAAAATCTTTTAAAATTTTCACCAAAAGCCAGTGAGAATGCACGCTAGAATGCCAATCATAAGAACCATAAAATATAGGATACATAAGTTTTGGTGGTTTAATATCATTGATATCATTAAAAGAATGTGTAATTTTATTTGGCAATTCTCTAAAAATATTTTCTAGTGCAATAAAGCTAAATTGTTTTATAAATTTTTCCATTGTTTCTCCTTAAAATCTAAAAGCTAAAAAATACATTAAAAAGATATTAGCCACAAGCAAAACAAGTCCTGACATAAACTGGGCTTTAATTACGCCATTTTTATCATCCAAATTTAAAAGTGCTGCAGGAACTATATTAAAATTTGCAGCCATAGGCGTCATTAAAGTTCCGCAAAATCCACTAAGCATTCCAATCGCACCTATAATAGCAGGATTTGCATGCATTTGTATGATTAAAATCGGCAAAGCAATAGCAGCAGTAATCACAGGAAAAGCTGCAAAAGCATTGCCCATTACTATAGTAAAAAGCGCCATAGCGATACAATACACAGCTACTGCAATAAAAGCATTATCTAAACTAATATAACTAGATAAAAGTTTAGATACTTGATCGCCCATTCCTGTAGAAACAAAAACTACCCCAAGTGTAGCCAAAATTTGCGGTAAAAGCGCTGCCCAACTAATGTGATCCATAGTATGTGCTGCATCTTTAACAGCTCTTTTAGGAGAAGCCTTAAACATAAAACAAGCAACTACTGAAGAAATAATTATACCTATAATCAAAGCCATCAATGTAGCATTTTTATTTTCAAAAAAACTCAAATAGGGAAATAAAAAAGTCCCAATAAGTGTAATCAAAGGAACCATTAAAGCAGGGATAAAAAGTTTATTTTTATAAATATTTGCATGTTTTATCTCGTATTCTTTTTCTTCTTTGCTAACTTCAATCTTTGCTGGTTTTAATAAATTAAATCCTGCTATAAGTGCTAGTAAAATCACTATACAACCCATCACAAAATGAGGCAAAACTCCTGCTAGTAAAAAAGTAAAACTATAACTTATCCAGAATACCCCGCCGCTTATTCTTGATTTTATATCTTTAGCTTGATTAGAAAAACTTAAAATTCCAAAAACTAAAAATAAAATTCCTACAATATAATAAAGCAAATCAAGACTTATCATCACTCAACCCTTTATAAGTTTTTTCTAATCTTTTATCAAATAAATAAAGTCTAGAACAATGGATAATTAAAGCCAAAATTCCAGTTGGTATAGCCCAAACTGATAAATGCAATGGCTCAACAATAATACCATTGCTCTCATAAAAAGCTTTAATAAATAAAATAGAATGCACGGCTATAAAAATATCCTCTCCAAAAAATACAGCAACATTATCCGTTCCCGCAGAAAAAGCTTTGATTTTTTGACTATCTTTATGTGTTAAGTTTTTAAATTTAAGCTTAGCTGCAGCTTCTGCCATAGGGGCTATTAAAGGTCTTATCATCTGTGCATGTCCGCCTAAAGATAAAAGCCCTAAAGCTGCAGTAACTTGTCTAAAAACAAAATAACACATTAAAATTCGTCCTGTACTGGCAACTTTTATTTTGGATATTAAATTTTTAGCCTGCTCTCTTAAGCCTTTGCGTTCCAAAACAGCAAGTAAAGGTAAAATAAGCCAAATTATAGCAACATAGCGATTATCTACAAAAGATTTTCCTATATCACTAACAACCTTAACAAAATCAAAACCTGAAACAAGTCCAGCATAAATTCCAACTGAAGTTACCACTAAAAAGGGGTTAATCTTTAAAGCAAAACCTAAAACAATCAAAGGTATAGAAGCAAGAAGTAACCATTCCATCAACCATCTCCACAATATGAATTAGAAATATTATAGAAATTTTAAATTGAAGAAAAGTTTAAAAAAATATTTTTAAGAATGGAATGAGAAATTAAGTAACAAAATAAATTTTATATAAATTTAAAAAAGCCTTGGAATAGTCCAAAAGCTTTTTTTGTATTATTTGTTCGCTCTTTCTATATACTCACCACGCACGGTATCAACGCGTATAACTTCACCTTCTAACACATGAAAAGGAATTTGCACTACTGCGCCTGTTTCCAATGTAGCCGGTTTTTTATTTGATCCTTGAGTATCACCCTTAAAATTTGGAGCTGTTTCGATGATTTTGAGTTCAACAACTTGTGGAACTTCTACGCCGATAGCTTTACCATTATGGAAAAGCACGTCTACCATCATACCATCAATCATCCATTTTTTTGCTTCACCCACATCTTCATCACTAATTGCTACTTGCTCATAAGTTTGCGTATCCATAAATTGACAATTTTCACCATCATCATAAAGATACTGCATAGTCTTATCTTCTAAATTTGGAGCTTCACATTTATCCCCTGCATGGAAAGTTTTTTCAAGTACCTTACCATCGATAAAAGATTTGATTTTAATACGCACAAAAGCAGGACCTTTACCTGGTTTTACATGCTGATACTCAACTATTTTAAAAGGAATTCCATCAATTTCTACTTTAAGTCCTTTTTTTAAATCACCCATTGAATAAGATGCCATAAATTTCCTTTAGTAAAAAAAATAAAAGGTAATTCTATCAAATTTTAATTGATATCACAATAAAACTGCTTTATTTGATAAAAAAATAAGCAAAATTACGTTAAAATCTAAACTTAAAGCATAGTAAATGCTCGCTTCTTTTTTAGAAGAGGAAAGTCCGAGCTGCTAAAGACAAACATTCCATCTAACAGATGGCTAGGGCAACCTAAGGGATAGTGCAACAGAAAGAAAACTACCACATTAAAGTGGAAAAGGTGAAACGGCGGAGTAAAAGCCCACCAGCGATTTTGGTAACAATTTCGGCTATGTAAACCCAATGTGCAGCAAGAAGGGATGGTTAGTGTCTTTGTTTTAACCCTTCGCTTGATTTTGTTTGCAAAAACAAAACTAGATAAATGAGCATTCTTGACAGAACTCGGCTTATCGCTATGCTTTTTAAGATCTAACATAGGTCAAAGCTTTTTGAAATTTTTGAATTTCAAAAGCTTTAGTTTTTTTCTTCTGATCAATCAATACAATAGCTTCTTGCAAAAGAGCTTGAAGTTGATAAAATATATCTTTTACGTTTTCTTTTAACATTTCTTCTGAAGGTTGGCTTTTTACTAAATTTTTAACAAAATTTTTCACATCAAGTTCATCAAGCAAAATTTCAAGCTTATCAACATCTTCTTGAATTAATGCAAGTTTAAAATTATTGAGCCATTGTTTCATTACTATGCACTTCTCTCCAAGCTTCTAGCAAACCTTTGGTTACATTGATCACTTCATTGATTCTTTCTTCATTATTTTCTAAATTTGCTAAAGATAAAAGCTGGATTTCTCTTGTATAAAGCCCACTTAAATAATGTGCCACATCTCCACCTTTTTCATAATCTAAAGTATTTATAAGCTCTATAAAAATGGCTGTGGTTCTTTTTACAAAATACACTCTTTGCTCTATATCTTCATTTCTTATAGCTACTTTAGCTCTTGAACAAAAACGCAAAATCCCCTCATAAAGCATTTCAATAAGCTTTTGCGGAGATTCTATCCCCGCTTGGTTTTGAGAATAAGCATTATAAGCTAAACTATTTTGCATCTTTTTATCCTTAATTATTAGAATTATTTGCTGCATTAATCATATTAGTTATAGTTGAGAGCTGCTGATTAAGCTTATTTAAGATACTTTCATACTGCAACCATTGATTTGCCATTGTATCATATCTTGTATCAATCATAGCCTGAGTTGAGTCTTTAGAGGTATTTAATGATTTAATATCATTTGTCAAACTCTCATCATATTTTGTAATTGAACCATCTTTTCCAGTCATCTCTTGCAACGTGGCTTTTAATTTTGAAAAAATACCTTTACCTTCTATAGGTTTAGAGGTTATATTTACATCAGACAAACCTAATTCCTTAAGAATGGTAGCATTTCCTTTGATGGAAAAATCCGAACTACCATCTCCACTAAAATTCAACTTAAACCCTTTAACACCGTTTTGATCATAGGATTCAACCTTAACTTTTAAACCTTCAATACCTTTGCTGTTTATATGATTAGCTAAATTTTGAAGCAATTCTTCCTCTGTTTTTCCTGTTAATTTAAAATTAGTACCATCAGAATTTTTAGATAAATCATATGTTTGATTATTAAAAACTATAGTAAAATCTCCTGGTTTAAAATCTAAACCTTTATTGCCAGTGCCACTAGAATCAAGATATTGATTCAAACTTCCCTGCTTAATTACTTCTCCTGTGTGATTAATGTCTTCGTATTTAGTAATATTTGAAAAAAAACTTTCAGTAGAGTCTGGATCTTCTTTAACTTTTTGTTCAAATTTAGAAGAATCAAAACTCAAAGTGCCTGCATCATTTAAACTTAAGCCAAAATCCTGCATAGAAAGCATAACCTTAGTGTTCACTTTATTACCATTTGCATCTTCAGTAGTTCCATCAACAACTTGAGAATCAAACAAATCAGCAAGAATGCTTGAGCGTATTGAATTTACTTCACTGATGCCTTGTAAAGTTCCTTTTGTTCCAGTTTCACTATTATAGTCAGTTGCAGCATTAAGATTGGTTACTAAATCATTATAAGCATCCACCAAATCTTGCATGGCTTTTGTCACACCTTCAAAATCTTGCTGTACATCAAAATTAATTTCACCTGTTTTATTTAAAGTTAAAGTCATTCCTACACCAAGATCGGTAACAGTGTTACTTGATCTAAACATCTTAATACCATCAAGTGTAAATTCTGCATTTTGCGCAGTTTGGATATGCAAAGAAGCATCCTTAATACCATAACCTTTTTTATCCTTAGCTGGATCAATAGAACTCGTTGTATCTAATTCCCATCCAAGATTTTTGAATATTGTTTCTGCCTCTGAATCACTTGTATACTTACCATTCGAATCTTTTTTTCCCGCATAGAAACTTATCGCACTGTCTTCGCCTGTTTCTTTACTGGTTAAAGTTAAGCGGTAAGGAGTGCCTTTCTCTCCTGTGTTTACAATCTTAGCAACAATCTCTCCTCCACTAGCTTCATTAATTTTATCAGCTAAATCTCTATAGGTTGTGTTTTTATCTACCGTAACAGTATATTCTTTGCCATTTGAAAAAAAAGTAAGATCGGTGGTTCCAGTTAAATTTGCATTAATAAAACCACTGTCATTTGCTAATCCTTTGCTTTGATACACATCTTTTTGTGCAAGTTGAGTAACATTGATATTCATGCTTTGTAAAGCAACACCCGAATTAACTGTAAGACTTGCTGGAGGATTATCGCTAATACTTCCTACAACTTTTCTTTTCGCAAAAACCGTAGCATCGGCTAATGATGAAACAGCCGTCTGAAAACTTAGTAATTTAGTTTTGATTTCTGTTAAATCTTTTTGTTTGGTTGTATTTTCTTCAATTTTTTTAGTATAAGGATCAATACGAGCTTTTTGCTCTGCTTCTTTTAATTTATCTATAGTATCTTGAGTTAAAACCCCAGAACCAAATCCTAAACTAGATAGACTACCAAATGCCATTTTTAACTCTCCTTATCAAATATCATTCCTATCACATCCCTAAAATACTCAGCTAATCTCATAGCTTCTTCGCTAGGAATTTGACGGATTTCCCTTCCAGTGCTTTTTTCAGTCACGCTAATATACATAGAACCGATTTTATCACTATAACCAAAACGAACATTGGTATCTAGAGAATCCATTTGCTCATTTAACTTTTTTGTAATATCAGCCAACTTTTCACTCACACCTCGTTGCTGTCGATCATCGCCTTCTTGGCCTTGACTTCTATCGGTTTGAATGTTTAAACTAGCCTGTGTCTCACTTGTTCTTTGGCTAATGTTTGCCAAAGCTGTATCCATTTGCCCATTTGCCTTCGATATTTCCATTTTAAAATCCTTTTTAAAATTTCCTATTGCTAGTTAAAAGCTTATATCGACAAATTTATAAATTTATGAACACCTATAAAGAAAATTTTATTTTTCAATAATAAAAAAATAATAAGCAAAAACTGTGCCAAAATTTTAAAATAAATCTCAATTATCTTAAAAAATTTCAAATTTATTAAAAAGATCTGGATTATTTTCTAAAATATTACGCAAGATCAAATCTTCTATCACGCTTTTAGTGCAATCTGTTTGCTTAGGCCAAGCTCTTAAATAACCCTCAGCTTCACCTTTAGCACTTGCATCTACTCCAAGTCTTTCTTCTTTGATAAAAATATCTCTTTTAGCATCTATATTATTTACCACACGCCAAACAAGCATATAAGAATTTTCAAGCTTATTTTCAGCATCTAAAAACACTAAAATCCTAAAATGTTTTTTAAATTCTAAAAGTTTGTCAAAACTTTGTTCGATTTTTTCTTTTTTATCAAGCAAAATACAAACTATAGGACTTTTACTTTCTTTATAAAATTGCTTTAAATTTAAAAGTTCTACCTTAGTTTTAAAAAGTTCTAGTAATTTTTCATCTTCTAAAATTTCAAGCTCTTCAACTTGTATTTCTTCGCAAGCATCAAGTCCTGCTTTACCCCCAAAACAAGAATTAGGTGAAGCATGATCTAATTGATCACAAATTCCTTCTGAAATTAAAATTTTCTTTGTATTAAAACGATCTAACATATAAGGAATTAAAGCATCATAATCTTTCAAAGAAGGTGCATTTTTATCCACAAAAATTGCATGCTTAACAAAACTCATTTGCCCTACTCCCCAAAATGCATGCATAATTTGTTGCGCATGAGCGGGATATTTTGCATCGATTTTTGCTAAGATAAGATTATGAAAGACCCCATTTTCAGGCATATTATAATCAATTAAATCAGGTACTGAAGTTTGAAGCAAAGGTAAAAAAATTCTTTCAGTACCAAGTCCCATGATCTTATCTTCTAAAGGAGGCTTTCCTACAACCGTTGCTTGATAGATCGCATCTTTTTTAGCATAAATTTTTTCTACTTTCATCACAGGAAAAAGTTCAGCAGGAGTGTAAAAACCCGTATGATCTCCAAAAGGACCTTCGATTTTAAACTCTTCTAAATCCACATAACCTTCAATAACCACATCACTATCATAAGGTATAAAAATACCATTTTCACAAGGAGTAATTTTTGCAGGAGTTTTTTTAATAAAACCATAAAGTAAAAGTTCAAAAATTCCCTTAGGTAAAGGTGCTTGAGAACACCAAATATAAAGCGGATCTCCACCTATGGCTATACTTACAGGCATTTTTTTAAAACCAGCATTTTTGTATTCGTGATAAAAATTTGCCCCATCTTTATGAATTTGCCAATGCATTAAAAGTTCATTTTTATCACTCATTTGCAAACGATACATTCCAAGATTATTTTGAGTTTTATCTAAATTTTGTGTATAAACTTGCCCCATGGTAATAAATTTACCCGCATCATCTTCCCAAGTTTTTAGTATGGGAAGTTCTTCAAGTGAGTTTAAAATTTCATAATCATACAAGGCTTTATTTTTTTTCAGTCTTTTAGGAGGAATATTTTTAAAACTTAACAAATTCATAAAAAAATCCATTTTTGCTTTAAAACTCGTAGGAATATGAAGCTTGGTGAGTTTTGAAATTTCTTCAGCCACCTCTTCATAATCACGTCCAAAAGCTAAATTTAAAGCCTTTTCATTGCAAAAAGTATTCATCAAAACAGGAAATTTATATTGTTTATTTAATTTTTTATCTATAGGATTTTTAAATAATAAAGCCTTCCCTTTTTCTCCTTTTTTAGCTTCTATATAGGCTAAATGAGCGATTTCAAGATCTACATCTACAGGTTCTTCAATTACCCTTAAAAGATCATTTTCTTTTAAAATTTGAATAAATTCTTTCATATCATACTCTCAGCTTTTTTTAAAAGTTCTTTAGCACCTTTAGCAATAAACTCCTTAGCCAAACTCTCTCCAAAACCTTTAAAATCATTCTTTTTAATCATTCTCTTATCTTTTAAAATTTCACTTCCATCGGGTAGTCCAAGTACCGCACGCACGCAAATTTCATCTCCCAAGAGCTCTGCGTTAATACCTATAGGAACTTGACAACCTCCTTCTAAAGTAGCAATAAATTCTCTTTCAATGCTTGTTTCAATCAAAGCATTTTCATCATTTAAACATTTTAAAAGTTCTAAAATTTTTTCATCATTTATGCTTTCTATACCTAAAGCTCCTTGAGAAGCCGCAGGAATAAGCTCATCTTTGCTAAATTCATAAACAAAATTCACTTGCTTATCTAAGTTTAAGCGTTTAATTCCCGCCATTGCCAAAATAATCGCATCAAAATCATTATTTTTTAATTTCTCTATACGAGAATTGACATTACCACGCAAAGAAATAATATCTAAATCAGGTCTTAATAATAAAAGCTGCATCTTGCGTCTAAGACTAGTAGTGCCTATTTTTGCACCTTTTGGCAAAGAAAGAAAATCTTTATAATTTTGACTTAGCATAGCATCATTGCTTTGCTCTCTTTTACTTACCGCTGCCAAAACTAAACCTTGAGGAAAAAAACTAGGCACATCTTTTAAACTATGCACCGCTAAGTGTGCTTCTTTTCTTAACATACTTTCTTCAAGTTCTTTTGTAAAAAGTCCTTTACCACCAATTTTTGCCAAAGGAGAATCAAGCAAAACATCGCCTTTTGTTTTAAAACCTTCTAAAAGCACTTCAATTTGATGTGTATTTTTTAAAATTTGGGCTACATGTTCACTTTGCCAAAGAGCTAATTGACTTTTTCTTGTTGCAATAATAAGCTTCATTTTCTATCCTCTATAATTTCAACATCAATAATTTCTTCATTAGAATTTTGATACTCTTGCTTGGTGTATTGATATTTTGATTTAGTTATTAATTTCAAAGCAATACCAAAGAAAAATACAAAAATTCCAAAAACACTTGTAATAATCCCTGGAAAAACAAGTAAAAACCCTGCGATAACAAAAGAAAATTGTGTTAACATATCCTTTAAGCCACCCATTTGAAATTCAAGCATATTTTTCCAAAAAATTCCCAATAAAACCGCACCAAAAATCATACTCAAAAGTATGAAAAATAAAAAATTACCAAAACCAAAAAACACTATAAAAAGTATACTTGCAATAATTTCAAGTACAAATAAAGGGCTTAAACTTAATTTATAATTCATAACACTTTCTTTTTAAGAATTTCCATAAGTTCATCAGTTTTTATAAGTTCTTTTATCAAACCTTCTCTTTGGATAAGCTCTATTTCATTCTTTTCTAATCCTTTACCAACAACTAACGCATAAGGAAAGCCCATAAGTTCAAAATCATTCATTTTAACCCCAAAACGCTCATTTCTATCATCAAGCAATACCTCTAATCCAAGATTAGTTAAATCCTCATAAAGCTTATTGGCAAATTCTAAAGCCTTTTCATCTTTGAGATTTGAAACAATAATTTCAAGCACAAAAGGAGCTAAAGTTTTATTCCAAATACATCCTTTTTCATCATGACTTGCTTCAGTAGCTACAGCCAACAAGCGTGAAACACCTATGCCATAACATCCCATGTAAAAAGGCTGACTTTTGCCATTTTCATCTAAGAAATTTGCATTCATCGCTTTGGAATATTTTTGTCCTAGCTTAAAAATATGCCCTACTTCTATACCTTTACTTTGTTTTAATTTTGCTCCACATTTAACACAGCAATCCCCTTCTTTAACTTCAATCAAATCTTTAAAACGATCTTTATTTAAATTTACAACATCAATACCGATTAAATGATAATCTTTTTCATTCGCACCTATAATCATTTGCTTTTCGTTTTCAAGCTCAAAATCTATATAAAAATCTATATCTTTTAATCCCACAAAACCTATAAAACCAGCTACTAAGCCAGCTTTTTCCAATTCTTCTTCGCTCGCATCGACTAGTTCAAGGGCACTGCAAGCATTTTGAGCCTTAACCTCTTGCAAATCATCACTTCCTCTTATAAAAAACACAACTAATTTGCTTTCATTTTCATAAATAGCTTTTTTTACCACTGCTTTAATCGTATAAAAAGCATTGATTTTAAAAAATTGTGCTAAAGAATCTATAGTTTTAATATTTGGAGTGTGAAATTTACTTGCATAATTTGCTTCAGGACGCTCATCTTGACAAGTTTTTTTAGCTCTTTTTGCAGCTTCAACATTAGCCGCATAATCACAATTTTCACAAATTAAAATATCATCTTCCCCATTTTTTGCTAAAACCATAAATTCCTTAGAGCCACTTCCACCAATAGCCCCACTATCAGCTTCAACTGCTCTAAAATCAAGCCCCATTCTTTGTAAAATTTGAGAATAAGTTTTATACATAAGCTCAAACTCACGCCCTAAATCTTCTTCATTAGCATGAAAACTATATCCATCTTTCATTAGAAATTCACGACATCTTAAAAGCCCAAATCTAGGCCTTGCTTCATCACGAAATTTAAGTCCAATTTGATATAAATGCAAAGGAAGTTGTTTATAGCTTGTGATTTTGTTTTTTACCAAAGAAAGCATAGCTTCTTCATGTGTTGGACCTAAAACAAATTCATTTTCTTTTCTGTCTTTAAAACGCAAAAGTTCTTTTCCAAAAACATTGTAACGCCCACTTTCTTGCCACAAACTTGCAGGAGTGATAAAACTAAGATTTACTTCTTGTGCTCCAGCCTTATCCATTTCTTCTTTAACTATATTTTTAATCTTGTCTAAAACTCTTTTTCCCAAAGGCAAGAAATTATAAAGTCCGCTACCAATTTGTTCTACAAAACCCGCACGCGTTAAAAAAATATGACTAGGTAAACTCGCATCTTTTGGCGCTTCTTTTAAACTTGGTGCATAAAATTTAGTAAATCTCATCATTATTCTCCATATCAAATTCACATTTATATTGATTTAAACCTTCAAGATTATTTTGCAAATCAAAAACATAACGCATAGCATTAATCACTGTATCGCTTTGCATTTTACCTTGTAAATGTTTCAAATTTACAGTAGGCGTGTGTAAAAAAGCCTTAAAAACTTGATGAATCAACTTTCTAGCCTCTTCTTTATCAGATTTTTTCAAATATCCTTTTTTTAACGCAATTTCAAGTTGTTTATCTGCATATTCTTTAGCTTGCAAGCGTATAGCTTTGATAATAGGCATCAAAGCCAAATCGTTTAAATACCTAAAAAATTCACTTGTTTCACGACCTATTATCCCATAAGCCATACGAGCTTCTTGTTCTCTTAGTGCTAAATTTTTTTGAACCACAATTTCAAGATCATCTACAGCAAAAACAGATATATTTTCATTTTCATTGATATCAATATCCCTTGGAACTGCAATATCAAAAAAATACCTTTTATAAGAAAGTTCTTCTATTAAAGAATTTGTAATAATAGCATTTGGTGCATTGGTAGCTGAGAAAAAAAACTCGTATTGATTTAAATATTTTTTTAAATTTTCTAAACTATCATATTCGCTTAAAACACCAAGTCTCTCACACAAATCTTTAGCTTTTTGTAAATCACGATTTAAAATAATCACCTTAGCACCCGCAGCAATTAAATGTTTTGCCGCAAGTTCTCCCATCTCTCCAGCTCCAATAACAACAGCTTTTTTTTGCGTTAAATCTGCAAGTTCTTTTGCTTTTGCCACGGCAACGCTAGCTACAGAAATAGAATTTTTAGAAATTTGAGTTTCATTGCGTACCTTAGCAGCACATTTAAAAGCACTATGTACTGCTCTTGAAAGGTGTACTCCACAAAAATTATTTTTTACAGCAAAAGCAAAGGCATCTTTTAATTGTCCTGCTATCTGAGTTTCTCCAACCACCAAACTATCCAAAGAACTTGCTACAGAAAAAAGATGGTGGATTGCTCCACTATCTTCAAAAATATCAGCTTTTTCAAGTAAAATATCTTTATCAACATCACAAAGTAAAGCCAAAGATTTAACAATAAACTCCGCACAGGCCATTTTTACAAAAGCAACAATTTCAACACGATTGCAAGTGCTTATAACCAAACATTCTTCAATATTTTCATGAGTGCTAATGATTTTTAAAAACTCACTTTTTTTAGCTTCATTGGAAAAGCTTAACTTTTCCCTTAAGGCAATATCTGTATTTTTATGAGTAAAAGATATACAATAATACATTAAAATTCCCTATCTATCATAGCTTTAATAATATCATTAAGCTTGTTATTATCATATTTTTCAATTGCTTTTCTAGCCTTTTTTGCATAAGTTTTAGCTTCTAAAATAGCTTTTTCTAAAGCTTTTTGTTCTTCAAATTTAGTTTTTAGCCATTCTTTTTCATTTTCATTTAAATCTTTTTTAAATAAAGTCTGCAAATATATCCTATCTTGTTCTTGTAAATTTTCATAAAGATAAATATAAGGCAAGGTAGTTTTACCCTCTTTAAAATCATTCATAGCAGGTTTTCCAAGAATTTTTTCATCACTCTTAATATCTAAAATATCATCAATCATCTGAAAAGCAAGTCCTAAATTTTTACCATATTCTGCAAAATCTTTTTCATATAATCCAGCCAAAATAGCTCCGCATCTAGCACTTGCTTCAATCAAAACAGCTGTTTTATTATAGATCATTTTCAAATAAGCTTCTTTATTGATATTAAATTTCTCTCCCAAATCAACATCCATAAGTTCTCCTATAGCAAGCTTTACAACAGCATCTGAAATAATACTTGCAAATCTAGCATCCATTTTGCTTAATTCATAAAAGGCTTTTGAATACAAAATATCGCCCAACATAAGAGCATTTTTTGTACCAAATTCAGCATTAACAGATCTTGCTCCACGTCTTAATTCACTCTCATCAATAATATCATCATGTAATAAACTAGCAAGATGTATCAATTCTATAGCTGCACAAATTTTAAAAGCAATCTCACTCTCATCTGCGATAGCTAATAATAATTTAGAACGTAATTTCTTTCCTGATTTTACATTTGAAAGCATATTTAAAATAGGTTCATAGCCAAGTTCTTCTAAAAACTGTTTTATTAATTCATCTATTTTTTGCACTATCTTTTCCTTGTTAATTGCTATTATTATTTTCTTTACTTGTTAATGGTTTTACCTGAGGTTCGTTAAAATTAATCATAGGAACAACCTGATTATTTTGCGGTGGATTTTGTAAAGCTTTTTTTCTCGGATCTAAAAATTCTACCATTAAGCGAGATTCCTTATCTTCTATATAAACCGTAAAAGTTGCCAAACCTTTATTATAACCACTAAATTCTAAAATAAGTCTTGCTCTATCAATATGTGGATTAGTATAATCAGGTATTAAAGTTTGAGTTACCCAATCTAAATTTCTTCTTAAACTCATCACAAATTGACGCGGATATTTGCGAAATTTCGAATGTACGATGATATTAGTATTATCAAACAAAGTCCAATAAAAATCAAAATTTTGCACCTTATCTTCATAGCCTATTTCTTTAATCTGCACACTAGCTCTCTCATCTTTTTTAAGTATAAATTTATAAGTATAATCAAAAGTTGGTTCAGATGCTAAAACATTACTAAAAATAAAAAAAATACAAATTAAATAGGGGCTTATTTTAAACAATTTTAGCCTTCGTGTCCTAAAATTTTTGCGCCCAATTCTATATAAATATCATTTTGCCTTTCTTCTATGAAATCACCATTTTCTAATATGAAATTTTTTACATCCATTTCTGTTAGACCTTGTTTTTCCAAAAGTTCCACCATAGCAATATGATCAGCAAAAAATTCCTCAAAAACTTTTTCTAAGGCTCCTAAATTTCCATTTTGTATAATTTCTATAAATTTTTCTTTTGGAGTTTTATTAAACATTTCATCAAAAAAATCCATTAATTTTCCTTGAAAATATAAGTTTTTGATTATAAAATTTTAATCGTTAAAAGTAGCTAAATTAAAATAATTAAAATTTAAATTTTATTTGCAATGTGTAAAATTTTAGAAGTTAAATTCCGCATGATGCGGAATTTATTATGAATGTGGTTTTGCTTGAGTGGCGTATTTTACACCCAGATCAAAAGCTTTAGCATTTGCATCACGAGTTTTTGCAGGAACCATATGAAGCATAGTTTCTTTTAAAACATCTAAATCTATACATTTACTCATATAAGCAGCAATTGCAAGTGCAACAACTGATTGAGTAGCCACATTTCCTACCTCATCTTTAGCTATGGTAATAATAGGGATTTCAAAAATTTGCCATTTTTTATAATCTTCACTTTCAGGATGTACTAAATTTGGCTCTACAACTATAATACCTCCTTCTTTTACACCCCCACGAAAACCTTTATAACCCTTATCTGCAGTCGAAAGCATAAAATCTACTTCCCCTTCTACAGCATAAGGAAATAAAATTTCTTTATCATCGATGATAATATCCACCTTAGTAGGGCCACCACGCACTTGTGAAGTGTAAGTAGAAGCCTTAAAAGCTTGACGACCTTCTTTAATGGCTGCTTCTGCTAAAATTTCTCCTGCGGTGATAACACCTTGTCCGCCTTCACCGCCAAATCTTAATTGATATTTCATTTTAAAGCTCCTAAATCCACCATTCTTTTTTCTTTGGCTGCACGACGTACTTCTTCATAAGCGTGGCAGTATTCTGGCTGAGAATTATCTTCATGTAAAATTCCTGTTGGAAATTTATCTTTTCTTTCTTCAAAATCCATGCTTTCAAATTTAGCTTTATCCACAACGCGATTTTTAATCCAATCAAGCATAGCTACAGCTTCGCCCATTTTGTTTTTTCTGCCTAGATTGATATGACAATTTGAAAAAACATCTACAAAACTATAACCCTTATGCGCTAAAGCCTTATAAATTAAATTTTCAAGCTTATTAGCTTCGATCACATTACCCCTTGCCACAAAAGAAGCTCCTGCAGCTTTAGTTAATTCACACGCATCAAAATTAGGGTCAATATTTCCAAATTGAGCTGTTACTGTATAAAAACCTTTTGGAGTAGTTGGAGAAGTTTGAGAATTAGTAAGCCCATAAATAAAATTGTTGATTACAATATGAGTTAAATCAATATTTCTGCGACAACCATGTATAGTATGATTTCCACCAATTGCCAAAGTATCCCCATCTCCGCTTACTACAATAACATGTTTACTAGGATTGGCTAGTTTAATGCCTGTTGCATAAGCTATTGCTCTACCATGAGTTGTATGAACTGTATTACAATTTACATAAGAACTCATTCTGCCACTACAACCTATACCCGAAACAAGACAAACATCATCCATATTCCAACCAAGTTTTTCTATCGCGCGGATAATACATTTTAAAACAACACCATCGCCACATCCCCAACACCATTGAGTAGGCATTTTATCTACTCTTAGATATTCATCATAATTAAAAGCCATTTATATATTCTCCTTTACCTTAGCAATAATTTCACTTGGAGTGATAGGACGACCATTTGCACGGTGCAAACTAATAAAATCGCGACGCGAAGTTACTCTTTCAATCTCTTCAAGATATTGTCCCATATTAAGCTCGCTTACCATTACTTTTTTAAATTTGCTTACAACTTCAGCGATTTTTTTCTCAGCCACTGGATAAAGAGTAATCGGACGGAAAAGCCCCACTTTAATCCCTTGCTCTCTTAATCTTTGTATAGCTTCTTTTGCTGAACGACTCACGCTTCCATAAGCAATGATTAAAAATTCAGCATCATCAAGCATATACTCTTCATAAGTACAAATATCTTCTTGATTGTTTTTTATTTTACCTATGAGTCTTTCCATATTTTTTTTCACTATAACTCCATCTTCAGTTGGAAAACCTATATCTCCATGATGAAGTCCTGTAACATGATAACGATAACCTGTAAAGAAAGGATTTAAAGTTGCAGGCTCATTTTCTCCTGCTGCATAAGGTTTATAATCCTTTTTATCGCCTTCAAATTTTTTACGGTTATATACTTTAATATCTTTTAAATCAGGTAAAACCGCTTTACCATTCATGTGCCCTACAGTTTCATCCATAAGTAAAAATACTGGAGTCATATATTTTTCAGCTAAATTAAACGCTCTAATGGTTTCTGTATAAGCTTCTTCAAGACTTGCAGGAGCAATAGCAATACTTGCAAAATCCCCATGAGTTGGTGCTTTAGCTTGAAACAAATCTCCTTGTGCTACACGAGTTGGAAGACCTGTTGAAGGACCACCTCTCATAACATTTACAATCACAAGTGGAATTTCAGCAATAAATGCAAGTCCTATTTGCTCTGCTTTTAAAGAAATTCCTGGACCGCTACTTGCAGTCATGGATTTTACTCCACTCATTGCCGCACCAATAGCCACGCTAATACCTGAAATTTCATCTTCCATTTGTATAAAAGTTCCATCATTTGCAGGAAGCATATGGCTTAATTCATGAGCTATCTCACTACTAGGAGTAATAGGATAACCTCCAAAAAATTTACATCCACAATCAATCGCAGCTTTGGCGATTAAAACATTACCTGTTGCTATAACTTCTCTCATTATTTTTCCTATGCTAATTTTTTGTATTTGTTATTTTTTACGGCTACAGCTCTATCTTTAGCCTCAGCAGTAAGTTTGGCAAATTTAAATTCATCTCTTTTTGCCACCATAATAGCAAAATCAGGGCAATGTGTCTCACACTCGGTACAGCCTATACAGGATTCAGGGTGTACCACCTCTATCATTTGTCCTAAAACCGCATGCACATCATCGCGCATAGCTAAAACCCCAGCGGGGCAATAGCTAACACAAATATTGCATGCTTTACATCTATGCTCATCTACCCAAACAGGGGTATCTTTTGGAGCTGTCATACTCATGTTTTTTCCTTTATTAACCTAATATTTTTTGAATTTCTTCACCAATTAAAGCCGGAGAATCCACCACATGAATTCCATAGCTTTTTAAAGCTTCTTTTTTAGCTGCAGCGCTTTCATCAGCACTTCCTACTATGGCACCTGCATGCCCCATTCTTTTGCCTTTAGGAGCAGTTGCACCTGCAATGAATGCTACCACAGGTTTGCTAATATTTTCTTTAATAAATTTAGCCGCTTCCACTTCCAAACTACCACCAATTTCACCTATCATTACAATAGCTTTAGTTTCATCATCTTTTTGGAATTCACTTAAAAGTTCTTTATAAGCAAGACCTATGATAGGATCACCACCAATTCCTACTGCAGTAGAAATTCCATAACCACCTTGAACTACCTGATTAGCAGCTTCATAAGTTAAAGTTCCACTTTTTGAAATAAGCCCCACGCAACCTTTTTTAAAAATAAAACCTGGCATAATACCTAATTTGCATTCTTCAGAAGTGATAATACCTGGACAATTTGGTCCAATGATTTTCATACCCTTTTTATTGGCATATTGCTTAGCAAACATCATATCTTTTACAGGCGTATGTTCTGTGATTACAACTGCAAGCTTAATACCCGCATCAGCTGCTTCAATCACGCTATCACCCACAGCAAAAGCAGGGACAAAGATCAAGCTCACATCAGCCTTTGTTGCTTTAACCGCATCTGCAACGGTATCAAAAACTGGTTTACCTAAATGAGTTTGTCCACCTTTATGAGGGGTGACACCTCCAACTATATTTGTACCATAAGCCATGCATTGCTCAGCGTGAAAAGTTGCTTCTTTACCCGTAAAACCTTGAACTATTACTTTTGTATTTTTATTAACCAATATACTCATTTTCTATCCTTATCCTACTAAACTTTTTACAAGCTCTGCACCGTTTTTAAGATTGGTTGCTGCTTTGATATTTTTAAGATTTGAATTATCTAAAATTGTCTTTGCTTCTGCTGCGTTAGTGCCATCAAGACGCACTACAATTGGAATATTTACCTCAACATTCTTAGTAGCTTCTAAAATTCCATTTGCTATCCTATCACAACGAACAATACCACCAAAGATATTGATAAATATAACTTTTACATTCTTATCTCTTAAAATGATTTCAAAAGCCTTTGCAACAGTTTCTGGAGAAGCTCCCCCACCTACATCTAAGAAATTTGCAGGTTTTGCACCACTATAATTAATAATATCCATAGTTGCCATTGCTAGACCCGCACCATTCACCATGCAAGCTACATCTCCATCTAATTTCACATAGCTTAAGCCAAATTCAGCCGCTTCTCTTTCAGCAGGATTTTCTTCAGTAATATCTCTAAGTTCAGCAATTTCAGGATGACGATAAAGCGCACTATCATCAAAACTGCATTTTGCATCAAGGGCATAAAAATCCCCTTCTGTAGTTTTAATTAAAGGATTGATTTCAAGCATATTCATATCTTTATCCATGTAAAGCTTATAAAGTTTAGCTATCATAGAAATGAGTTTTTTGCCTTCATCTTTATCAAGTCCTAAAACTCTCGCTACTTCAAGTCCATGAAACATTTTAAAACCAATTTGTGGATCAATGCCTACTTTTGCAATTTTTTCAGGACTTTCTTTGGCTACTTTTTCTATATCCATCCCTCCTTCACTTGAAGCGATAATGGTAATTTGCTCTGCCATTCTATTAAACAAAATAGCCAAATAATACTCTTTTACTATATTAGCGCCACTTTCTATATAAAGTTTTTGCACGAGCTTACCTTCAGGTCCTGTTTGATGAGTTACTAAATTCATTCCTAAAATTTTACTTGCGTAATCTTTTACCTCATCTAAATTCTTAGCGATTTTAACACCACCACCAAGACCACGGCCTCCTGCGTGAATTTGAGCTTTAACTGCCCAAACACTACCGCCTAATTCTTTAGCATTAGCCACAGCTTCATCTACGCTAAATGCAACTTTTCCCTTTAAGGTAGGGATACCATTGTCTGCAAAAATTGCTTTTGCTTGATACTCATGTATGTTCATTTATTCTCCTTTATATTGATATTTGATTAAAGATTTTTCTAATTTGTCTTTTTCTTGCAAACTAAGATCCATTTTCATGATTTCAATCACACCTTCAAGTCCTAATCTTGCCATAACTCCCAAGGCTTTGTTTTGCACTCCAAATTCTCCATGTAAAATCACACTCATAGGTAAAAACTCGCCACTTCTTATAGACTCAAGCATTCTTATACAAGCACTAGCAGGGGCTAAATAAGCTGAAGTTTTAAGATGTTTGATTACTTTAGCTCCACCTGTTTTAACTTCATTTTCCAAATCATCAAATTCTTCTTCATTTAAAAATTCGCTTATATTTTTATTTTTAACACTTGCGTAAGATTTTACCAAAACCATATCATCATTATGAAAACCAATAAGTCTTGTATCCACGCTTGACATTTTGACATTAAGTTTTTTGGCAAGCTCATACTTAAATCTTGCATTGTCTAAAACTCCCGCCATGGCTATAATTTTCTTTGATGAAAAAATCCCGCTTTCATAAAGAGTATTAAGTAGAAAATCTACAGGATTAGTTAAAATAATAAAAAGCGGATCTTCTGTAAAATCTTTAATTTTTTTAGCACAATCAAGCATAATGCTTGTATTTAACTGAAGCAATTCTTCTCTACTTTGCCCATCTTTTCTAGCAAAACCTGCACTAAAAAGCACTATATCTGAATTTTTGGTATGAGTATAATCTTTAGTGCAAAGTAAATCTATATTTAAATTTAAAGCAGCTATACTTTGAGTAAGTTCTAGTTCTTTTGCATAAAGCAAATCCTCATTGATATCTACTAAAACAATTTCATTTGCTATTTCTCTTAAAATCAAAGCATAAGCTACGCTTGAACCTACATTGCCAGCCCCTATAACAGTGATTTTCATCTTTGTCCTATTTTTTCTAAAATAGCGTTAAAAGTTGCACTTGGACGCATGATTTTATTTGCTTTTTCATCATCAAATTTATAATACCCACCCAAATCCACTTTCACACCTTGTGCATCGTTAAATTCGGCTCTGATTTTTTCTTCATTAGAAGAAAGCTCTAGGGCAATATCTTTAAAAAAGCTTTGAAGCTCCATATCACTTGCCTGTCTTGCTAAATGATTTGCAAAATACATTGCTAAATAAAAATGACTTGTTCTATTATCATCTTCTTTAACTTTTCTTGATGGAGCTTTATTATTTTCAAGCCATTCGCCTATAGCCTCATCAAGACATTCTGCTAAAACCTTAGCTTTATGATTGCTACATTTATTTGCATAAAATTCCAAACTTGCTTGCAAAGCCAAAAATTCACCCAAACTATCCCAACGCAGATGATTTTCTTCGACTAATTGTTCTACTTGTTTAGGTGCTGAACCCCCTGCTCCTGTTTCAAACATAGCTCCACCCTTTAACATAGGCACAACAGAAAGCATTTTTGCACTTGTTCCAAGCTCTAAAATAGGAAAAAGATCGGTTAAATAATCCCTTAAAACATTACCCGTGATAGAAATAACATCTTTACCTTCTCGGATTAACTCTAAACTTCTTAAACAAGCTTCTTTTGGAGTTAAAATGGCTATATTTTTACCCTTTTCTTTTAAACGATTTTGTACCAAAGTTATCATGATTTTATTACTAGCTCTTTTGCTATCTAACCAAAAAATAGCTTCGGCTCCACTAAGTTCTGATCTTTCTATACCTAAATCAATCCAATTTAACACTGCATCAAATTTAGCCTGATTAGCTCTATAAATATCACCTTTTCTAACCTTATGTTCTAATAAAACTTTACCGTTAGAAACTATTTTAAAAGTTCCTTCTTCTTTAGCCACAAAGGTTTTATCGTGCGATCCATATTCTTGAGCTTTTTTAGCCATTAAACCTACATTAGATACACTGCCAAGTTTTGAAGGATTTAAAGTACCATTTTTATGCAAATCTTCAATAACCGCCTCATAAATAGTTGCGTAAGTTTGATCAGGAATTACGGCATTTGTGTCCTTTTCCTTACCTTCCTTATCCCACAATCTTGCGCCATTTTTAAGCATTGCAGGCATAGAAGCATCAACGATAACATCGCTTGGAACATGAAGATTTGTAATGCCTTTATCTGAATTTACCATAGAAATATCTGCAGATTTAGCTAAAATTTCATTGTATTTTTTTAAAATTTCATCTTTTTTGCTTGAATTTTCGATCTTACTTAAAAGCTCACTTAAACCATTATTTGGATTAATGCCTAATTTTTCAAATTCATCTTGAAATTCGATAAATAATTCTTTAAAAAATACTTTTACCGCATAACCAAAAAGTATAGGATCACTTACTTTCATCATTGTAGCTTTTAAATGCAAAGAAAAAAGCACATCATCATCTTTGCTTGCTTTAATTTCTTTTGCATAAAATTCCTGAAGTTTTTGCACATCCATAAAAGTAGCGTCTAAAATTTCATTTTTTTCAAGTTTTAAGCCCTCTTTTAAAATTTCTTTTTTACCATCAACGCTTGTAAATTCTATATTAGCCACACAATCTTGATCGATTAAAACCGCTTTTTCATTAGAGAAAAAATCCCCTTCTTTCATGTAAGAAACACGAGTTTTTGAGTTTGGATTAAACTCAACCACACGATAAGGATTGTTTTTTGCATAATCTTTTACCGCTTTTGTTGAACGACGATCTGAATTTCCTTGTCTTAATACAGGATTAACCGCTGAACCTAAAACTTTTTGATATTTTGTTTTAATTTGCAATTCTTCATCATTTTTTGGCTCATCTGGGTAATTTGGTAACATGTAACCCTTATCTTGCAATTCTTTAATCGCCGCCTTAAGCTGAGGAATAGAAGCTGAAATATTTGGGGTTTTAATAAGATTTGCATCCGATCTTTTGACAAGCTCACCTAAAAGTTCTAAAGCATCTTCACATCTTTGCTCCTCTTTTAAATACTCACTAAAAGCAGCTAAAATCCTTCCAGATAAAGAAATATCCGAGGTTTTTACTCCTATATGTGCCCTACTTAAAAAAGCTTTCACTATAGGCAAAAACGAATAAGTCGCAAGAGCTGGCGACTCATCTGTTAAGGTATAAGTAATTTGCATTTTTAGTCCTTTAAAATACTTATTTTTATTTTCATTTTTAAGTATATTACAAATAAAAAAAAATGCAAGAGTAAGTTTAAAGTTTGTTTTAGTTTTCAAACAAACTTTAAATATTTTTAATTAAGTAAATTAGCAGGAAGTTGTATGATATTTTTAATAAGATTAAAAGGGGTTTTTAGGGTATCTGTTAAAATTTCGGTATGAAATTTAGGGTCATCTATACTTCCATCTATTTTTAAGTTTGTGCTAATTTCTTGATTTTTACCTAAAATTACATAATTTAAAATTGGAACCTTGGATATAGCTTCTGAAGCTGATTTTAAAGTTTTAAGCTCTAAGCTAAAATCCACTGTATTTAATCTTAAATTTGCTGATCCTAAACCATATATATCTACACTATCGCCATTTAAATTAATAGCCAAAACACTTAAAAGATCTTTTTTTCTATTAAAAATAATCTTTCCATCATACAAGCTTAAACCTTTTTGATTAAAAGTTGGAGATTTAAACATCAATAAACTTGGTACAGTATCAATAAAGGAAATAAGCTGATTTACACCTTTTAAATCCTTCACATAAGTGTTTTTAAAATCGATCTGTCCATCAAAATACTCCAATCCACTTCCTTTTATACTTAAGTTAAACACTCCATCTTGAACAGCTTGTTTTTGTAAAAACTCATTTAAATAATTATCATCAATATTGCTAACGTTTAAATTTACATCATTAGAAGAATAATAAAGTTCAAATTTTGCATTTCCTCTAGAACCTTTAAGATCCAAAGCATTGCCTTTTAAATCAGCCTCTACCCTATCAAAAGCCAAAGTTTTATTAGAATCTGGCAAAATTAAAGCTACATTTGCTCCACCAAAACTAATATTTTGGGTATTAGTAGAAATATCAAATGTTGAATTTGAAGAGTTGGAACCTTTTCTATAAATATAACTTAAATTTTTTAAATGAATTTCTTTATTATTAGAACTTATTTTAGCACTTGCTGTATCACTTTGAGTATGAATTTCCATAATGCCCTTATTTTTTACAATATCAAAGCTATCATTTTCATAAGGAGTTTGACCGTTAATAAGTAAATTATTTTTAAAATAAGCATCATTAACGCTTGCATTAAAATCTTCAAAATTTAAAGTTTTATAATAAACATTTTTAGCATCGATAAACCCAAACTTTTTAAGCAATGGAGAAAATGAAAATAAAATCTTAGGATTACTAAGATTAGCCTCAAGTCCATCTTTAAAATTTAAAATCAAATTCCACTGAGGAATGCTAATGTTAACATTTTGCGAATAATCTAATTTTACTTCTACATTTTGATTTTTTAAATCTAAAAGCTCTCCATTGTCAAAATAAAGCCTTGAAATCTGAGTATTGAAATTTCCTTGCTGTTTTTGTAAGTCAAATTTAGCATTAAAATCAGCTTCTAAAAAGCCATTTTTAACACTGGCATTTTCTATATTTAAATCATTTTGATTTAATTTTACAAATGCTTTTGTAATATTAAAATCAGCCAAAGAAATACTAGCATTCTCTAAAGCTAAAATACCACTATAAGAAATTTCACCCTTATCATGAAAATCAATTTTAAGCTCCAAATCACTTTTAATTTTTCCGCTTTTTTGATAAAAAGGTAGTGAAAAATGATAATCCTCTAAAGCTTTAGCAAGTTTTTCGTCAAATTTTAGATTATCAGACTTAATGCGCAAATAAATCCCAACTTTTTTTTCATCAAACAAATCATATAGATAAACCTTACTAGAACTTAAATCAGCACCATTATAGAAAGCTTTATTAAAGACAAAATCGAGCTTTTGTTTGTTTAAATTTAAATCGAGTTTTGGAATTTCAATAGCATTCATTTTATCATCCAAGCGAACTTTGACATTATTAACATAACCTGATGCACTAATATTGTCTAAATAATAATTATCTTTAGTAAAATCTATAAAGCCCTGCAAATAATCTAAATGATAAAATTCTCCCTTAGCCCTATATGCTACCCAAAGATTTAAACTCTGCGGAAGTTCTATTCTTTTATTAACTCTTTTAAAAATTTCCGTAATATTTCTAATATTTAAATCTTCTATTTTATAAGCTAAATTTTTATTTTTATAAGAGATACTTGCGTTAAAGTCAAGCAATTCTCCACTTGCTCTACCTTGAAAATAATAAAACTCGCTCTTAGTATTGATACTTAAATTTCCATCAATATTTAAATCATAATCTTTTAATAAAAGTTTTTTAATATCAGCTATAAGTTCTTTATTTTGACGCTGTAATGTTAATTTTAAAAACAACAAATCATTATCTATAAAAAATTCATTATCTTTAAATAAAATACGCACATGATTATCTTTTATATTTAAATTTTGTATATCAATCTCTTTAACAAAAGTATATAGATATTTTAAATTTTTTGTTATTTTTAAAATCTCTGTTGAAGCATTATCAGAAGAGTGGGTTTGTGATGAAATTTCGGAATTTTGAGTCTCATTTATAGTGATATTTTTTGCTCGTACAATTAATTTTTTATCTAATTTAATATATAATTGTTCCAATTTTAAAAAATCAAATTGGATACTAGAGATGACAATTCCATTTTTAAGCACTATAAACAAAGCTAATATAAGCACAACAAAAAATACAACAATATATAAAATTTTCTTTTTCATACGCAACTTCTTTTTGATATTTATTTTGGGGATTTTTTATTATCTAACTCAGCCTTTAAAAAGCAATTCTGTGGTATTTATTCCCCAAGGTTCAATTTCTCAAATTATAACATATTTAAAGCAAAATAAATATCAGATGAGTAATATTGATAAATATATTTTATTTTTTTTAGGACACCCTCAATCAGGCTGGATCAACATAGGTACAAAAGATTTAAATAGAGCTGAATTTCTACATAAACTCACTATTGCTAAAGCAGCACTTCAAACCATTACTCTTATCCCAGGAGAAACAAGCGTAATCTTTCTAGAACAAGCAGCCAAACAACTTGGACTTGATAAAGATATACTTTTAAAAGAATTTCAAGCTCAAGCTCCTTATGATGAAGGAGTTTTTTTACCAGAAACTTATAAAATCCCGAAAGGCATTACAGAAAATCTACTCATTCAAATGCTTTTAAACCATGCTGAAATTTCCAATAAAAAAACTTCTGAGAAAATTTTTGGTGATTATAATCCAAAAAAATGGCACCAATATATCATCATCGCTTCTGTAATACAAAAAGAAGCTGCTAATGACAATGAAATGCCTATAGTTGCAAGCGTAATTTACAATCGACTTAAAAAAGGTATGAAACTTCAAATGGATGGAACTTTAAATTATGGAATTTATTCCCATGTAAAAGTTACCCCACAAAGAATAAGACAAGATAATAGCTCTTATAATACCTATAAATTTACAGGATTGCCTAAAGAAGCGGTTTGTAATGTTTCTTTAGCTGCTATTCGTGCAGCTATTTTTCCTTTAAAGACAGATTATTTATATTTTGTGCGTGATAAAAATACTGGAGTTCATATTTTTAGCACAAATATAGATGATCACAATAAAGCCATAAATTTACAAAAAGGAAAATAATTTTTGATATTTTTATACAAAATAGTTAAATTGGAACAGTATTTGCTTGTTAATATTAAAAATTATAAAAAGGATAAAAAATGATTAACCCATTTAAATCAAAAGAACTAGTCACTGGTGCTTTAGCGGGTAGAAATCTAAGAAATCAACTCATCAATGCCAATCTTGCAAATGTTGATACTCCTTTTTATAAAGCAAGAGATATTGAATTTGAAACAGCTTTGGTAAATCGTGCAAATGAAATTTTCAAAAAAAATGACAAAAAAGAATTAGAATTGGCAGTAACCGAAGAAGGGCATCAAAAACCTTGGAAATTTCCTGATCCTGGTAAATCTACTATTTACTTAAGAGATGGTCATTTGGCAAGAAATGATGCAAATACTGTTGATCTAGATGTAGAAACTACAGAAATGAGTAAAAATACAGTTATGATAACAGCTCTTGATGGAGTTTTAAGAAGACAGAGCAATATCTTTAGTTCTATACTTGATGCAAGCTCTAAATTAAGTTAAAGGTAAATTATGGCATACTTAAGTGATTTTGATATTAGTGGTTATGGTTTAAGTGCTCAACGTTTTAGAATGAATGTTATTAGCTCTAATATAGCCAATGCAAACACTACAAGAACAGCTGAAGGTGGGCCTTATAGAAGACGCGAAGTGATCTTTAAAGCAACAGATTTTGATAAGCTTTTAAATGAGCAAATTAACAAAGATAATAATTTTTTAAAATATGAAAATCCTTTAAATGATCCAAGTTCGCCAGAAGAAGCTAAACCTGCTATTCAAAGTGTTGTAGTGGATAAAGTGGTCAGAGATGACAAAGATTTTCGTATGAAGTATGATCCAAGCCATCCTGATGCAAATGCTGAAGGTTATGTAGCGTATCCAAATGTAAACCCTGTTATTGAAATGGCAGATTTGATTGAAGCTACAAGAGCTTATCAAGCCAATGTAAGTGCTTTTACAAGTGCAAAAACTATAGCTCAAAGTGCGATTGATTTATTAAGAGGATAATAAAAAATGAACAATATTAATGATTTAAGATTAAATAATAATATTTCAAATACCAACAAAAGTCAAAATTCCACAGGAATTGGTGATGAATTTGCCAAGATGCTTAAAAATGAAATCGATGATTTAAATAAAGCACAAGAAAGTGGAGAAGCTGCAATGACAGACATTGCCACAGGACAAGTAAAAGATTTACATCAAGCAGCTATAGCTATCACTAAAGCTGAAAGCAGCATGAAATTTATGCTAGAAGTAAGAAATAAAGCGATCAGTGCTTATAAAGAAATCACAAGAACTCAAATTTAAACCCTAATGCAAGAATATAAAAAAAATAGGGTTTCAAAAGTTGCCTTTGCCTACTGCATGGCACTTTTGTTTATGATTATTTTTATCAGCTCTACTTTTTTTCTTACATCAAAACGTCATATACCTAACACTGAAAAAGATCAATACGCTCTTGCTCTAAGAGGATCGATTATAACCAAAGATAATTTTACTATCACAAGTTCTAAACAAATTTATCGTGCTGAAATTGATCTTAGAAGCATTAACAAAGATAAATTTGATCTATTTTTAAAGCTTTTTCAAATTTATAGTGGGATAAGTAACGATCAAGTAGCAGATATTAAAAAAAGAATGCAAAATCAAAAAAAACGCTCTTATAATTTTGTTCTTTTACAAAACTTAGACTCCAAGCAAGCAAGCTACCTTAAAGATCTTGCTAAAAAACTTTATATACAAGGTTTTTTCAAAGCTTTTACAAATAACTCAGGAAGAGTTGAAACAAGAGGATTAAATATCATCGAACATGAAGAAGATAGAATTTACATGTCAAAAGATTCTTTTACTCCTATTATCGGTTATACTAAAATGATATTAGATCCAGAAAGTGGAATTTTAAAAAATATAGGAGTTAAAGGTTTAGAAAAATACTACGATGCATGTCTAAGCCCTGTTCAAAATGAAAAAATTCAAGGACTTAAAGATATAGGTGGAAATATTATTTTAAATCTAAATTCACTACAACAAAAAAAGATCAATGGTTGTGATTTATATTTAAATCTTTCTTTAAAACTGCAAAAAAGTATAGAGAAAGCTATAGATCAAAGAAATGAGGATTTAAAAGCCAATGAAATCATCGTTGGGGTAATGGAAAGTAAAACAGGAAGAATTTTAGCTCTAGCAAGCTCAAGGCGTTATGACCCACAAAATCGCGGAAAGGATCTATCAGTTCTTAATGCAAGCGCTATAGAATACGGCTATGAAGCAGGTTCTGTTATCAAACCTTTTATCTTTACAACAGCCTTAAGACTTGGTAAAATAAAAATGGATGAAGTGATTAATACTTATGGCGGTTCTTACAAGCTAGGACGTTTCACCATCAAAGACGATCACAAAATGGACAAAATGACTATGGAGGAAGTTATAAGATATTCTTCAAATATAGGCATGATACAAATTGCTAAAAGACTTAACAATATAGAAATCGTATCAGGGCTTAAAATATTTAAATTTGGCGAAAAAAGTGGTATTGATCTACCCTATGAACAAAAAGGAGAAATTCCAAATCCTAAGCGCTTAAGAGATATAGAAAAATCTGTTTTAAGTTATGGTTATGGACTTAAAACAACCTTTATACAACTCCTTGCAGCTTATAATGTTTTCAACAATGATGGGTTTTATATCACACCACGTTTAGCTGAAAAATTCTATCAAAATGGACGCTTTACAAATCTTGATGATGATGTAAAAAAAGAAAAAATTCTTTCTAGCGAAGCCGCTAAAACGATGCAAAATGTTCTTATAAATGTTATAGAAAAAGGAACAGGAAAAAAGGCAATTACACAAGGTATTATTGCAGGAGGTAAAACAGGAACGGCAAGAATAGCCGAAAGACAAGGTTACACCTCAAATCGCTACAATGCATCCTTTTTTGGTTTTGCAAATGATTTAAATCACGCCTATACCATAGGAGTTCTCGTAAGACATCCTACTAAACCTTATAGTTATTATGCTGCACAAAGTGCTTTGCCTATGTTTAAAGATGTTGTTGATATTTTAATCAATGAAGAATTTCTAACGCCTATACAAGACAATAACTAAACTAGCACAAACAACTAGTTTGATATATCTTTAGAAAATATCACCTCAACAGCACCTATAAGTTCTTCAGCAATCTTAGCAGCAAAAGTTGTATCATTAAGTATTGAAATTCCTTCAGCTGTTGTGATTTTTCTTACTGAAATAAGATGTTCAACATTGCTCAAGGTTAAAGTATCGATTTCTTTTAAAATTTCTTTTCCTTTTTGAAGATTTTTAATAATCAAATAAAGCTTTTCACGATCTTCAACAACTCTAAGCTCTTCGATACTTCTTAAAAGCTCTCCTAAATTCGATCTAATTTTATTGTACTCTAAAGCCAAAAATTCATTAGAAGAACTAGAATATTTCTTAATATTTGCTTGGATAATTTTTAAATTTTTAGTTGTTTCGGCTAAATTTTTAGCTGCCATCTTAAAGGTAAAAATTTTATGATTCTTTGTTTCATCGTTAATATAAACTTGTGCTTTAGTTGAAAAATCGATAATAGCTTCAAAAAGAACCTTTATCCTAGTTTGATACAAATAGTCCAAATCCACATTTTTACTAAACCACTTTTTATTTTCTAAAATTTCTTTAAAACTTTTATCACTTTGTATATCTTTACGACTAAAACCTATAGCATGAGCAACAATTGCATAGGTATTGTTATAAAGATGCTCGCTTTCTTTCCTTAAAGCTTCGATGGCTGTGTCACTAAACTTAACCAAACTACTATCAAGATATAAAGGCTTGTCTTTATTCTTATCTTTAGGAGCTTTTACTATCTTATTTAAAAAAAGAACAATTTGAGGAGTAAAGAATGAAAAAAGCACAACACCAATTAAATTAAACAAAGTGTGAAATAATGCTACTTTCAAAGCTATATCTTCTATGTTTAATACAATGGATAAAAAATTAAGAAAATGTATAAAATAAGGAAAAATAAGCACTATTAAAAAAGCTATACCAAAATTAAAAATACAACTTGCAAACGCTAATTTCTTTCCTTCAATATTGGTACTTAAAGAAGCTAAAACAGCCGTTACAACTCCTCCAACACTAGTACCTAAAGTTGCTGCTAAGGAATTTTCCAAACTGATTTGTCCTGCAAGTAAAGCAGCGACAATAATAGCCATTATAACTGTGCTTGATTGTATAACTCCTGTAAGCAAAGCACCTAATCCTAAAAAAACAAAAACTCCTTTAAAACCAGCAAAATCAAAACGAGAAAGATCAATTATATGTTTAAAATTTTCAAAACCACTTTTAATATAATCCACACCCAAAAAGAAAAATCCTATACCAATAAAAATATTACCCAAACCTTTTAAAACACTATCTTTTTGAAAGAAAAATAATACTCCAATAATCAAAAGTGGGATAGCTAGCATTGAAATTTTAATATTTGTCAAACCAACAATCAGCCAAGAGCTTGCCGTATTTCCTAAATTTGCTCCAAAAATAATCCCTATGCCCGCACCCAAAGAAATAAGCCCTGCACTCAAAAAAGAAATCGTAATAATAGAAACTAAAGTTGAAGATTGCATAATTAAAGTACTTAAAGTACCAAAAAGTATACTTTTTATCTTTGTATCGGTTGACTTCGCTAAAATTTTTTCAAGCAAATCACCACTAAAAACTTTAAAACCTATACCTAAATTAGTCATTCCAATAAAGAAATATTGCCACTCCTGCTAAAAGATTAGCAAGCTCGTCATAACGAATTAAAATAAAAATCAGAACTAAAGTAAAAATACTTCATGAAATAAATTTAAAATATTTTAAAGAATTTCCTTCTTCTTGCAATGCCTAACCTTTTAGTTTTTCAAATTCATCCATCAGAAATTCTCTTAAATTTTCAGCTTCTTCTTCGCCTTTTTCTAGATACTCAAGCAATAAATTTTCTAATTCTTTTAAAAAAGAAAAAAGTTCATTTTGCCAGATACTATCGTTTTTATTGCTCAAATTCATGGTTTGTATGAAAGTCAACTCTCTGCTTAAATCCCCAAGTTTTTCTAAAAATTCATCTTTTTGATTAGAATTTTTTAATGTTAAATTAGCATTTTGGATATTTTCTTTAAATTCTCTGATTTTTTCATCGATTAAATCACAAAATTTTGGATAAATATCCATTTTAATAGGCTCTAAAAGAGTTCGCTCATCTATATTTAAAGTAAGCTTTTTAACAGCAAAATAAAGAGCTAAAAAAGACAAAGCTGCTATAAGTAAATAAATTCCTAGCATTAATAACCCTTAAGGGCTAGCATTCCGCCATCTAAATTGATGCTTTCAAGTCCCAATTTTTCAGCTATAAATTCAGCTGCAACCATGCTTCTATGGCCACTACGACAAATAAAAGCAAGTTTTTTACTTTCATCTCTTTTGCTTTGAAATTCATCTAAAAATTTAGCATTTAAAAGCCCTTGATTATCATATAAAGCCACACATTGCGCATTAGATAAAATACCTTCTTCCCATTCTAAAGGAGTACGCACATCAAAAATTTGATATGCGTTCAAATCTTGCTTTGTCCAAAGACTTGCAGGGATATTTTCTATCATGAAAAAGCCTTATTGATAATTTTTGTAAGGCTTGCATTAAATTCAGCAGGATTATCCACTCCCATACCTTCGCTTAGTTTTGCCATATTTAAAACTAGGGTTGCTATATCTGCACTAAAACTTTCGTTGTTTTTAAGACCTGTAAAAATAGCGTGTTTTGGATTGATTTCTAAAATAGGTTTGAAATTTTGTTCTTGACCCATTTGTTTTAAGAGTTGTTGCATAGCAAAATCAGGTTTATTTTTATCATAAACTATACAACTTGGACTATCTTTTAAACGACTGGTTAGTCTTACATCTTCAACTTGATCTTTTAAAAGTTCTTTAAATTTAGCTACAAGTGGAGCAAAAGTATTTTTTTCTTCATCGCTTAGTTCATTTTTATCTTCTACTTGATTAATGGCTACAAATTTTAAACCTTCAAATTCTAGCATAGGAGTTACCAAAGAATCAATCTCATCATCCATGAGTAAAACTTCTATATTTTTTTGTTTATACTCTTCAAGCAAAGGAGAGGTTCTTAATAAACTTTCATTATTTCCTGCTATATAAAAAATTTCCTTTTGCTCGCCTTGAAGGTCATTTTTATACTCTTCTAAAGAGCGTAAATTTTCACCTTTGGTACTTTTATAAAGCATGAGTTTTAAAAGACTGTCTTTTTCTCCGCCAAAACCATAAAGTCCTTCTTTTAATACCTTACCAAAGGTTTTAAAGAAAGATAAGTATTTTTCTTTATCATTGTTTTTAAGTTTTTCAAGTTCACCTAAAATCTTTTTAACGCTAGCTTCTTTAACACCTTTTAAAATTTGATTTTCTTGTAAAATTTCACGACTTACATTAAGTGGTAAATCTTCTACATCGATAATCCCCCGCACAAAACGCAAATAAGTTGGTAAAAGTTCTTTATCGTCATCGCTGATAAATACGCGTTTTACATAAAGTTTTAAGCCACTTTGATAATCCACACGGAATAAATCAAAAGGTGCGTTTTGCGGTATGAAAAATAAAGAATTATATTCTAATTTTCCTTCACTTTTAGTGTGAAGATAAAGTAAAGGTTTGTTTGAATCATGAAAATTTTGCTCATAAAATCTTTCATAATCTTCTGCTTTAAGGCTTGATTTTTGCATTCTCCATAAAGCATTGGCTTTATTGATTTGAGAAATTTTAAGTTCAGTTTTTCCTTCTTCTTCTCCTTCTTTAGCAGGAGTAAATTCTTCTTTTTCCATGAAAATTGGAAATTGAATATGATTAGAATATTTTTCTATAATGCTTTCGATTTTATAAGTATTAGCAAACTCATCATCTTTTAAGTATAAAGTAATGCTTGTTCCTTGTTCTTCTTTGTTTGCGTCATTAATCTCATAACCATTTGCATCAGAACTCCAAAGATAAGCTTTATCATCTAAAGCTTTTTTGCTTAAAACTTCGATTTTACTAGCCACCATAAAAGCAGAATAAAAACCTACTCCAAATTGTCCTATGAGTTGAGAATCTTTTTTAGCATCACCACTTAAATTTTCTAAAAAACTTTTAGTACCGCTTTTTGCTATGGTTCCAAGGTTGTTAATAAGATCATCTTTATCCATACCTATACCATTATCACTAATGCTTAAAGTTTTTTTATCTTTGTCAATTTTGATTTCAATTTTAGGTTCGAATTTTAAGCTTTTATATTTATCATCACTTACGCTTAAAAAATTAAGTTTGTCTAAAGCATCGCTTGCATTTGAAATAAGCTCTCTTAAAAAAATTTCTTTATTAGAATATAAAGAATGTATCATAAGCTGTAAAAGCTGATTGACTTCGGTTTGAAATTGCATTTTAATTTCCTTTGTAATTTTTTAAAGTGGTATTTTAGCAAAAAATACAAATTCTAAAGTAAATTTAAAGATTTATTTGAAAATTAAAAAGCCAAGCCATGCGGCAAATAAGCAAAGAAAGACATTTAAGATGATATTTAACGCAAAATTAAAATAATTTCCACTTTGCAAAAGAAGTAAATTTTGATAAGAAAAAGTAGAAAAAGTTGTAAAAGCTCCTAAAAAACCTGTACTTATAAAGCTTTTAAGCAAAGGAGATAAACCTTTATTTTGTGCATAAGAAAACAAAAGTCCTATGATAAAAGAACCCAAAACATTTACAAAAAGAGTTCCAAAACTGATAGAATAAGGAAAAAATTTATTCACTAAATTTATAGAAAGCATTCTTAAGATTGCTCCTATAAATCCCCCAAAACCAACTACTAGAAGAGTATTTAGCAAAGCTTGACTCTTTCTTGATCGAGTAATTCTTGCATTTTTTTTCTGGTGTTTTCAAGCCATTTTTCATCATTTGTATCGACTAAATCCATACAAATGATTTTAAGTACTCCGCTGCTTGCGCTAAAACTTTTTGTGTCTAAAATTTTTGCAGAATCCACAATTAAAATAGGTTGAACTTTAAGATTTAATTTTTCACTTAAAATTTTTGCTCCACTTTGAAATTTAAGCATTTTTTCATTTTTAGATCTAGTTCCTTCTGGAAAAATAGCCAAAACCCTATCTTCACTAATTCTTTCTTTTGCTTCTTTTAAAACTCGTACCAAATCACGTGGATTTTTTCTATCTATACAAAGAAGTTTTGGTTTTTTCATAGCAACTTTGAAAATAGGAATTTCTCCTAATTCTTTTTTGGCAATCCAGCATAAATTTTTAGGATATAATTCTTCTAAAGCGATGATATCTAAAGCACTTTGATGATTCATTAAAATCATCTGAGCTTGCGGATTAAAAGTACCAATGATTTCTTGTTTATAAGAGATAGTATATCTTTGAAATTTAGCCCAAATTTTGCGGATTTTCCAAAGTGTGTTTTGAGATTTTGTAAAGCAAAAACAAAAAATCACCAAAGCAACACTTAAAACAAAAAAAATCCAAAAATAAAGAGCTTTAATTTTTTTGTAAATCATCTTTATTAACCCAACCTATTTTTCCATCAGAAAACAGTACTTTAATATAATTTTGTCTTTTGCCCAAAACTTCTACTTTTTCATCTGCATTTGCCGTATAAAAATAAGTTGAAGGCTCTGTAGGTAAAATTTTAGCCCTAGAACCAGCCTTGATAATTGCATTTTGAGTATTGGTATCTACAAGAAAACTAAGCGCAAAACAAACAACTGCCAAAGCCAGAATAATGTAATTTTTTCTCCATACAAATAAAACTCCAAATAAAACCGCTAAAAACCACAAAGCATATTGTTTATAAATATTTAAGTCTTTATTTACAGGATTTAAATCACTCTGAGTACTAATCTCATCGTCACTAATTTTTAATTTTAATTTTATATTTTCAAGCTTTTTACTGTTCTTATTGAAATACGAAAATTCAAAATTTGTTTTACTTAATGGCAAAATAGCATAATAAAAAGCACTAGAAGCATTAAAGTCTCCTTTTAAATTTTCAATACCTTGCTTTTGAATTCCTTCTATAAAAAAGCTTTTAAGATTTGTATTGGTTGCGTTTAGTTCTACCATCATAATGATATTAGCATCATCAAAATAACTCGCTTTAACTTTTTTAATTTCCAAAGAACTTGCCACAAGGTGTGAAAAATCCTTATTGGATAAAGTATTTTCAAATTTGATAGGATTAAGATTGATATCAGCCTCTTGAAAAGCTTCATTATTTCTAAGAAGTTTGATAGAAATTTTACTCAAACTAGCATTTGAATTTTTGGCTTCAAACCATAAAGTTGTTTTATATTCATTGTTGATAAATTCCCATTTTGCATCTGGATTTAAAAAAGATAAATTAGTTTTTTCTACGCTTATGTTAAAATCAAATTTTGTATTTTCCGTAGTGCGAGCATAGATCGTAATAGGAAAAACTTCTCCAACATATACTCTACTTGGATATTCATCATTTGTAAGAACCAAACTCCCTTTGGCTACAAAAGGATCATCTACATTGCTTTCAAAGTCATTGTTTTCATCACTTGGCGGAATATTTTGATAAATTTTTTGTTCTTCTTGGGGTAATTTTTGTAATTCTTTTTGCATATTTTCATCTTGGCCGCTAAATACAGAAATTTCACCCCTGGCAAACAATACAACAATGCTAAAAATTAAAGTTAATAAAATTTTCAAGATAAAAAGCCTTTAAGCATTTTTAAACCTACATCATTACCTAGAACTTTTTCACAAGCACGCTCAGGATGGGGCATAAGTCCAAAGATTTTTTTGTTTTCATCACAAATTCCTGCGATATCAAATACAGAACCATTTGGATTTGGCTCGTATTTTAGAATAATAAGATCTTTATCTTGCAATTCTTTTAAAGTAGTCTCATCAGCGTAATAATTTCCCTCTCCATGGGCAATTGGTAAACTAATAATTTCATCTTTTTTGAAATTTTTCAAAAAGGCATTATCATTAGAAACCACTCTTAAACTTTGGTTTTTTGAGATAAAGCTAAGATTGTTGTTATGCTTCATTGCACCTTTTAAAAGACCACTTTCAAGTAAAATTTGAAAACCATTACAAATACCTAAGATATATCCTCCTTTTTTTGCATGATTAAAAACACCTTGCATAGCAGGAGCAAGTTTTGCAATAGCTGCGCATCTTAGATAATCTCCATAAGAAAATCCTCCTGGTAAAACAACTAAATCTGCATCAAATTCTTTTTCTTCATGCCAAACAATCTGCGTTTTTACTCCAAGTTTTTCAAAGGCATAAGCTGTATCAATTTCACAATTTGTCCCCGGAAATCTAATAATAGCAACTTTCATTTTACTCTTTCTCAATTACAAGCTCATAATCTTCAATGACGCTATTTACCAACAACTCTTCACACATTTTTTTTACTTGTTCTTTGGCTAATTTTTCATCTTTCTCATCAAGAGAAATTTTGATTTGTTTTGCTATTTTTACTTCTTTAACACTATTAAAATTTAAAGAATGCAAAGCTTTTTCCACCGCTTTACCTTGTGGATCTAAAACCCCATTTTTTAAAGAAATATTTACAATAACTTCCATATTTTTCCTTAATTTAATATTCTTTTTAAAACTTCTTCATAAGCCATTTTTACATTACCTAGATCTTGACGAAATCTATCTTTATCTAATTTTTCATTACTAAATTTATCCCAGAATCTACAACTATCAGGGCTTATTTCATCAGCTAAAACAAGCTCATTATCTTTAGTTAAACCCAGTTCGATTTTAAAGTCAATCAACCTTAAATTCTTATTGTCAAAAAATGGAGTTAAAATAGAGTTGATTTTCCTAGCCATATTTTTAATTTCACTAATTTGAGCTTCATTTTGCACTAAATTTAAAATCAAACAATGCTCATCATTGATAAAAGGATCGCCTAAGGCATCATCTTTAAGACAAAATTCCACCAAAGCAAAAGGTAGCACAGTGCCATCTTTAATGCCCAGTCTTTTTGTAAGAGAACCTGTTGCAACATTGCGTACTATAACTTCAATAGGAACAATTTTACATTTTTTAACCACTTGTTCTGTATCGCTTATAATTTCTACCAAATGGGTTTTAATCCCATTTTTTTCAAGCAAATGAAAAATTTCAGTACTGATTTTACAGTTTAATGCACCTTTTCCACTTTCATTGCCTCTTTTTTCTGCATTAAAAGCAGTTAAATCATCTTTAAACTCACTAATTAGTAAATTTTCATCATCAGTTTTGAAAAGTTTTTTACCTTTTCCTTCATAAAGCATTTCTTTTTTTGTCATTTTATTGTCCTTGTTTGATATTTAAAATTTTAATAGTATCAATAGCTGATTTTAACTGTGCGTCATCATTGATTTGTTTTTGACTGATTAGATTTTTATTGTCTTTATTTTCTTGTTTATCTTCTTTTTTATTTTTATCTATTTTTTCAAGCTCACTTTCTAAATGTTGTTTTAAGTCGCTTTCTTTTATAGAAAAACCATCTTCTTGAGTATTTACTTTACCTGGAAAAACTTCAATATCAGGTTTTACACCCACTGCTTGAATAGTACGCCCGCTTGGAAGATAATATCTTGCAATAGTAAGCCTTAAAGCTTCAGTTTTATTAATAGGTATGATTTGCTGAACACTACCTTTTCCAAAAGTATTTTCACCCACAATAACACCGCGTTTAAGATCTTGTAAAGCTCCACTTACGATTTCACTTGCACTAGCACTTCCACCATTTACAAGCACAACCAAAGAAGCATTAGAAATTTTGTTTTTAGGATCGGCTTTATATTCTTGATTTTCACTTGCGATGCGTCCTTTTTGAGAAACAATAACACCTTTATCTACAAATAAATTTACAAGTCCTATGGCTTGATTTAAAAGTCCACCAGGATTATTTCTAAGATCTAAAATAACCCCTCTAACATTAGGATATTTTTTAAGTTCTTTACTTGCCACATCTACAACATTTTTATCAAAATTTGTAACTCTAAGATAAAGAATGTTTTCATTTTCTATCATTTTTGCATAAACACTTTCTATCTTAATAATTTCTCTTGTAAGTGTAACATCAAAAGGTTTTGTTGCACCTTTTCTAAAGATGGTTAAAGTGATTTGAGTTTTTGGCTTACCACGCATTTTATCTACAGCATCATTGAGATTAATTCCCAAAGTGGCTTCATCATTAATTTTTAAAATAATATCTCCTGATTTTATCCCTGCTTTATCTGCTGGTGTTCCTTCTATAGGAGAAACAACTGTTAAAGCACCATCTTTCATACCTACGGTTATACCAAGGCCGCCAAATTCACCATTAGTTTGAATTTTCATATCATTAAAATCTTTTTCATTTAAAAAAGAAGAATGCGCATCAAGATTGCTTAAAAGCCCTGATAAAGATTTATCCACCAAATCGCTGATATTTTGATCATCCACATAGTATTGCTCTACTATAGCAAGAGTTTTTGTAAGCTTATCTAAAGCTTCTAGGCGTTTTTGAACCTGCTCTTCTTTTTGATCAACTTTAGCTTGTAAATGACTTGTTAAAAATAGACATAAAATGAAAGTAGTAGCAAAGCCTGCAAGACCCGCAAAAAATCGTTTTGTTTTCAAAATAAGCTCCATCATTGAGTTTTAGTTTAATTAGTTTAAAGAGTAAATTTTAATAAAAATTGCTTAAAACTTCGTAAATAAATTTAAATTCTTAAAAATATGTTAAAATAGACTAAAAATTCCAAAAAGAAAGTTAATGCAATGTGCCAAGAAAAACATACTCATACACATTCTCAAAAACATCTTAAAGCAGTTTGCAATCGTCTAAGTAGAACCATAGGGCATTTAAGCGCTATTAAAAGAATGGTTGAAAATGACAAAGACTGTAGTGAAATTTTAATCCAGCTTGCTGCTGTAAAAGCCGAAGTTAACAATACTGCAAAAGTAGTTTTAAAAGAACATTTAGCTCATTGTATGGTACATGCTGTAGAAGAAAATGATATTCAAAGTATAGAAGAATTAAACAAGGCTATAGATATGTTTATGAAATAATCTAAAATTAGTTATTTGTCCTATTATTTAAAAAATTTTACTCAATTAACTTGACATTATATGACTAAAGTTATATAATAGCAAGTATATAAACTAAATAAAGGATAAAACATGGCAAATATACAAGATTTTTTAACTGATAATATGCTTTCAAACCTTGAAAGTGCAGCATCTTTAGCTATACATTCTAAAAATAATGAAGTTGTACCTTTACATCTTTTATGGGCTTTAAGCGTAGATAATGCAAGTATTTTAAATCAAATTTTAAATAAATTAAATATTTCTAAAGAAGCTTTAGAACTTGAAATTAAAAGCAGAATTTCAAAACTTGCAACGAGTTCAAATGTAAACCGTGAAAATATACGCTTTTCCAATGAACTTATAAATTCATTAGAAAATGCTAAAGGATTAATGAGTGCTAATGGAGATAGTTATTTAAGTGTGGATACTTGGCTTATAAGTGAAAGTCAAAAAAGTCCTATTAAAGAAATTTTGGCGCAATTTTTAGATTTAAGAGAATTTCAAAAAGAGCTTGAAAGTCTAAGAGCGGGACGCAAAATCGATAGCAAAACAAGCGATGAAACCTTAGACAGCTTAAATAAATTTGGTATAGATTTAACCTTAAAAGCAAGCGAAGGTAAACTTGATCCTGTTATAGGCAGAGAAGAAGAAATCGAACGTTTAATGCAAATTTTAATACGCAAAACCAAAAATAACCCTATACTTTTAGGTGAACCAGGCGTAGGAAAAACAGCTATAGTAGAAGCTTTAGCACAAAGAATTATTAAAAAAGATGTTCCAAAATCTTTGCAAAATAAAAAAGTTATCGCTCTTGATATGAGTGCTTTAATTGCAGGTGCAAAATACAGAGGAGAATTTGAAGATAGATTAAAAGCTGTGGTTAATGAAGTGATAAAAAGTGAAAATATCATTCTTTTTATCGATGAAATTCACACTATAGTAGGAGCTGGAGCGAGTGAAGGCAGTATGGATGCGGCAAATATTTTAAAACCCGCTCTTGCAAGAGGTGAACTCCATACTATAGGCGCAACTACTTTAAAAGAATATCGTAAATATTTTGAAAAAGATGCAGCCTTGCAACGCCGTTTTCAACCTGTAAATGTAGGTGAGCCAAGCGTTAATGAGGCTTTGGCTATGTTAAGGGGTATAAAAGAAAAGCTTGAAATTCATCATAATGTAACTATAAATGATAGCGCTTTAGTAGCTGCAGCTAAACTTTCAAAGCGTTATATAGCGGATCGTTTTTTACCTGATAAGGCCATTGATTTAATCGATGAAGCTGCAGCTGAACTGAAAATGCAAATTGAAAGCGAACCAAGTTCTTTAAGAAAAGTACGCAAAGATATAGAAACTTTAGAAGTTGAAAATGAAGCTTTAAAAATGGAAAATGATGAAAAAAATCAAAAAAGACTCGATGAAATCGCAAAAGAACTAGCCAATTTAAAAGAAAAACAAAATGCCCTAAATTCACAGTTTGAAAATGAAAAAAGTGTTTTTGATGGCATAAGTGCTAAGAAAAAAGAAATTGATCTGCTTAAAAATGAAGCTTCTTTGGCTAAAGCTAGAGGTGAATTTCAAAAAGCAGCCGAGCTAGAGTATGGAAAAATTCCAAGTCTTGAAAAAGAAGTAGAAATTTTAGAAGATAAATGGAAAAAAATGAGTGAAAATGGAGTTTTACTTAAAAATCAAGTGGATGAGGATTTGGTTGCTGGAATTTTAAGCAAATGGACGGGTATTAGCGTGCAAAAAATGTTAACTTCTGAAAAACAAAAATTCTTAGAAGTGGAAAAACATTTAAAAGAAAGTGTCATAGGACAAGATAAGGCCTTAAGTGCTTTAGCTAGAGCCATTAAACGTAACAAAGCAGGGCTTAATGCGGACAATAAACCTATAGGAAGCTTTTTATTTTTAGGGCCAACAGGGGTAGGAAAAACACAATCGGCTAAAGCTTTGGCAAAATTTTTATTTGATGATGAAAAAGCAATGATTCGCTTTGATATGAGTGAATTTATGGAAAAACATAGTGTTTCAAGACTCTTAGGTGCGCCTCCAGGATATATAGGACATGAAGAAGGTGGAGAGCTTACTGAAGCCGTACGAAGAAAACCTTATAGCGTGCTTTTGTTTGATGAAGTTGAAAAAGCACATAAAGATGTATTTAATGTGCTTTTAGGGATTTTAGATGATGGTAGAGCAACCGATAGCAAAGGTGTAACAGTGGATTTTAAAAATACCATTATCATTCTAACTTCTAATATCGCCTCAAGTGCCATTATGAATTTAAGTGGAAAAGAACAAGAAGATGCGGTAAAAAATGAGTTAAAAAATTTCTTTAAACCTGAGTTTTTAAACCGTTTAGATGATATTATCACCTTTAATCCACTTGGAAAAGATGAAGCTTATGAAATAGTCAAGCTTTTATTTAAAGATTTACAAATGAGCTTAGAAAACAAGGGAATAAAAGCAAGTTTAAGCGAAAATGCAGCCCTTTTAATCGCTAAAGATGGTTTTGACCCTGATTTTGGTGCTAGACCTTTAAGAAGAGCTATTTATGATCTTATAGAAGATAAATTAAGCGATATGATACTTGCTGATGAACTTCATGAAAATGATAGCATTATCATTGATGCAAAAGATGATGAAATAATCATCAAAAAAGCTTAATCATTTTGAAAGTAGATCTTTCTACTTTCAAAATATAATCTCGCTTTCATTAAATTTCATATTTACTTTTGGTAATGGTGATTTGGTGGTATAATAAGCACTTTCTCCTTTATAATTTCCACGATAAACTCCATTAGGAATGCTAAATTTTCTAGTTGTATCAGGGAATTTTTCTATATATTGAGTTAAAAATTCTCTAAACACAGGAGCAGCTGTTCTAGCCCCACCTTCTGTATAACGCATAGGTTTGTTGTTATCATTTCCATACCAAATGATTGCTTCTATTTCAGGCGTAAGTCCACAAAACCAAGCATCAACACTTTTATTCGTTGTTCCTGTTTTTCCTGCTATTTCTATATCTTTTACTCTTGCATTACGCCCTGTGCCTTTTTCAACAACATTTCTCATCATATCTAAAACCAGAAAACTTTGCGCTTCATCGCTGACTTTACGCTCATTTGAGTTAAATTCCATGATGGTTTTACCGGTTTTATCCTGAACTTGTCTGATAATTTGAGGATCTTTAATCGTACCATAGTTCCCAAACATGGTATAAAATTTCGAATACTCCAAAGGAGAAATACCAAAACTTCCCAATACGATTGATAAATTAGGCGGTATATCTTTAAATCCAAATTCCATTAGTTTAGAGTAAAGAACATCAAGCCCCATATCAAGTGCGAGATTAATGGTAGCTAAATTTCTTGATCTTGTTAAAGCTTCTTTTAAGGTAATTAAACCTAAAAATTTACCCCCTTCATTTTTAGGTTTCCAATCCTCATTATTACCCGCTCCACCTTCAAAAATTCTAGAAATATCAGCAATTTCACTCATAGGCGAATATCCTAAATTAATCGCCACTTGATACACAAAAGGTTTAAAAGAGCTTCCAGGTTGACGCATACTTTGAGTAGCGCGGTTATAATTACTTTTTTCATAATCAACTCCACCTACCAAAGCTAAAACATCACCACTTTGATGATTTACCACGACCATAGCTCCGTTCAAAGTGCTTAAATTTGCATCTTTATCGCGTTTTACTATCTCATCATAACCAAATTTTAAAGCATTCTGTGCCATATTTTGAACATCTAAGTCTATATTTAAAATGATTTTATATCCACCTGTTTTTAAGTCTTTGATATTAGGGCTTAATTGTTTAATCACTTCATCTACGACATAAGGAGCAGCATTTTGAGTAAGCGTATCATCATAAACTTGCGGAATTTCTTTAATGGCTATATCATAATCTGCTTTTGAAATCCAACCTAGATTATACATTCTTGAAATAACATTATTTGCTCTTGAAATGGAAAGATCTAAATGCTTTGTAGGATCATAACTGCTAGGTGCTTTTGGCATACCTACTAACATAGCAATCTCTTTAAGGCTTAATTCATTTAAATTTTTATGAAAATACCCCAAAGCTGCGGTTTTTACTCCATAATACCCATGTCCAAAAAAAATAAAATTTAAATACCTTTCTAAAATTTGCTCTTTAGTTAAAATGGTTTCCATTTTATAAGCAAGCAAAGCTTCGCGAATTTTACGCGTAATAGTTCTTTCAGGGGTTAATTCCGTGTTTTTAATAAATTGCTGGGTAAGAGTGGAAGCTCCTTCCATGGTTTTTCCACCGCTTTTTATGATTTTTACAGCAGCTCTAAAAATGGCATCGATATTAACTCCATTATGTTCAAAAAAGCTTGTATCTTCTATAGCAACCAAAGCTTCTATAAGGCGTGGAGGAAGCTCTTCATAAGGAGCGTAAAAACGATGTTGTTCAAAAATATTAGCCACAAGCTTGCCATTTCTATCGTAAATTTGTGTTGTAAGAGGAGGTTTGTATTCTTTAAAAGTATAACCCTCAGTATCAGCACTTGTGAAAAGATAAGCCACATAAATAAATCCAGCTATAAACAAAAGAGTAAAAAATGAAAAAATATATTTTAATATTTTCATAAATAAGCCTTTAAAGTTTGGATATCAAGCCCTAAAGCAGTGCTTAGATTTCCTACTTGTTGGGTGATGAAATTTTGATGAAAACCCTCACACATAATACAACCCGCCTTGCCTTTATAAAGATCATTTTCTACATAATCTCTTAAAGCATTTTCATCAAAATTTTTAAAATAAAGTGTAGTTTTTGAAAGAGAAAAAACTCTTTTTTCAGGTTTTACAAGCAAAAAAGCCGATAAAATACTTGCATACTTTCCATTTTGCAAGGCAAGCATTTCATAAGCTTCTTTTTTATCCTTTGCTTTGGTAAGAATTTTTTCATCTATACAAACTATACTATCTGCAAAAAGCAAATTTTGGTTTTGAAAATCTTTGCCTAAAGTACTTAAAAATTGTCTTTCTTTTTCAAGAACTATTTTTTGAACATATAAAAAAGGTGAAATATTTTTATTTAAATTTTCATCATAATCAAAACTAACTTGCCTAAAATCAATCTTTGCGGTTTTAAGCAAGTTAGCTCTTGAAATGGAACTTGAAGCAAGAATTAACATTAAAGTGCTTTTTCTATCGTTTCTAAGCTTTGTTTTAAAGCTTCATTGATTTTGCTTAAATCTTTTCCACCTGCAGTAGCAAAATCATCTCTTCCGCCACCATTTCCACCTAAAATTTGCGCCGCTTCTTTAACCAAAGCTCCTGCTTTTAAAGGCACATCTTTAACGCCAGCTGCTAAAGTGATTTTTTCATCTTTTACTTGGATAAGTAAAATCACCGCTTTAGCAAATTTGTTTTTAAAATCATCAATCATAGCTTTAATATCGCCATTATCTATACGTTTTACGCAAATTTCAACACCTTGGATATTTTTAGAATCAAGCTCGGTTTTACTTGAATTTTTAAGCTCATTTTTTAAACTTAAAATTTCATTTTTAAGCTTTTTAATCCCGCTTAAAATATCATTATTTTTAAGTTCATCTTTTACTTTAGAAAGTTCTTCGAGTTGATTTTTTACAAATTCTAAAGCCGCTTTAGAAACCACAGCTTCAATACGTCTAACTCCAGCACTCACACCACTTTCTTTAACTATGTAAAAACTTCCTATTTGAGCAGTATTTTTAACATGAGTTCCCCCGCAAAGTTCTTTGCTTTCACCTAGAGTTAAAACACGCACATTGCCTTGGTATTTTTCATTAAACAATGCTATAGCACCGCTTTTTTTAGCTTCTTCTAAAGGCATATTTTCTAAGATAGCTTCGCTTGAGTTTATAATCATTTTATTGACTCTTTTTTCAATGCTTTCTAGCTCTTCTTTGTTTAAAGCTTTATGATGAGTAAAATCAAATCTTAGTTTATTGCTTTCAACCAAAGATCCTGCTTGGCTTACATGAGAACCTAAAATTTCTCTTAAAGCATGATGTAAAAGATGAGTGGCTGAGTGGTGGCGTGCGATTTGCTCTCTTTTTTCTGTATCGATTCTTGCATGAACTATATCGTTAACTTTTAGTTCTTCGCCTGCTTTTATAAAGCTAAGATTGAGATTAAAAAACTTTTGCGTATCTAAAACTTCACGCTTAGCTATAAATCCACTATCAGCACTTTGCCCCCCACTTGTTGCATAAAAAGGTGTGTTTTCAAGCATCACCCAACCCACATCTTTAAGGGTGGAAACTTCTTTAAAATCTTCATCTAAAAGGGCTAAAATTTTACTTTCGCATTCTGCTTTTTCATAACCTACGAAATGATTTTCTCCAAATTTTTCAAGTAAGTTTTTAAAATCTCCGCTTGCAGTTTTATCTCCACTTCCTTTCCAAGAAGCCTTAGCGCGTGCTTTTTGCTCATTCATGAAAAGTTCAAATTTTTCTTCATCAACTTTAAGATTTTTTTCTCTTAGCATATCAGCCGTTAAATCAAGCGGAAAACCATAAGTATCATAAAGCTTAAAGGCTACTTCTCCGCTAAAAATTTCTTTAGTGTTTTTAAGCTCTTCATTAAAAATTTCAATCCCATTTTCTATAGTGCTTAAAAATCTTTCTTCTTCAAGGCGAATTTGTTCTTTTATAAAGTCTTTTTTCTCATTAAGATAGGTATAATGTCCGCCCATTAAATCGCACACAATATCAACTAGTTTATACATAAAAGCTTGTTTAAAACCTAGCAAATATCCATGTCTTAAAGCACGACGCAAAATACGACGCAAAACATAACCTCTACCTTCTTTATCAAAACTTACCCCTTGTGCAAGCAAAAATACACTTGATCTTATATGATCAGCTATGACTCTAAAACTTGCTCCGCTTTCATAAACATAAGTTTTATTACAAAGTTTTGAAATTTCATTGATGATTGGCATAAAAAGCGAGCTATCAAAATTGCTAAATTTACCTTCTTTAATCGCTGTTACCCTTTCAAGCCCCATTCCTGTATCAATGCTTGGCTTTGGCAGTGGGCTAAGCACTCCATCAGCACTTCTTTCGTATTGCATGAAAACAAGATTCCAGATTTCTAAAAATCTATCTCCATCTCCGCCCATATAATCTTCGCTTGAGTTAAAATGCTCTTGTCCTTGGTCATAAAAAATCTCACTACAAGGACCACAAGGACCAGTATCGCCCATTTGCCAGAAGTTATCTTTATCGCCAAATTTGTAAATTCTTTCTTTTTGAATGTGTTTTTGCCATAGATTAAAAGCTTCATCATCGTTTTCATGCACGGTTACATAAAGTCTATCTTTAGGTAGTTTTAAAACTTCAGTTACAAATTCCCAAGCATAAGCTATGGCTTGTTCTTTAAAATAATCCCCAAAACTAAAATTCCCAAGCATTTCAAAAAAAGTATGATGGCGTGCGGTATATCCTACATTATCTAAGTCATTGTGCTTTCCACCCGCTCTTATACAAGTTTGACAGCTTGTTTTGCGTGGAGGGTTTGGGCGTGGAATTTCTCCTGTAAATATACTTTTAAAAGGCACCATACCCGCATTAGTAAAAAGTAAAGTTGCATCATCAGGAACTAAAGGACTTGACGGGGTTATCTCATGTCCTTTTGATGCAAAAAAATCCAAATAAGCTTTTCTAATATCCATGAATTTTCCTAAAGAAATTTTTATAAAAACATATCATACCAAAATTACTTTAAATTAAGTAAAACTAAAATACAATAAACATTTTTATTTAATTTTATTTCTCTAAGGTTTTTTATGAATTTTATCAATCTTCAAGCCCAATATCTCGCATACAAAGATGAAATCAATGCTGAAATTGAAAGCGTTTTATCAAGCTCTTCTTTTATAGGCGGTACAAAGCTTAACGAATTTGAGCAAAATTTAGCTCATTTTTTAGGTGTTAAACACGCTATAGGTTGTTCAAGTGGAACCAGTGCTTTATATCTTGCCTTAAGAACCTTAGATATTGGCAAAGATGATGAAGTTATAGTGCCTAGTTTTACTTTCATAGCAACAGCTGAAGTTGTGGCCTTGGTAGGTGCAAAACCTGTTTTTGTAGATATAAATTTATCAAATTACAATCTTGATTTTGAAGCAGTGCAAAAAGCAATAACTCCAAAAACTAAAGCTGTTATAGTAGTGAGTATGTTTGGACAAATGAGTGATTTAAGGGCTTTAGAAGAAATTTTAAAAGATAAAAATATCACTTTGATCGAAGATGGTGCACAAAGTTTTGGCGCAAGTTTCAAAGGAGAAAAATCCTGCTCTATAGCTAAAATTTCATGCACAAGCTTTTTTCCTTCGAAGCCTTTGGGAGCTTATGGCGATGGCGGGGCTATTTTTTGCCATGATGATGAAATTGCTAAAAAAATAAGAATTTTACTCAATCACGGACAAACTCAGCGTTATAAACATGAATTTATAGGTATAAATGGACGCCTTGACACCTTACAAGCAGCGATTTTAAATGTTAAGTTAAAATACCTAGAAAAAGAATTAGACAAAAGACAAAAATTAGCACAAATTTATAATGCAAATTTAAAAAACTGTCAAATTCCACAAATTAATCCAAATGCTTTTAGCGCTTATGCACAATACAGTGTTTTAGTTGAAGATAGAGCTAGTGTATTGCAAAAATTTGAAAAAGCTAATATACCTTATGCTATACACTATCCAACCCCTTTGCATAAACAACCTTGCTTTAGTGAGTTTTCAAATTTAGAACTTAAAAATTCAGAATACGCAAGCGAACACATCTTATCTTTGCCTTTTTCACCTTTTTTAAGTGAAGAAGAGCAAGAGCAAGTTATTTGTATTTTTAAAGATTGATTCCATGAAAATAGGTATCATAGGCCTTGGAAAAATGGGGCAAAACCACTTAAATGAACTTAGTAAAAATTCTCATTTTAAACTTAATGCACTTTTTGATCTTTGCAAAAATCCAAACCTAAATATTTTTGATGATATTTTTTATGATGATCTGGATAAATTTTTAAATCAAAATAATGATATTATCATCATAGCAACACCTACAAATTCACATTTAACAATAGCAAAAAAAGTTTTTAAACAATGCAAATGCGTTTTAATCGAAAAGCCTTTAGCTCTAAATTTAAAAGAAATAGACGAAATTTCAAATTTAGCTAAAGAATACAGCATAAAAGTAGGTGTAGGTTTTTGCGAAAGATTTAATCCTGCGGTTTTAGCCCTAAAAAAAGAGCTTGAAAATGAAGAAATTATCAGCATTAACATACAAAGATTTTCACCCTACCCACAAAGAATCAGCGATGTAGGGATTTTGCAAGATTTGGCTGTGCATGATCTTGATTTGCTTTGTTTTTTAAGCAAACAAGAAATAACAAAAACCAATTTGCTTAAAAAATACACCCAAGATCAAACAAGAGAAAGTGAAAGCATTATTCTATGTGAGCTTGAAAAATGTATTGCTAGCATACATCAAAGTTGGAATAGCACACAAAAACTAAGAAAAATTCATCTTATTACTAAAAATCATTTTTATGAAGCCAATTTAAATGACTTTTCTTTATTAAAAGATGGAAATTTTATAGAACTTACTCAACAAAGTCCACTTTTTTCAGAACACGAAGCTTTGTTAAAACTTATCGATAATCAACCCAATCATTTAGCCAGCACGAGCGATGCTTACAAAGTTCAAGAAATTTTAGAAAGGTTTGCGTGAAATTAGTTTTATTTTTAAATATGGGCGGAGCTACGAATTTACAAGATTGTGAAGTTTTTTTAAAAAATATGTTTAATGATCCTTATATTTTAGGAATCAAAAATCGATTTTTAAGAAAATTTGTAGCATGGATCATAACAAAGGCTCGCGTTAAAGCCATGCAAGAAAACTATAAAAAAATGGGCGGAAAATCCCCTTTAAACGAACTTACTCAAAGCCTGTGTGACAAGCTTAATTTAAAACAAGATGAATTTAAATTTGATTTTGTAAATCTTTATGTTCCTCCTTTTGCCACAGAAATTTTGCAAAAATACACTTTAAATGCAAGTGATGAAATCATTCTTTTTCCACTTTATCCGCACCATTCTTGCACCACAGTAACTTCATCTTTAGAAGTTCTGCAAAATGAAATTTCAAAGCAAAAAATTCAAGCAAAAGTAAAAACTATAGATATTTTTTACAAAAATGAGCTTTATAACGAGATGATAGTTTCGCACATTTTGGCTAAAAAAAGTAAATTTGATGCCAAAATTTTGATTTTTTCAGCGCATTCTTTACCACAAAGCATTATTGATAAAGGTGATTTATATGAAAAGCATGTAAATGATCATGTAGAAATTTTAAAAGAAAAGCTAAAAGATCATTTTGATGAATTTATTTTAGCTTATCAGTCTAAACTAGGCCCTGTAAAATGGCTTGAACCAAATACAAGCGATGTTTTGGCAAATTTAAACGATAAAGCTCTGATTTACCCTATTTCTTTTTGCATTGATTGTTCTGAAACGATTTTTGAGCTAGGTATGGAGTATAAACATTTAGCAAAGTGCGATTATGATTTAATCACTTGCCCAAATGATAGTGATGAATTTATCCACTTTATTTTAAAGTATTTGCCTGATTTTAATTAAGAATGATTTTGAAGTCCTTGTTTATGATTACAAGGACTTTTTAGTAAAAATTTAGCCAACTAAGCTAAAGTATAAGCTTTTTCTCCGTGCAAACTCACATCTAAGCCTTTTTGCTCTACTTCTTCTTTTACTCTTAAGTCTGTAAAACAAGAGATAATCTTAAAAATAACAAAGCTTATAAGAGCTGACAAAACCACACAAATCACAATAGCAAAAATTTGCTCTTTTAAAAGTTCCAAACTTCCGCTGATAAAAAATCCCTCGCCAAGTGCATTTTGGGCAATCACATTAGGATTTACTTTAGCACTTGCAAAAAGCCCTGTGGCAATTCCTCCCCAAATACCTCCGATTCCATGTAAAGAAAAGGCATCTAAAGAATCATCCCATTTGAGTTTGTATTTAATAAAACTTAAACCAAAATAACAAAACACAGAAGACAAAGTCCCTATAACAAGAGAAGCATAAATATCTACATAACCGCAAGCTGGAGTAATTCCCACAAGCCCTGCTACAAGCCCACTAAGTCCACCTAAAATAGTCGGTTTTTTATAGATGAGCCACTCAAGTACCACCCAAGATAAAAAGCCGCAAGCTGCTGATATAATACTTACTATAAAAGCATTGATAGCAACATCATTCATTTCGCCAGCACTTCCAGCATTAAAACCTAACCATCCTATAAAAAGCAAAATCGCACCTAAGAAAGCATAAGGAATAGAATGCGCGTTTTTATCCTCATCATCACTTTTTCTAGCGCCTACCATCAAAGCTCCTACAAGTCCAGCAACCCCAGAGCTAATATGCACAACACCGCCCCCAGCAAAATCAAGACTTCCTCTTTTAAGCAAAAATCCCTCACTGCTCCAAATCATATGTGCTAACACATCATAAACTAAAGTACTCCAAAAAAGTAGAAATATCACCAAAACACCCAGTTTAATTCTTCCCACCAAAGAGCCTGTTATGATGGCAGATGCAATAAGTGCAAACATCATTTGAAAAATCACAAAAAGAATATTTGGAACGCCTGAAGCGTTGTATCCGCTAATACCCTCTAAGAGGAAATTCTCGAAATTTCCTACAAGCCCAAGTCCTTCATCTTTACCAAAAGAAAGACTAAATCCAAGCACTACCCATTGTAAAGTAATAACACCAAAAACAATAAAGCAATTCATTATAGTATTAAGAGTATTTTTACTTCTTACCATACCTGAATAAAACATTGCCAAAGCTGGAGTCATAAGCAAAACTAGCAAAGTACACAACACAATAAAACTTGAATTTATCGCATTCATTTACCTGTCCTTTCTTACAAAAATTTAATTGCGAGATAATTATATTTAAAATGATTTAAAAAAATATAAATTTAAGAAATATTTTATATATTTTTTTTATAAAAATTTATTTTTTTATCTTAAATTACTATAAATAGGTATTTTAAAAAATATTTTACTTCTCTATAATTCAAAATTACTAGCATTAAAATAAAAATTTGAGCCAAGTTAAAAAACAACAAAGATAAAAAGGATTATTACAAGATAATGAAGAAAAAATTTGATTATTTAATAAAATTATCTGATATTAAAAAAGTAATTGTGCTTTAAAATGATCTAAAAGCTCTTCTTTAGCTTTTAAAATATCATCAGTATTTAACTCAAGATCAATCTTATCTGGTTTTTTATAAGTTTTATCATAATACTCCAAAAGCATAACAATAAGCTTTTGCCATTCTTTTCTCTCATAACTTTGAAGCAAATCTTGGCGTAAATTTAAGCTGATATAAGGACTGATTTTTTGCACACATTGTTGAAATTTCAAAGGAGTCATTTTTTCTTGATAAATTTTTTGTATTCTTCTAACGCGATTTTCCAAAGAACAAAAACAATAAATTTTAAAAGCCTTTTGCATTTTTTCATAAAATTTCAAAGGTAAGATAATATCCCCTATTTTGCGACTTTCGCTTTCTATGAAAGCAAAATTTTCTAAATTTTGAATATTGTGAAAAAGTTCTGCTTCAAAAGCTTTTTGCGTAGGTTGTTTTCCTAAAATATCACCAAAAGACGAGCCTAAATGATTTGCCATTTTTTCTAAATTTATAGCTTGTGGGAGTTGTTCTAAAAGCTCTGTTTTTCCACAACCTGTATTACCACAAAGAGCAAAAAAATCAAAATTTATTTCATTTTCGAAATAATGCGTTACAAAAGTTCTATAAGCTTTAAACCCACCTTTTAAACGCACCACCCTAAAGCCAAGCTCACTTAAAATCACTGCGATAGACTTTGAACGCAAACCCCCACGAGAACAATAAATCCCCACCTTTTCTCCTATGCGAAAATTTTGAGTGATTTCTAATATATGCTTAGCGGTATTTTGACAAATATAACTCGCACCCATAGCCTTAGCTAAAGCTTGATTTTTCTTATAAATTGTTCCTATTTCTTGATATTCTTCATCATTGAGTGCATAAAAATTTAAAGCTCCTATCAAGTGAGAATGCAAAAATTCTCTAGGGCTTCTTGCATCGATTAAAAAAGAGAAATTTTCTTTTTGAAACTCTACAAATTCAACTTCACTGAGCATTTTTAAAAGCCAAAACAAGTTTTTGATAAACTTGCTCTATATTAGTGCCACAAACCCTAGTTTCTCCTATGGTTGTGATAAAATTTGTATCTCCTGACCAGCGTGGCACTAGATGATAATGACAATGAAAAGCTATGCCAGCTCCTGCATCCTTGCTTAAATTCATACCGATATTCACTCCATTTGCATGAATTTGCTCTTTTAAAATTTTTACCCCCAAACGCACAAAATAACTCATTTCTTGCCAAATTTCATCACTTAAATTTTCTATATGCTCTTCATGTATATAAGGAATCACCATAAAATGCCCTGCAGAATAAGGATAGCGGTTCATCACTCCAAAACAATGCTTTGCTCTAAAAATCACGCCTAATTCTTCATCGCTTTTGATCTTATTAGCACAATCACAAAATGGACAAATGCTTTTTTCTTTTTCAAAATACTCACTCCGCCATGGTGCATACAAATACTGCATTTTCCCTCCTTAAAGCAAAGCTTTTAAAGCCTTTCCTTCATCTTTTTCGCGCATAAAATATTCGCCGATTAAAAAAGCATCAACGCCTAAATTTTGCAAATGCTCTAAAAATTCTTTATTTTCTAAACCACTTTCTGCGATGATGATTTTTGAATTTGGGATTTGTGGGATAAGTTTTTCGCACAAACTCATATCCATAGTAAAATCCTCTAAATTACGATGATTGATACCAATGATATCCGCTCCAGCAAAAATAGCCTTACTCAAATCCTCTTTATCATGAATTTCAACCAAAGCCTCAAGACCTAAATGTCTTGCAAACTCAAGCAGTTTTTTAAGCTCTTTCATGCTTAGCATTTTAGCGATTAATAATACAAAATCCGCCCCATAAACCAAAGCTTCTAAAATTTGATACTCATCAAAGATAAAATCTTTTCTAAGTAAAGGAATTTGCGTATAACGGCGTATAAGACTTAAGTATTCTAAAGAACCTTTAAAAAAATGCGGCTCAGTTAAAACAGAAATCGCCGCAGCTTTGTTCTTCTCATAATTTAAAGCGATACTCAAAGGATCAAAGTCTTCTCTAATGACTCCCTTGCTAGGGCTTGCTTTTTTTACTTCTGCTATGATTTTAACTTCTTTTTCTACTCTTTTTAAAGCCTTAATCACATCTTTTGGAAAGAAAGGATTTGAAGCTAAAGAACGCCCTAACATATCATAAGGAAGTTTTAGTTTGCGTTCTTTTAAATCTTCTTTTGTTTTTTCAAAAATTTTATCCAATATCATGGTTTTATACACGCCTTTATCGCTTTTATATGAGCTTTGCTCTCATCAGAATTTGCAAATTCTTTATCATCTAATGTTTGTTTTAAAATTTCCCATGCTTGCTTACAATCGCCTAGTTTATAATACCCCCAAGCTAAAGAATCTAAATAATACAAATTCTGTGGATCTTTTTCTAAGGCAAGTTTCACAAGCTCTATACCTTTTTTAACATCTAAATCATAATCTATAAGCAAATATCCATAGTAGTTTAAATACAAAGCATTGCTATCTTTATCGATAGCCTGTTCGAATTTTTCTTTTACAGAATCAATTACTTTTGGAGTGATTTTTTTAGCTTCATTTGCAGCTTCAAATTCAAAAACTGCCGCTCGTAGAAGATATTCTTTATTTTTTGTTTTATGATAAAGAGCTAAACTCATTTTTTTAGCATCATCAAAGCGTTTTAAATTCTGATACAAAGCGAGTTTAATGTCATCATCTAAATCATACTGCAAAGAAATTTTTAAAGCTTCTTCTGTTTTGCCTTGAGAATTTAAAAGCTCAACTAAAGCCAATACAAAACTTTTATTTTTGGTAAGTTGATAAAGCTCTTTATATATACTTTTTAAAGCTTCGATATTTTTTTCATCAAAATAAATTTTAGCAAGCAAGACGCAAGTTTTGAGAGTGCAACCATTGGTTTTTCTTGAAAATTCTAAAACATTTTTAATATTTAAAGTATCATTCAAAATCGCATAAATTCCTATGAGTTTAAATAAAATTTCTTCATTTTGCACTTGATTATAAGCAGATCTATAGTATTTTGTAGCATTTTTTAAATCATTTTTTTTAACCAAAATATCCCCGTAAAGCTCTAAATTTCTAGGATCACTATCCTTTTTTGTTAAAAGCTCTTTCATAAGTTTTTGAGCATTGTTGATATCATTTGAATTTAAAGCATAAAGAGCACTAAGTCGCTTAAGATTGTCATTTTGATTTAAATAAGGCTTTGCTAGATTATTTAACTCTGCTTGCTTGTCAAGATTGTTTGCTAAAGTAAGTAAAAATGCATTTTCTAAAAAATTAGTATTATTATAATCTTGATAAAGACTTAAAAATTCATCTCTGGCTTCTTTGTATTGTTTATAATACTCATAATTATAAGCCTTCATAACCCTTAAATCAAAATCATTGCTTTTATATTTTGTATAATCAGGATAAACAACATTGATTTTTGAACTTCCACAAGCTGCCAAAAAAAAGGCTGCTAAGACAAATAACAAATACCTATACATTCTTTTTCTAATTCCTTTTGATGTGTTTTAAAATATTCCCAAAATGGAAAAGTTCTGCATTGTTTTGGACGAAAATCGTAGATACTGCAATTTCTTTTTTGAGTATCAAAAAAAATGCAAGCAAAACCATCTTCAAATTCGACTTCCTTAAAACTCATTTTAAAGCCCACTTTTCTCAAGTATTTTTCAGCAAATTCTTTGCTTTCTAAATTTAAATGCTTTCTTAATGCTTCTAATTCTTCCTTGCTCGCAAAAATATTGCCACTTTCTCCAGTGCAACACTTTCCACCGCATTTCTCACAAGCATTTTCATCAAAAGCATAAGAAAAATTTTTATCAAATATCATAACTTTTTAACCTAAATCTTAAGTGAATTTCTTGCATTTGTTTGCTTAAAATTTCATTTTCATATACAAAAAAAGGAGGTAAAATCTCACAAGGCGATTTTGAACCTTTTTTTACCTGTATCAAAACAAGTCTTGCTTTTTTGTTTTGATGTGTATGTACAAAGCAAAGCTTTGTTATTTTTATTTTCATATCTTTTAAAATAAAACAAATTTCATCCAAAGCTAAAGCTTCATAGCAAAAATACAAAGTACCATTTGGCTTAAGCATAGAATTTGCTTTAGTTAAAAAGCTATGCAAGGGTAAAAATTCCTGAAATTTACTTATAGCTTTATGCTGATCTTCACTCTTGTAAGCTCCTTGTCTATAAAATGGAGGATTGCAAACTATGAAGTCAAATTTTTTTATGCTTTGAAATTGATTGAAATCATCATGAAAAATATCGCCTTGTATTTGGTTGGATTTTAAATTTTTTTCAATCAATTCTATATTTTCTTTTTGAATATCAATCAAAGATAAACTTAAATTTGCAATATTTTTTTTAAGTAAAATACCTATGATACCACAGCCCGCACCTACATCAAAAACAGCGCCTTTAATTCCTTGTTTTAAAATAAAATTAGCTAAAATTAAAGAATCACTATTGTAACGATACCCTTGTGATAATTGTGCTAGCGTAATCAAATCTGACATATATTTTAATGCGTTGGAATTTTAATGCGTTTTGGAGGTTGTTCTTTAAATATATTTTGTTCTTTTGTTATATTATTATCTTCTTTAAAATTTACTGGGCTTTGTGCTGTCAAAAAAGAAATTACAAAAGTTATAAAAAAAGCAATTTTTATCATAATAACACCTCATAAAATGGTGTCCACGGCGAACACCTAACAATAACTATAAAATACCATAAAATATAAATTTTAAATATTTCAAATTTAATTTGGCTACAAAATGGCTACAAAAATTAAAATATAAAAATAGGTTTTTCTTTCTTTTCTATTTTTTCATTTAATATATCTGCAGTTTCAAAATTATACCATAAAGTTGGATTAATTGCATCTTTTGCTAATTCTTCAGCTTCACTTCCATTTCCACCTTCATTATCAGAATCATCGCTTTGCTCATTTATCATATCAGGAGTTTCTGCTGTAATGCTTTGAACAACATCAAAAATCTTACTAGCTCCGCTTAGTAAATTTCCAACAATATTTAAAGTTGATTCAAAAGTTGTCATTTCTTGTGCTGCTTGTGCTGTATTTTTTGTAAAATCTGCAGCTAAATTCCAATTATTAGCACCCCAAGCACCTAAAAAATTAACCAAACCCCAAACAGCATTAAGAATTGAAAATAATTTATTTCCAGTAAGTGAACCCACGGCTAAACCTAAGCTAATTCCTAGTGTGATACCCGCAGCTACATTCTCACTCACTCCTATCAATGTTCCTAGCCATGCACCTTGTCCGCCAATCCACCAAGTAGCTACAGCCAAAATAATAGTAACAATAGGTGCCAAAAAGCTTAAAATTCCTTTGCTTGATTTTTCGTATACATAAAGATAATAAAAACTATCCCATAATGCAAACCATCTATCTCTACGCCCATAAGGTAAATTTGAACTTTTTCTATATAACGGATATACGCTTGGCGTAACACTTGTATCTTTTTTTCCAAAGCTTTGATTATTGAGGTAAGAATAAGCAACATAAGGCTCTTCATAACAAACTAAATTAAACCCATTATAAAAACATAAAGGAGTTGCATATTTGCATTTATAATTTTCTTTTATTGAGTTAAATACTTCAAAAAAAGATATCTTTTTGCTTGTTAAAGTATAATATATTTTACTCGGATCACTCTCTCTAGTTTTTTGTGCTTTCTCATATACATTATAGGTTATTTCTACTTTTTCGATTCTAAATATATTTTTATTTAATTCTTTAAAATCATTATAAAATTTTTCAACATCAATGCATAATTTTTTATAAGGTTTTCCAAAAGTTGGTTTAAATTCAACATTTTCTACTTTAATTTCTGGTATTTTAATATCATCAATACTAGGATATATCCATTCATTATTTTTTTGGATGGTTTGAGAAAAAATAACTACTTCTATATCATTTATAAGCATTTCATAATTTATATTTTCCAATGCCTTATTTAATATATCTTTGAAATTTATTTTTTCATCAATATAAAAAAATCCTTTTCCATTATATTTCCAAGCTTTTTCTTTTTCAAATAAAAGAGCTAAATTATTTGGAAAACCATAATAATACTGCATACTTCCTAAATTATAATTAGTTCTTATTTCGCAAATATCATGATATATTCCATTTTCACTACTAGGATCTCCCTGATAAGGTTTGTATGGATCTTGCCCTACGAAAAATTGGTTAAGTCCTAAATCATTATAGTTTTCCTTATTATAAGGTGCAGTGCTAGAACTTTTAATGTTATATTTTTTCACTATATACGAATTTTTAAATAGCGGATGGTTTATATTTTGAATTTGACTTCTACTTTTTCTTACAAGTTGTTTATGTAAAAGCTCAACATATTTATTTACCCCTATCATAGCATAGGTAAACCATTGTTTATATACTTCTTGTGTATCCAATTCTCCTATGTTTGATGGATAAGCAGGCTTAAGAGTATAATTTCTCATAAGCCTTTTTTCATCTATAAGCATTATGAAGACTTTTCTATATTTTCTATCTTTTCTTTAACAAGCTTCATAATTTCTTGTGGTATATCAAGACCACCGGTACAATATCCAAATTGAACACTCTGTGTAACTTTTGCAGCTTCTATTCTTAAATTATCATCTATCTGTGAAGTTTGTCTAGCTATTAATGCAGGTTTTGCTTTTTCTGTTTCTGTTTGAGCTCTTAAAAGTAAAGATTTTTCAGCGTTAAGCTCGTTTTCATCGCCTTGTAAAATCATGGATAAAGCTGTATTTTGACTTTGAGCCACTATGGTTTGTCCAACACTTACCAACGCTTGTGCCAAGCTTTGAAATTGTTGGTCATTTCTTATAACATTATCGTTTCCAAATTGTTCTAAAAGCTTTTTAAATTCTCCAAATGGAGATTTTTCCGCTAAACTCATTTCTAAAATTTGCGGATAAATTTCTTTAAATGCTTCAAGTCTTTTGTTGTAATCAACATTTGTATTACTCATTATTTAGCTCCTTTATTTTGCTTATCTGAATTTCACACTGTTTGTATTTGTAAAAAAGCATAGAATAAGCATTTAAAATATCTAGTTCATTTTTTGCTATTGGCTTTTCAAGAGGACTTAATGTTAGTAGTTCTTGCGGAATTCTTACTTTTTGAATTTCTATTTTGGTTACTACTTGTTGAGTTTGCATCCCACAACCTATCAACGACATCGTTAAAAAGCTTGGTAATATTATTTTCATTGCTTTTATAAATGTATTCTTTAACATATTGCACCCTTTCTTGTACTTGATTTTTTTGATTGTTTGCTTCATTTAAAGCCTTTAATTCTGTTTTATGAATTTGATTTAATTCTTTTAATTTTTCTTGATTATTTTCATTTATTTTTAAAGCCAAAGCTAAATCACTTTGACTTTTTTCTAATTTGGCCTTTGTGCTATCAAGTCTTAGATAAAAATATCCTGTTAAGATTGCCATTAAAGCTAAGGCTATATAAAGCTTTGCATTTCCAAATAAAAGATTTATCATATTTTGTTTAGAAGTTTAAGTGTGGGGTGTAAACTTTAACCTACTTAAACTTTATCTCCTTTCATGCTAACTCATTTGTTATTTCTAATTTAATGTCTTCAAGATTTTTACCATACACCAAATCATAAAATTCTTTACAAGCTTGTCTGCTTTGACCGACACTTTCATTATTATTATCTTTAGTAAGCCCCAGCAAGATACAACCTTGTGTGTCTTTGTCAGTGTTTCCCCAGTGTATTAAAATTGCACGACTTGAAGGAACTTCATCATTATAAACATTTATCATTGTATCATCTTTTTTTGTAATACTTCTTAAAGTATTTTCAAATCGTGAAGGACTATGTCTTTTTAAATTATAATTTCCTTCAGGTATTCTTAAATCTTTGCCACTTTCTAAACCTTCTTTGTCTTCTTCCAAAGAAAAACATTCAAAAAGAATTTTTTCTTCATCATCTAAAACCTTAAATTTACCAATAACACAAGTTTTACCTGTGTATCTTCTATTAATTGTTACTTTCATTATAATTCCTTTCTTTTTATTTTTTGTATTTTATTTTTAGATTTAAACTCATTTTTCTTCTTCAAATTCAAATAAAAAAGCATTATCACCATAGGTAGTTTTATCAATTTCTTTTTTTATTCCTATAAAGCTTCTCTCGACTATAATTTCATTTTGAACTCTAAGGGCTTTTTGCATTTTTATATTTGAAAGATTGACATTTCCATAATATCCAGCTTGCCTATAAAAAAGACTCATAGGAATTTCATTTGTAAAAAGCTCTATACTTACACTATTTTTTATATTAGAAGCCCAAAGACAGCATTCATTTGCATTGCCATCATATTTTTTTAAAGCATTGGTAATATTATGCCAAGCAGGATCATTATAAATTCCGCTCGTTTTAATATTTCCTTCTATTTGATTTTTACTTGGTTTTGAAAGAACGCTAACTTCAGTATAATTTTTAGATTTTAAACCCATTCCATCTTTAGTGATTAAAAAACTGCCTTCATTAAGTCCTTTTATAATTTGCGTAGTGCTTGCTAAAGAATTTTCAAAACCAAAACGCAAATCACTTAAACATCCGCCATATTGACCACTATTTAAATTTGTATCAAAACTAATAATAATCAACTCTTGTGCTGTAATATTTTCATTTCCAAGCAAATTAATCCAACTTGTGTATTTATCATCACTTGCCACACAAAGCCAAAGTTGTTTTACATTTTCATTATAAGTTATAATTAAATCATTAACATTAGCTTTTGTTTTTGGAGTGGGAATAGAATTAGATACTTTTATTCCATTAATGCCTAAATTTAATTTCATATCTTCGAGCGTCTCTTCTATAATAGGTTTAATTTCTTCTTTTGTTGGTGTTTGAGCCTTTAAACTTTCTAAAAATTCATCTTGACTTTTTCCAGTGTTTTCTTCATTTTCAAGCCAAAGTTCATAAGCACTTTTACCATCAGCTCCTTTAGCTCCATCTTGCCCTTTTAAATTTTCAAGCTGTTCTTCTGTAAAATCTTCATAAGTAAAAGGATCTCCTTTATCACCTTTTAAACTTTCTTGATTTTCTAAAACAACTTTTAATACAACTTCTTTTAAACTCTCTTTATTGATATTTGCATTGATGCCAAGCTCTTCTAGCAAGGCTTCTAGTTTTTCTTTTAGCTCGCTTTCTTTTATATAATCATTTGATATATTTTCAATAGTTTCGTTAATTAATTTTTTAACATCTTCTAAACTCAAATTACCATTTTTATAACTTAAAACTAATTCTTGTAAACTACTTATAATTTGATTTAAACTTTCATTTTGAGTATTTATAACCTGTTCTAAACTCATCTTATCCCCTTTATTAAACATTTGATCTGATGAAATAAATTACAAGAGTAATAAAAAACAAAAATCTTAAATTTATTTATTTCTAAAGCTTGCATTGCTTCTTTTAAAACAAGATCAGCTAGCCTATAATCATCTCTTGATTTTGCATTTATACACAAATAGTCATGGACAACACAAGCGCTAAAATACTCACTTTTAAAAGGTGGAAACAAAGACCAAAAAAGGCGTGGAATACTCGCTCCATCAGTTTTAAAACCTTGTGGTACAATGCCTTTGTAATTTGGCAAAATAAACTCATAATCTTGTATCACTTCAAACCTGTCCTTATCGTATGGCTTTACACAAACCCTTTTTAATTCTGTTTTAGTCATTGTTTTCCTTTTTTTTAAAAATACTTCTTAATTCATCATTTCTTATTTGAGTAAGCTTAACAAGCCTTTCATCCATTCTCATAAGATCTGTTTCTATAGCTTCTAGCTTGTCATTGGTTTTTGAGCAATGTGTTTCTATAAATTTAACCAAACTATCGCTACTTACTCTGGATACTGCAATTTGTTCTCTAATAAGAACATTAGTATTTTTGGTTTCACTTATAAGTTCTTTTGTTCTTTCCCCAGCTTCTTTATGTAAAGTTTTATATAAATGCCATGCAATCCCAGCTAAGACAAAAACCATCAATCCTAATAATGCAGATCCACTTAAAGAACCGAGTATAGCACCTTCTTTTATTATATTTTCAGTACTCATTTTTCACTCTCCCATGCAATTAAATTTAATTCTTCTAAAGATGTCGCATTTTTCACTTTATTTCTTAGTTCATCATTTTTAAAAATAATACTTTCAGTATATTTAGCGATACCAACCCCAAATTCCAAAAATTCTTCTTTGTTAAATGTAGTGATTTTATTATCTTTATCAATCCAAGCAATATTTTCCAAAGGAGTATTATTGAGATTTGCTAACATTATCTCGCTAACTTTTCCGCTAATATTAATTTTTGCTTCCGTGTCAATTTGAAATATAGTATTTTTAAAAGGCATAAACAAAAGCTTTTCTTCTTTTATAGCTTTTAGTTCTTCTAATTTTAATTCTTTTAACTCTTCTAATGCTTTTTCTTTAATCTTATAAGAAATAATATAAAGATTATTTTCTTCATCATAAGTTTGAATTTGGCGAAGTTCTTCAATTTTTTCATTAAAACTTGGGATTTCTTCTTCTTTAACTTTAGCAAAACCAAGCTCTTTTAAAAGCTTATCATCGCAAGCACTTAAAAAATAAGTATCTTGTGCATCAATTTCACCTTCTTCGTTTTGTATTTTTACATCTTTTAAAAAAATATCATCATATTTTAAACTTTTATTTTTTAAATCATAAAACATATTTATCCTTTCTTAATTCCAGTATAATGTTAAATTTGCTCTTGGGTTTAATCTATTCCCATCATTTAAGTTCCAACCAGCACTTGCATTTGCACTACCACTTTGATAAGAACTTAGCATTATTTGTAAGTTATTTATATTTCCAAAATTGAATTTTTTCTCTACTTTGATTTTTGCATTGGCAGTGTAATATTTACTTAAAGCATGTAGTGTTACTTTTGAATTAAAATTATTCCAAGTTATTTCTAAAGTATTTCCAGAAGTTTTATTAGACATATTTCCAGTCGTCCAAACTTCGCCTAACATAACCACTTCTTTATTATTAATATTTGATGGCAATACCACTGCTTGTTTATAAATCATGTCTAGCTTTAACATATAATTATAATTTGCAACCGAGCCTCCTAAAGATGGAGGTAAATTTAGTGCTATGCCATTATTAGAAAGAAGGAGGCAGTTCATTTTAAGTCCTTACTAATCTTACATTATTCGAAGCTATGCAAAAATAAGCAAAAGTTTCAGTGCCACTAAATCCACTTTGAGCTATTCTAAATTTAAAAGGGGCATTAAAAGCTACTACATTTTGACAATTATTTATAGTTATTGTTCCGCTTTTTCCTACTCCTCCAAAATTAGCTATTCCTATGCTTGTTCCTGCATTTGCTGTTAAAATAAAATGTTGAGCTTGTCTTAAATCTAGATTTATACTGCCAGTTGTGCCAAGATTTTTAATTCCACCACCATAATCTACATACCATTTTCTAGTTAAGTGATTATCATTTGTTGGATCGGCCCGAGAAGTTAATGCCTGATTAAAAGTATTTGCGCCATTAAATATATTATCTCCATTTAAATTTGCTTTTGTATTTAAAGCGGTATCTACATAGATTTTATTTGTTAAATGGTTATCATTAGTTGGATCTACTTTTACTAAAATAGGATTAGCAAAAGTTTTATTTCCATTTATCTCTTCATCGCCATTTAAACTTACTTTTATATCTATAAGTGCTTCTAAAGTTTTAATAGTTATATCTAATACTTTTTGTGTAATTAGCTTTTTATCTTTTTCATTTTGCTCTAACTCATTGTTTTTGTCCTCTAAGTTTTGATTAGCTTCTTCAAGTTCTTTTTCAATTTCCTCTTTTTTGTTAATTAATTCACCAGCAATCTCTTTTTCAAGCTCAGCAATTTGATTTTCAAGTTCTTCTTTTCTCTCTTCAAGTTCGCTTGTATCAGCAGGTGGTTCTTGACTTAAAGCCTCATAGATTTGATTTTTAATTTCCTTTAATTCCTCATTTTTTTGCTTTAATTCATCATTATTATTTAAAGCTTCTTCAATTTGCTTTTTTATCTCTTCAAGCTCTTGTTCTTTATCTTTTATACCTTGCTCTATATTTGCAATTTCATCTTTAATTCCATCATCTTTACCATCATCCTTCTCATTAAGCAAAGAAAGAAGATATTCAACATTAGCCTTAACACCACTTATATCATAGATTCTTGCTTGATTGTCAATCTCATCTATGCACTCACCTTTTTTAGTTTCAAGCTCATTAAGTCCTTGTTCTTTTGTTTGGATTATTTCATTAAGGCTTTGCTCTTTTGTTTCATTTATTTTATTGAGTCCGTTTTCTTTTGCGCTCACAAGCTCATTTAAAAAATCTTGCTTATTCTCGTTTAAACTATGTAATTTTTCATTAAAAATAATACTAAACTCATTTTTCTTTGCTTGATAATTCGCATTAAAAATATGATTTAAGTTGTCAATCATAACTTTAGAAGTATCTACAAGAGTAGTAAATTCTTTCTTTTGAGTTTCAAAAACCTCTGTGACTTCATTTCTTTCATCACTTAAACCTTTGAGCATTTCTTCCATTTGTTTTATTGTTTCTTCAGCTAAAACTTTTAATTCTGTTTCATAAATTAACTTATCATTACCTAGTTCTTTTTTAGCAACTTCAGCTAACCTACCTAAATCTTCATTAGCTATCAAAGCTCTTTGATTAAACCTATCATAACTTTGCTCAAAATGTATTTTATACCCTTCACATTTTGCTGTAAGTTCATCAAATTTAACTAAAGCTTCATTTTTTACTTCATTTAATTTTTTTAATATTTCATTTTGTTTATCATTTAAAGAAGAGTAGATACTTTCAGACTGTGATTTTAAATCTCGTTCTAAATTTTCTATTTTACTTTTAAAATCTTTTATAATTTGGGAATAAGATGTTATATCATTTTCAAATTCTTTATATAAAGCTATAACTTCTCTTAAATCTTCTATATTTTGCTTGCTTTCTAAAAGTAGTTCATATGCACTAGCTATTTCTTTATATTTAACTCCAATATCAAATTTAATTTCTTCTAGCTTTTTAACACTATCTATCATTTCTTGATTTAATCTTTGGTTTTCAAAGAATATAGTGTTAATTTTATTTTTTATAATTTCGCTTGCTTTACTTACTACTAATTTTGCTTCATTTGCTAAATCTTTTACTTCTTTTTTAATACTTATTAATTCAGGTTTTATTTCTTTTAATTCATCAACATTTAAATGTAAGCTATCTACAATTTCTAAAGCATGATTAAGTTCACTTAAAATTTCATCTTTAATTTTTGTGTTCAAATCAAAATATTCTTTTACAAAATCTTTATTTTGTTTAATTTCATTAATATAATTATCTAAATTAAATTTTATTTCTTCATATTTCTGTATATCTTTTTTTAAATTCTCAAACTCTTCTGTATTATTTTCTAAAAAATCTTTAATGTTTTGTATTTCTTGTTTATTTAAAGAAAAATCTTCATACGCTTCTTTAATATAATCAAATTTTGCATTTACATTGTTGTATTTTTCACTTATATTTGAATATTTTTTATTAATATCATCATATTTGCTTAAAATATCATCATTTTTATCTACAATATCATTTTTAAATTTTAAACATTCATTTTTTAAAGATTCGCAAGCTTGTTTTAAGCCTACAACTTCATCAAGTCTTGTATTGTCTATTGCTTCTGAAATGCTGTTTATTCTAGCTAAAACTTGATTTATGATTTCAAGTTTTTCTCTACCTGTTTTTAATTCATTTAAGCTTGTTCCCATTTTTAACCTTCATAATAATCACTATCTTTAATTCTCTTTTCGCAAAAGAAAAGCAGATCATCCATGGCTAAAAGCCATTTTTTATCATCTAAATAAGCTATAAAATCAGCACTATTTATACTTTGCACATAGTCTTTATAACTCAAAGCTCTATTAATTTTTTTTGTGAAATTACAATTACAACCATGTTCTTTCATCATCAAGCTCCTTGCCATCATTAGCTATATACTCATAAATTATCTTGTCACATAATGCCAGAAAGTCTTTTTCTTCGCATCTTGTAATCAAATAACAAACATAATTAATCACAGCAAAACTAAGTGTTTCATCTATCATTAAATGTTCTTTTTCATTGTCAAAATCAGGCTCATCAGGAATAATCAAAAAATGATTATTTCTAACTTGCCTAAAAACTTTTTCGCCTTGCTCTACATTTTTTAAAAGAACGCTAGGAACACATTTTGATAAAATATAATAAAATGCTTCCATAAAATAGGCTTTCAAAACTTCATCATCTTCTATCATTTTGTAAGAATTTTTAACTTTAGCGATAATGAGTTTTTTAGCCGTAGCACAAAGCATTATGCACCTTTTGCTGCTTTTAAAACCGCTTTAGCCTTTGCATTATTTCCACTAGTTAATCCCACGCCTATAGCAAAAGCATCAGCATTTCTTACTTCTAAAGTGCTTTGCGTATAAAATCTTTTTGCTTTTGCAGTAATATCAGTTGGAACATCTTCAATCATAGTAGGAATATAAAGCCCATGTTTCATATACTCAAAATCCCCAGCAATTAAAACATCACCCAAACCATATTTAGGGCTTAATAATCTATGCATATGGAAATTTACCGTTCCAAAATCTGTTTCAAGGCTCACTACTTGTCCTGCTAGTTTTGTTTCATTGCCTAAAATTCTTGTAGCGAATTTATTGATAGCTCCTTTTAAGTCAGCTCCTAAAAAGACATCTTTAGGCGTCACTCCGCTATTCCAAATGGTTTGCAAAATTTGATTAAGTTTATCTTCTGTTAGTTCTGTTGCAGTTCCACTCCAATCTCCTGTTTCATCAAAAGCTAATACATTTCCACGCTTTCCATCAGAAAAGCTATCTTTTCCTTTAGCGATATAATGAAAAAGTCCAGCCATTTCTCCACTTGTTGCTTCTTGTGCTTGAACATAATCTTTGAAAACTGATTTTTTTACATCACTATCTCTGCCTAGACCAAATAAAGCATATTCCATATCCATTTTATGTTCTTTGGTTTTTTTGCCTATTTGATACTCCATTTCATTTCCACCATATTGATTTGCTTTTAATAAAGCTTTTGATACCATGGCTTCAGTAATGAATATTTGAATAGCATTTGTAGTTTTTTGGGCTGTGTTTTTTGTTTCACCTACAAATTTACTTAACTCTAAATTTGCATTCTTTTTTGGTTCTTCAAAAGTATCAGTAATCCAACTATGAGTTAAAGGATTTGTAACCTTTGAAGTACCTATTTTATTTAAAATTGGTGTTTCAGTAGCTCCAATTTTAATAATCGTTTCATATATTGATTGTTTTAACTTAACATTTTCTGTTGCGGGTGAGGTATGTCCCATTGAAGGTAAAGCCATTTTTGAATTCTCCTTAGTTTAGTTTTAAGGATTTTTCCAAAAATGACTATTTCAAATATAGTGTGTTTTGAAATAAATTAGATATTTTTAAAAACAAGACAAATTAAAACTAATTTATTTTTGTTTTTAGTTTTGTTTATTAGAATTTTGATTAAGAACTTAAGAGTAGAATCTCGACCTTTGTAAAAGCAAGAGAGAACTACCTTCTGGCTTTTTCTCTTAAATCTTTTCATATGCAGTCACAATCCTATTATCTCCCTTCCAATTATCTTTTTTATTTTAAAAAATAATTACATGAATTTATGCTATAATTGATAAAAGGTTGGTTAGTAAATTGTCCGAGCTAACCGCAAAAAAACAATCGGTGAAAGTGTTGTTTTTATCCTTTGTATCTTTCAAAAGCTGTAATTATAAAAGTTCTTTTATTTCCTTTATATTCACTGCTTAAACCTATAATATAATTTTTATATTCTATTCTATATCTTATGTTGTTTTGGTTATTTAATTTCCCCTTATCGACAATATCGCTAATTAATTTCAAGTCCAACTCAGGATGCTTATCGATAATATGAGCTAAACCATAACCTTTATGTTTTATCTTATCTGTTACCTCTCCCCAAACCAAATCAATATCCCCTAAATCTTTTCTATGAAAAGCACCTGCTACCTGTCCTTGTTTTTCAATAAGTAGTTTTTGTAAAGCACCTTTTCCATCGTGATAATATTCTGTATAATTTTCGCCAAATTCTTTTAAAGGTTGTATGTTTAATTCTTTTTCTATTTTACCCCTTAAATCACTTGGAATATCTTTTTTTACCCCTTTACTTGTGCTTTCTTTAGCATTGACTATCATCTGTCTAGTTAGGTTGTATTCAATAGTATTTAAATTCATCTTATCTAAAAAATCAAGTTTATTGTCTTTATTTTCTTTTAGAAAATTATCATATCTTTTTAGAATATCTTCTCTAGCTTTTTTATCATCTTGTATTTTTTCATCAAGTCTTTGTTTTACGCTTTTTTTATTTTTAATATTCTCATTTAACTTTTTTATTATATTTTTTTCATCAGACAAATTATCAATTGCTTTATTTAAAAGTTCTTGATATTTTATACTATTTGTAATGTTTATATTAAGCATTTGATTTAAAACATCATAATTACTTAGTTTTATATTATTAAACAAAGAAAAACTATCATTATCATAAATAAATTCTATAGCTTTTTTAATCTTATTACCAAAAGCTTCGCTAGGATTTGTAAGAGTGTCATTATATTTAATGATAAAACCTAAAATATCAGCTTGTAAATCTTTATTGCTTGATATAAATTCTTTTTCAAAATTTAAACTTGGTTCTGTATATTTTTTAATAATATCATAGAGCTCATTATTATTTTTATAAACATTACTTTGGTTTATGCTTTCAATAGCTCTTTTAAAAAGAGAAAAAAAGTTATTTCCATTATCTTTGAATACTTTATTTTTATTAAGAGCTTGTTTTAAATGTAATAAATTTAAGGCATTATCATTAAGTATTTTACTAAATTCAGTATCTCCCCCACTTCTTCTTTCCCACGAGAGTAAAGCGTCATGAATATTAGGCATTAAATGATCTAACAAAGCTCTTTTACTTTCTAAAATATCTCTTGAACCTAAAAAATTCATTAGTTCTTTTTCTGTATTAATTTTTGAATTTTCTATTTTTAAAAGTTTTTCTTTATATTTAGCTCCTAAAGCTTGAAGCTTTTCACTCTCATCGCTCAATCTACCATCATTTGAAAGTTTTGAAAGTCTTATAATTGTATCATCATCATTTTTATCTAAAATTCTTACTATCATAGCTTTATTTTCATCAAAACCTTTAAATACATCTTCTCCATAAACCCTTTTAGCTTGTTTGATATATCTTGCTAAGTTTTCTCCTTTTAAATCTCTTATAGCGGTGGTTCTATGATTTCCAGCAATAACAAGTCCGTCCTTAGTTATGGTTGGTATTCCATCAAAATTTGAACTTTCTTTAAAATGCTCCCTTTCATTAAAAGAATTTCTTATATCGCTAATTGTGGAATTAGAATGTTTATTTCTAAATTGCGATAAACTTCTTGTCAAAGAAGGTTTTAAATCGTCTTTATTGACAACCGCATAACTTACATCTTCATCTACATTAAGTAAATCATCTAAAATATAACCTCTTTTTAACTCTTTATACTTGATTTCTTGAGGTTTGCTTTCTTTATATTTTTCAAGACTTTTTTCTAGTTTTTTTATGTCTAGAAAATCTCCAAAATTATATTTAAAAAAAATCTTTTTATTCTCGCTTTTATCTATAAAGTCTTTATAATGTTTTAAATAAAAATTTCTATTGTATTTTTCTAAGCTTTCTTTATGTTTAGCTTGGGTAGAATGTTTATCAGAGAACGACACTTGATTTGTCTCTGAAGATGCCCTAGATGTCGGTAAGGCTCTCGCATTATTATAATACACTACCTCAGCATTCTTAATTTTATTTCTTATATTATTTTGTTTCTTTGGTGAATTGCTAATTATAGTCAAGTGCGTTTCATAGTCTTTGCCTATACTTGTAAAATAAGTTTGATTATCTATATTTTTAATAAAAATAAAATCATCTTTATCTTTTAAGATTGCCTGTGGGCTTTCTAAAGTTTCTTTGATATGTGGTATGTATTTAATTCTATCTTTTTCAATCAGCTTTAGTAAACTTCCTTTTGTAAGTTTTATTTCTCTATCTTTTAAAGCTATCTTTGCTTCTTTTGGTATATTAGGGATATATTCATCGTCGATATTTTTAAGATTGAAAGTTTTCATCCATTCATTTCTAACATCTTTATTTATAGTATACTCTTTGCCATTTTTGCCTATAAATCTTAAAGAATTATCTTTAGGATCAGCCTTATCCATGAAGAAGTTGTCGCCTTTGATAACACCTTCTTTTATTAGTGCATCTTTTAATATTTTATTTTGTTCTTTATCTACTTTAATATAATTATCCAAAGCATCTTTAAAAATTCTACTTTGTTCTTGATCTGCTATTTTTATGTTTTTAAGATTAGATATAACTTCTTTATTGGTTTTAGCAAGTTTTATAGCATCTAGTATTTGATTTCTTAATGCTTGTTCTTTAGCACTTTTTAAAAAAGGAGCTAAAGCATGTAATCTAGCAAAAATACCACTTATTAATATTCTATCAAAAACGCCCTGTATTGTTGTAGCCATTGAAGAGTTTGTCTTTTTTCCACTACTTGCTAAGGCTGTCATTATCAAATCTCTATTATTATTATATATCAAAGCGTATGCATTAATAACATCTTTAGCATCTTTTATTTTTTTGCTTGAAAAATTGACATCTTCTAAATCTTTTGCTAATGATTTAAAATCATACCCCACACCTTCAATCCTATGTTTTTCCAATAAAGAATTCATCGCATGAGTTTCATTAGCCAATCTTTCTTGTTCATTCATTCCTTTAAAAGCATTTTCTAAATTCTTATCTTCATTTATATTTCTAAGCCCTTTAACCAATCTATCGGTAAGCCCTTCTTTTGTTTCTTGAGACTTCATTATGCCTAAATAACTTTCTTTAAAATTTTCCTTTAAAGCAAAATTTTTATTTGCATTATCTAGGATTTCTTTTGCTAATACTTTGTCACTAGCATTTCTTATCAACGCATCATCTAAAATTTCTTTTACTATTCCATAAGCTTGTTTTGTATTATATGTTTTATTTCCTGTGTTTAATTGCTTATTTATAGCTGTTCTTAATCCAAAGATTTGCTCCACACTTACTTCTTTTCCTTTTATTTCATCTAAATAGCTTTGTATGTTATTTTTTACATCTTGCTCTAAAAAATTATTATTTTTAAAATTTTCAAGCTTTGCTAAATCTTCACTAGTTAATACTATTTTTCCATTATTAAGCTCATCTAATTTACTTATAGCACTGCCATACTCTTGTTTTATTCTATTCTCATAAGCGTGATTATCTTTTTGCCAAGCCTTATAATCAAACTCACCATTTAAACCTGTTTTATTTTTAAATACTTCATCTTGTCCTTTAATCATATTTAAAAAAGAAATACTAGCATCCTTATCAGCCTTTAAAACATCATCTAAAAAACTTCCTATTTCTGGATAAGCTTGTGCTGCTTTTAATAATACTTCTCTTCTATGTGTAGTTGGCATTCCTTGTAAACTATTAGAAATATTTTTTAAAATAGTACTTGTTCTTTTAGCGCTATCTTGTATAAATTGTGGATTATTTTTGTTAAGTCCTTGCTCGACAATGTTTTTTAATATTTCTATTGTAGGCTTTCCATTTTCTAGGTATGTTGGATTTTCTTTTGCTATAAGTTCATCTATTTGTTTTTTATTCTCTACATTTTTTGTAAGATTATTAAAAATTGTTTCTGCATTTTGTAAGCCACCATCTGTAAATTTTCCTATCATAGGGATATCTTTTTGGGTGATTTTATCTATAACCCTATTACCTAAATTACCACCTTTTACTGCCATGCCATCTATCATATCTTTACCGGCTTGTGCTCCTGTTTTTGCCATATTATAGGTATTTTTTAAAGCTCTTGCTCCTTTGGCAACTCCTGCAAAAGCTGCATCTCCTATTAAAGAAAGTCCTGCATTTTCGCCCATAAGCATAAGAGCTTCTTTTAAATTCATATCTTGATTTGTATCTTTTGTATTTCCGTAGTAATCATATCCTGCCCCTAAAGATGCACCTAATGCACCACCTGCAACCATACCAACTCCGCCACCTAGCATTGTACCGCCAATGGCACCTGCTGTTCCTAAAGCCATACTAGCACCATTATCTCTTAATCCACGATATAAATCACCCATTGTGCTACCTTGCACTTTAGAATAATTTCCGTTATTATCTTGCACCCAATAAGATCCATCATCATCTTGCAATAATCTTCCACGCCCTGATTTTTGCAACTCATCGCCTAAATCTCTCATAAACTGATTACTTTTTCTTGCTACTTCATTATCATCAGTAAAAATAGGTTTAGAGGCATTAAATTTAGATTGCTTATCTAAAATATAATTACTTAAATCATCAGCATTCATGGATGGATTTTTATTATAATCATATAAATCCCTTTTATATTCACTAATATTTCCCATATGATTTGTTAAATTTTGGTCTTTGAAATTATATTTTTCATATTCTTTAGCATATTTATCTTTATTTTTATAAAAATCATTTATTACTTCATTTTTTAAATTTGATAAATATTCACTTGTATTTTGATTTTCACTTTGACTTGCTCCATCTTGCAAAAATGAAATAATGTTATTTTCTTGTGGTTTTTCTAATAAAAATTCTCTTATATTCATTATATTAATCCTTGTTTTTTTAATTCTTCTACGCTAACTTGCATTTTTCTACCTGCTTGATTAACTAATATTACATTACCATTAGCATCAGGCTCTGATATTTGAGCATTAATTCCATTAAAACTAACGCTATGTAATTTTGGTGTATTTTGATTTTGCACTTCTAATATATTTTTGGCTAAATCGTTTTGTATATTTTGATTAGTTGTTGAATTATCTATAATTACTGCATTTTTACTAGGTTTATTTGAGATTTCATCTTTAATGTAATAAGACTCAAGATCCTTTGCCAATCCCTCTCTAAAATATTTTAAATCTTTTTGTCTTTGCTCTTCATAAAGATTATTGATGTATGGATTTTTTAAATTAGAAATCTTTGCCATTTGCTCATCATAATAAGCATTAATCTTAGCTTCACTAGTGGCTATATAATCCCTTATTGCTTTTTCATATTCTTTAGCATTTATAGTTTGAGCTTTCCAAGCTGAAGGCTCTTTGTAAATTTCATCATGCCTTGTTCTATTATAGTTTGTGTCTCTTCTAACCTTTTCATTATAAATACTATCGCTTATAAATTTAAATAAGCTATCTTGAGCATCATTTATATTATCTCCACCAAAAAGTCCTTTTATGTTTTGCCATGTTCCACCAAAAAGACCTTGCCCATCATAATAAGAATCACCACCACCTTTTTTTATGGTATTAAATCTTTCTTGTATTGCTCTCATCTCAGGATTTGACTTTGTATAGCTTGGTAGATTAAGTATTGCTTGGCCTGCTAAAATTTCATCTTTTTGCTGTCTTGCATTTATTGCTTGCTGTCTTAAAGCATTTTGCATGGCATATTGTCTAGCTCTTTGGTTATAATTCATTTGCCATTGCTGATCTGCTATATTTGCTCTTTCTTTTTGATAATCAAAGTTTCTCTCATTTTGCAAAAGCTGATTATTTTGCATAGCCTGATTAAATTCCATTTGTTGCTTTCTTAAATCTTGCTCTTGCTGAAACTCATTAGCTTTAACTTTATCATCAAAACTTTTGCTCATGATGTCATATAAGACACCACCGACTTTTCCTGCGTTTTGTATAACGCCTGTATCAGGATTAAATACTACTCTTTGTGGGTTATAAAATGCCATTTTGTTTCCTTTATTCTTTCTTTTAAAATAAAGGATTTAAGGAAGTTTGTGTATAATTTTAAAAGGGTGCAACGCCAAAGGGTTGCCGCCCTTTAGCGTTAATTTACCGCCCAGTTGGGAGGTGATTAAATTGCTAACCAAAATTATAGTTATAATTATACTACTTTGTATAATTATAGTCAAGGTTTATTAATACTTGATTTCCCCTTTTTTAAGGGGAGCTATAATTTCCCTTTGGCTTCCTTAAATCCAAATCTATTTAATTACTCCAAACATTTTGAAGTTTATTTTCCATATTCTTTCTTCTGTTTAACTCTTCATTGGCTAGATACTTATTGAAGTTATAAGCATCTTTTTGTAAATCAAAATTTTTCTTTGCCATTTTTTGCTGATTATAAGCACCATATAAAGCGCCGGCACCGCCTAAAACATTTCCCAATCTATCAAAATTAGTTACTTTATTTGCATCAGAACTTTTAAATAACCAATCTCCAAAATTACTAAAAGAATTTTTTAATCCATTTAAAAAACCACCACTGCTACTTGCTAAATTTTGAGTAAAATTGCTTGTTTTCATCAAAGTATCTGCAAAGCTAGATCCTAATCCCGTACCACCTTTTAAAGCTGTTATAAAATCCATAATTTCTCCTTTATACTAAACTTAATAATTCTTTGCCTAGATCTATCTCGCTAACTTCGCCTTTTTTTAACTTATCGTTAAAATCACTAGTTCTTACATTATTATTTGCACTTGATAAATCTTCAGCTTTTTTGGCATTATTTGATTTTCCGACCAAATTAAGCAAGGTTTTCCAGCTGTCAATATTACCTTCGCCTAAACCATTTAATTTTGTTGCAAGTTCTGCCATAGCCTTTAAATCCGCATCAGGATAGGCTTTTCTTAACTCACTTTCTACTTGTGCGTATTTAGCGATTAGTGCATCTTGCTCTTCTTTGTCTTTTTGCTTTTTATCAAGCTCTTCAAGCCTTTTTAATTTCTCATCAAGTCCATCAAGTCCTAATTCTTTTAAATACTGCTCTCTTTGTAATTCTTGTTCACTTGGCTCTTTTTTTGGATTTTTTAAAGCTTCAAGCTCACTCATTAAAGCATTTAATTTGTTGTCATTTTCACTTTTATAAGCTTCAAACATCGCCTTATAATCAGGCTCGTTCTCATTAACAACCTGCGTAGATTCATTATCTACTACTTGCGTAGGTTCATCGCCATTATTAGCAGCTTGTCCTTTATCATCATCTGTTATGACATTTATTAAATCTTTTAAAGCATCATTTTCCATCTTCTTCATCCTTTATTTTATTGATTATTATGTCTAAAAAAGCCATAGTATCTAAAGCTTTTAACCTTAACTCTTTCTCATCGTTATTTTTTGCTATATAAAAACATTCACTATATTTTGCTTTGATAAAATCTATTAATTTCTTTCCTCCTTTAGTTTTAGATATATCACTTTTAATTTCAATATTAAGCATTAGCTTCTCCTTGCATTTGTGGATTAATATCTTCATTATTTTCAAAAGCAAATAAACTATTTACATTCTTTACACCTAAAATTGGTAATAATTCTTTAGTAAGTTCTTTACTAGCATTTATAATCCCATAAGCAGAATTTGCATCGCCTATGCTCATATACATTTGATATAATTGTGAAAAAACTTGCATACTAGCTTGAATTCCTGCGCGTCTAATTTCTTTATTCATGGCACCTGTGCCGGTTTGAATTTTAAATCTAAAACTAGGTATATCCTCTCTTTGAAAACCATTAAAAAAACTATCTTCTCCATACTTAAAAACAAGCATTGCAAATCTATCAAATAAAGGCTCTATAAAAGTTTCGTTATACTGTCTTATATAGTCAGCACTTCTTCTTCCGCCTTCTTGTGCTTTTATGCTAATTTCTGTTGCTGTTTCATTTTGTGCAGTTTGAGCTCCATTGTTTTGTGGACTAACTCCTGTAACTTCTGTGAGTTCGCTTTCTAAAAGCTGTAAATTCATTCCCGCACTATTTACATTTGGTGGTGGTAATATTTGCACACCCTTTGGATCGTCTGTATATATTGGTTTTCCTAAGGTTTCTATATCTTCTCTGCTTACTCCCATTGATTTTGGCATCATTATTTTAGGCATGATATGAGTTCTTACTGCATCTATTAAAAGATTTCTAGTTATATTAATTTCATCTTGCAAAGGCATAGCAGAAGCCATTATAGGCTCGCCATAAGCACTTACATAGTTTTCGTTATCTATCTTTTTAAGTTGTGGTAGCATTGAACCCCAGATAAAAGGCTGTCCATCTTGCAAAGTAACTTCATTTCTAAGTAAATTATTTTCAAATAAGGTAGAAACCACCCACTCATCATCGTTTTTTCTTTCATAAATATCATAAAGCTTTACTTTTTTATACTCATCATCTTCATCAAAAAGCTTTTTAATTTCAATTTTTTTATAAAAACCTAGCTTTTGTCTTTCATGGATTTGATTATAGGTTAGGTAAATTTCATTGACTATATATCCTACATCCTCGCTATTTAACGCATTTGGATCAAAGAATATACTATCAATATCTACTCTTTCAATGCGTGGCATTCCCTTATGCCAAGTAACCTTAGCTATACTTGTTCCCACAAGTAAAACATCTAAGAAAAGCGGTTGAAAAATCTTAAACATATTGATTTTACCACTATAAAAATCAATTGCATTCTGCCATAGCTCTATAATCGTATCATCGCTATTAATGTAAGTTTCAATATCTGCCATTCTCTCACTATTAAAATATACATCATTTAAGCTAGTAATTAAATACTTTACCTTAGCGTTTATTTTTGGTATGTAAATACTTGATTTATTTCTTTTTCTCAATTTTTGCATTACCTTATTTTCAAGCAAATAAGCATCTTGCAATTCTTTAAAGTGTGGTTTGTAATTTTCATATCCACTTTTACTTTCGCTAATGAGTTGCGTTAAAAACGATACTCTCTCATCATTAGTTCTTTTTGTTTTCATTCATAATTCTCCATATTGTTGTTTTGCTTAAATTTGTTATTTTTAAAATATCTTTTTCATTCACTCCTTTTTCAAATAAAAACTCCGCAAATTCTCTTTTAAATTTCTTTTTAGAAATATTATTAAATCCTGATACAAGTTCTAAAAATTCATTTGCAAGACTTGACTTTATAGCCTCATCGCTTAAATTTGAAAGCTTTTTTATTTTGTTTACATCAATTGCATCATAGATCATTAAAAACTCACCAGCCATCATAACTCCAATCTTCATTAGTATTGTTTCTGCTGTATAGTTTTTCAAAAAAAGTTAATGCCACCGCATCGCTAACATCAGTACTTTTGCCATAGTTCTTTTTTAATTGTTCTTTTGAAACTATCTTTAAAAGCCCCTTGTCGCTATATTCATATTCAATCATTCTCATATCTTTTTTTAATTCTTCATCTTTAACAAGCTCCATGTGTTTTAAGTTTTTAGCAAATGTAAAATACATTTGCGCTCTTTTATTTAAGTATTCATTACTGGTTGCAGAATTTGCAGAATTTGCCTCAAATACAGGCAAACCATAATTTAACAAGACATCATATACGCCAACGCCAAGACCGCAGGTGTCTATAAAAATACCTTTTGGTTTATCTTCGCTTTGATTGTATTCGGCTAGTATTTTGTTTGCTAATTCTATAGTTCCAAGTTGTGAGTATTTTTTAATCTCATAAATTACAAAACCTTTTCTTTTTGCTAAAGCACTCTTATCATCTCCATATCTTGCTACATCAAGCCCCCAAATATTCTCGCCTTGCATTTTTTCAATACTAAAAGAGTTCTTGCTCATCGCATTTTCAATTTCACTTAGAGAAAATAATTCAGCACTCGAGCTATCTATAAACTCGCCATAAATTTCTTGCTTGACAACTTCACTACCTTCTCCGCCTACTTCTTCAATTAATTCTTTAATTTGCTCTTCTTTTAAAAATGGATTATCATAGCTTGAGAATTGAAAATGTTTCCAATTCTTATCACTTAATTCTTTTTTGCAAAGTTCATAAAATAGATTTTTTCCTTTAGGAACTCCACCGATAATCGCTCTTGATTTAGGGTTATCAAGCAACATAGGGCGTATGGCGTTATACCAAAGATACTCTCCTTTACTACCTTTTAAAATAATTCCTGCTTCGTTTAAGATAACAAGGTCATATCCAAAACCTTCGATATTTTCACTTCTTTCAGCACTTCTCATATGAAGCACTGCTCCATTAATAATTAGTTTCTTATCTTGCACACTCCATGAGTAAAAATCTTTTGGCAAGTTTTTTAACTCAGGTGTAAAATATAACTCGTAATAATTTTGTAAATTTGCTTGTATGGTATCCACCCATAAAACATTTTGTCCTAAAAGCAAGTTTTCGATAACAAACTTAGCACTTCCCCTTGTAAAACCAAGTCTTCTGCCCTTTGCTACAGTTATAAAGCGTGGATTTTTATCATCAAAAACTTTAAGTTGTGCCGGAGTGTAAGAAAAATCGATTTTTAATTTCATTTGATTTCACTTCTTATAATTTCAATTTTTTGAACGTTATCGCTGACAACTTCTTGTTTATCCACATATCCATGTTGATTTTTTAGCAAGAACATACTAACGCTAGGAGTATAAGTGCCGATTAAGGAATGGTTTAAAATATCCATTTCACATTTTTGCTTAGCTTGAGATACAATTTCTCCAAAATCCTTATCCTTCTCCCACTCGCCTAAAGTTTGTATTGTAATTCCTAAATACACAGCTAATCCCACTTTTGTTTTAGGTGCAAAAATAATACTCTCCTTAGTTTCTTTTAAGACAACTCTTTCATTAAAATAACTCTCTATTTTTGAAACAAGCTCTTCTTTTGTCATACTTTTGCCATTTGTCATCATTCTAGCCATCAAGCCACCCCTTCTTTAAAATTAAATTCTTTGATTTCTAAGTCTAAAAAAGATTTTTTAAAACTAATAATCTCATAATCGCCTTTTAAAACATTCTTATCGTTTTCAAATAACGCATCTAACACGCATTTTACGATATTGTCCCCATCGCCATGCCTTTTGCTGTTAAATCCTATTTTTAAAGAAAACTCATATTTCTTTTGCTTATCAAAGGCTTGAAAACAGCTAATATTATTTTGTCTTCTAAACTCCATTTGCAAGAGTTTTTTAAAATCTAAATATTTAAGATAATCTTTACATGCAAATTTAGATCTTTGCGTGGTTCTTTTATAAGGAACTGGGTTGCTTTTTAAATCAATTTTTAAAATATACTTTTCCATTTCAGACTTTCTTAAATTTAGCTTATATTTTTAAAAGCCATTTTGACTTTTACTTTCTTTTGAAATTCTTCTTGATTCTCCTTAAAAAATTTTTTCTGTACCTTCTTAAAGTTATTATATTCTTCTTCATGGCTTAAAGATGTATATCCTTTTATCTTATAAGAAGTATTTATATATATATCTTTTCCTATGCGCTCTTGATTTTTAAATATAAAATCTATTAAAGCGTGTTTAAATTCGTTATTTTTTAGCATTTCTCCATCTTCGTAGGTTAATTCTCCAAAATTATTTAGACAAACCAACATATTAATTGATTTTGCTAATCGTTTAAAAAGGTTGCCCTGTCCATCATAACAAACATATGAGTATTTAAAATCACTTTCAAGCAATCTAAAAAATGGACTATTTTTATATTTATTTTTTAACCATTCTAAAAAAATTTCTTTGTCTTCAAAACGCTTTTTAAACTCGATTTCAGCCCTTTTGCAAACTCTTCTTAATTTCTCATAGGTTGTCCCTACGATATTCTCTCTTTCTAAAGTTTCGAAATAAAAATCTAAGAAAGCATGAATATCCTTAACGCTTTTGAGATATCTACCTACAATATCAGTTGCCTGAGCCTTATTAATTTCCAATAAGTCCATTAAAATTTGTATTTTTTCTTGCATTTTTTACTCCTTAAAAGCATCCTAAGATCTTGTCTTTGTTCTCATCTTTCATTCCGTAATACTCCATCAAGCTATCAACCACACTAGGATTGGCTTCTTTTTTTCTGTTAAAACGCTGATTTTTTCTTGCTTCATTTTCTTTAGCGTATTTAAGCCATGTATAAAGACTTCCTGCCACACTTGACATTCTTTTTCCATTTCTTTTCCATTCTCTAGCATCCCAATAGCCTATAAAATCATTAGCCAACTCTTCACCAAAGTTTGTGCCATTTTTCTCATTAAAAGCTATTATTTGTCTCATAAGTTCATTTGCATTTGGGACTTTAAACTCTTTTTTTGCCATTTTCTCTAACTCCTTTTTGCCAAAATCAATAAAGCTCGTCACAAAAGAGGCGTTTTGATTAGAAACGCATTCTTTCTTTTCTTGATTATTTTTTAAATTTTCTAAATTCTCTTTTTTTATAAATTTATTATTATTAATATTTATATTATTTATAAATTTATTATCGTGTGCGTGCGTGCGTGTTTCTATATAATGTAAATTCTCTTTTTTTTCGTTTTCAGTAGTTGATTTTCTGTCGATTGATGAAGTGTTATTTTTAAGAGTTTTGCTTAGCTTTTCATCACTGCTTTTAAGCAAAGATAAAGCTTTGTTAAAATGTTTTTTAATTTGATAATTTTCATCTTTTAAAATCCACTCATAAAAATTTAAAGAGCCATTTCTAACCTTTTTAATTTCTAAAAGTCTGAGTTCAATTAATTCTTTTTTGGCAATTCTTAATCTATTTAAACTCATTCTTTGATTATTTTTAACTTTTATAAACTCTCTTAGATAGATCTCGCTTATAATCGTTTTTTCACTAAGTTTAGCTAGTTGTATATATAATGCCAGAGCATCAACACTAAGTCCTCCATAAGCTATAGTGTTTGATAATTTCAAATAGCCTTTTCTTTCTCTCAATCTTTTTCGCCCGACAGCCACATCAAAGCTTGCTATAAAACTTGGTATCATTTTTTAAATCCTTGTAATTCTTTGATTTGCTTATCAAGATTCAAATCTATAATTTCTATGATTTTTTCTAATCTATTATTTACAAATTCACTAGTAGCAACTTGATTTCCTATATAAGCACCAGCCATTAAATAAGCAGTTTGTTTGCTTGGAGTAAGAATTGCAATAGATCCTGTTATTATGCTAATAGGAATAAAGATTTTCATTCCTTTTATTGCTATATTTGCAAATTCTTCATTGTGTTCAAATTTGCTACCATAGTAGAGAATAATTGAAAAAATACCACAAGCAAGAGTCAAAATGCCTGCGGTAAAGAATACGCGATTGATATCGTCAAGTATTGATGCTATGTAAATCAAAAAAACTAATTTCATAAAAAAACCTTTTGAAAAATCCTATTTTTCTTTGCTCTTTGCGATATTCTTTTACAAGTAGTTCTATATTATTTTTTTCTTCGCTTTTCGCTAAAAAATTAAATAATTCACAATCTAAAAACATTGTTTCATTTTTAAAAATAGAACCCTTTCTTTTTGATAAAAGTCTTTTAACCTCAAGGCTAGTATTTGCTGCGAGTTTTTGCATCAAGTTATCTATTTCATCCAATATCATAACTGTTTTTGAATTTTGTTTTGCTCCAAAAATATAATGATAATCCAACTCTTTGTTTTGAAATATTTTAAAATGCTGTATATAATTTATTCCATTAAAAATTTTAAGAACAATAAATTCTTGCTCAGCATAAACACTAAAACTTTTAATTGTATGTGGTCTAATAAAAGAAGAGTTGATTTTAATCACTTTCATTCTCTATCCTTTCGCTTTCTCCCAAAAATTTAAGCAATTTATTCCTATTATTTTTACCCCAAATATTAGGTGGTATTTGATGTTTTTCCCAAAGTTCTCCAGCTACTTGAACTTTAATTCCTATTCTAGAGCTTAAAATACTTCCAACGCCATCTTTACTATAATAATCAAGTAGTATTTTTTTTAATTTTTTTCTATTCATATTCTTACAATTCCTAAAAATATTTTTAAAAATGTAGCATAACTACTATAAAATTAAGTTTAAAAAATATGTAAATATACTACATATATTTTTTTAAATAGTCGATGTATAATTACTACAATTAATAAGGTGGATAAAAAATGGAAAAAAATAAAACATTTTATAAGCTTGATAAAGAATATTTATCACAAATTTTAAAAGAAAAAAAAATAAGCAGAGCAAAATTTGCACAGATGCTTTCAGAAAATGGATATGAAATCACTTTAGATGGAATAACTTATTGGTATAGAAGTGAAAGCAATCAACCTGAAGATTACAAAAATATTATAACTATGGCAAAAGTTTTAGAAGTACCAGTTAGTAAACTTGCTCCAGTAAATGATAGTATAAAATCTTTTTTACAAGATGATAATCAAATAAATTTCAGATATTTTCCAGATATTTATGCAAGTGCAGGACTTGGAACCTCATCTCAAAGTGAAGAAGTTAAAATAGTTTCCGTTGATGAAAATTTTCTAAAAGAAATTTTAGATATACCTATAAAGAAGAGTTATGATATTATAAAAATTAATGGCGATAGCATGGAACCTATTTTATCTAATGGAGATTTTATTATTATAGATAGAAGTAAAAATTCACTTGAGACTATTTCAAATGCAGATATTGTTATTTTTAGAAAAAATGATGATTTATTTTGCAAAAAAATTAAAAAAGAACCTTTTGAAGATTATATTTTTTTAGTTTCTGAAAATAAAAAATACGAGGATAAAAAAGTAGATAATAGCGAATTTGAACAATGCGAGATCTTAGGTGCTGTAGTATCAAAAATGGCGATTGAAACCTTTAAAAATTTTATAGAAGTGGTGGGATGAATTTAAATAAAATAATAGTTTATCTAAAAAATAATTATTATGTATTATATTTTATAGGTTTTGCAGTTATTTTTACTGGTTTTAAAATTAATAAATTTATTTGTATTATAGGATTTATTTTAATTCTTATTTTGGGATTTTTAGACTTATATCAAGTTATTAAAAGAGTTAATTTTGCTAAAATATATAATTTGTTAATTTTTTTTGGATTATATTATATAGCTGAATTTTTTTCGAGACATATAATTTATACCACAGTGAATTATATGCCAGACAGTTATAATTATGCTATAAATATTTTTAATATTATTCACATTATTCTAATAATAACTATTTTAACAACTTTTATATTATTATTAATTATAGCAGTATCCCTTTTAATCTATATGCTTCCAAATTTGTTAAAAATTATATTTTTAAATCTTGATTTCTTAACTCAAAAACCTATTGACTATATAATACAAAAAACTCATTTTAAAAATAGAACTCATATATTTTGCTCTATTTTTTATGGCATTTTATCTATTTTTTATTTCTTATTTTTTTTAATGTTTGGCTATTTTCAGATACTTAATATTGCATCTAGCATTATCCACATGACTTCGTATTATCAAAATAATACAATATGTTCAAAAGTTTCACCTAATGCTTATATACATTTATTGGGAGATAATAAGGTTTCAATATCACCATTTAATGAAAAATTTGCATTTCATTTGGATAAAAACACGCTATATAAATTTATGACTAAAGATTGTAATTAAAATAAAGAGGAAATTGCCAGTGAAAAAACTCATACTTTTACCATTGTTATCCACTCTAGCTTTAGCTGATTACACACAATACAAGCCAAGCGAAGATTTTGCCAAGTATTTTACTAAACAAAACTGCTCACAAGTTTTAGATAAATTCTATTATCTAAATTGCTATGATTATAATTATAAAGGCACTAAAGCCGTAGCTTATAGATTAGAAGCGGATAATTTAAAAGGCGAACAAATCAAAAAACGCCCACGCTTTGAAGATGATACAAATATACCTAAAAAATACCGCACTACATGGAGTGATTATAAAAACAGCGGTTATGATAGAGGGCACACTCTTTCTAATGCTTCAATGAGAAAAACAACTCAAGCTCAAAGAAGCACTTTTTTAATGAGTAATATTACTCCACAAAATCCACAAATCAATCAAAGAGTTTGGAATAAAATTGAAAAAAGAGAAAGACAAGCAGCTTTGAAGCTTGGAAGTTTAGAAGTTTTAAATTTAGTTAATTATGATAATAATCCACAAAGAATAAGAAATCAAATTGCTATTCCAAGCTCTTACACTAAGATTTTAAAAGGTGATAATTTTAAAGAATGTTACCAAGTGCCAAATCATGAAGTAGAAGATGAGAGTATAAGAAAATATAAGGTTAATTGTGGTAAAATTCATATTTAAGGTCAAAATCCCACAAAGCAAAAATTATAATTAATATCAAAAACATTTTCTTTATTTTTATAAGATATAATTGTAAATATTTTAATAAGGTAATATTTAATGCAAAAAATAATAATTAAAAATTTAGGACCTATACAAGAAGCAAAAATAATCTTAAAACCTTTTATAGTAATTATAGGAAAAAGCGGAAGTGGAAAGAGTGTCCTTTTAAGGACAGTTAGTCTGCTTAAATGGATATATAAACATGAATGGATGCAATCGTTTCATGATCCAAAATTACTTAATTCTATAAGTCAAGAAAAATTTAATGAATATCTTAAAGAATCTATGTTAGATACTTATATAAATACAAAAACCGAAATTAAATTAATAGATGATAAAACTCCAATAATAGAAATAAAAAATGAAGATATAACCATACATCAAATAAAAAGTAAAAAACCAATTGGAAAAATAATATTTATAAATGATACTAGAAATTTTTTACCAGAGTTGTTTGCACTTCCTCAACAAAGAAAAATCAAATTATCATACCATACAGATGATATGATAGCAAATTTTATTGAAAGTGTTAAAAATTCAAAGAACTTTAAACTAAATATTATAAAAAATATAACATTTACATCTGAAAGAGAAGCAAATTTTGATAGATATTATTTAAAATATAATGACATTAAAATACCATTTGAACAATCAAGTTCTGGGGAGAAAAGTGCTAGTATATTAGAAATAATATGTAATTATTTTGCCTATGATTATGATATCGAACAAAAAAGCGTTAAAAAAATTATTCTTGAAAACATATTAAATAAATTCATTATAAATAAAAACAATTTAAAAGAGCAATACCAAAGAATCGAAGAAGAAATATCGGAACGCGTTGATTCTCTTAAATTTCTTTTTTCTCAGAAAAATAAACCATCTTTGGATATTTTTATAGAAGAGCCAGAATCAAATCTATTTCCAATTAATCAAAAAAATATGGCTTATTATCTTGCAAGCCTTAGGAATTCAAAAAATAAACCAAATATCATATTTTCAACTCATAGCCCGTATATATTAACATCATTGAATAATATCTTATATGCTTCAATGGTTGAACAAAAACTACACGATAATAAAAAAAATAATATTTATGAAATAATTAATAAAAAAAATATTATGGATCACAAAGACCTAGCGGCTTATAAATTAGAAAATGGAAAAGTTGAATTAATTATACATAAAGAAACAGGCCTAATTGATGCTGAATATATAGATATCGCATCAAGTGAAATAATGGATGATTTTTACAAAATAGCAGAATTGGATGATGATAAATAGATTTATAGAACCAAATCAGCAAGAGCATGATAGGATATTAAAATGTAAGCAAAATGTAGAGCTAGAGTTACATTGCAATGGAGAGAAATTTTATAAAATTCTAATTGATACAAAAGATACCAACAAAATAGAAAATAAAGTCACAAGATGTGATTATGTTGCTACCACAACCGACTTAAAGAAAATAATTATATATATAGAGCTAAAAGGTGGAGATATAAAAAAAGCTATTGAGCAAATATTAACTACACATGATTTTCTTAACGAAAAATTTGAAAAAAGATATGCGGCTATAGTATATACTGGGAATCCGCAAGCAAATACTATAATGCAAAACAATACGTCTCGATTTAAAAAGAAAAACTTTAAATTTCCATTGCTTACTTCAAGCAACACCTTAAGACTTAAATATAATCCAAATACTAAAACAATTAGCAAGTAAAACTGGATATCAAATAATTTATCCATATATTTATAACTCTCAATACTCCATCAACCTTTTATATCCATCGCATTAATCCTTCCAATTTTCTAAAAATGTTTTTAAGGATTTTTTTGGTTTTTCATCTTCAACTTCAACATCTATAATATCTTCTTGGTAAGGCTTAGAATTGTGTTTTGCAAATACAAAAAAAGGATTTTTTTCACCATAAATAATATATTGAATTCCCCATAAAATCAAAAACAAAGGAATACCAACAAACAGTCCTATGATAGTCAAATCCGCAACAAAAGATAAGATGAAAAGAACTCTTAATGCTCTAATAAACAAAATCAATCCTTTTAATTATTTTCTATTAAGAAATTATACCAAAAAAATATTTTTAAAAAATGTAGGAATACTACTATTATTTAAGCATAGTTTAAGTGTAGTAATACTACAATTATTTTAACAAAACAAAAAGGAGAAAAAATGAGTTTTACAGATTTTTATTTTGATAGAGAAGAAAAAAGAATTTCTAGCCAAACAAAAGAATTAATTGCAAATGAGTTTGAAAGCAAAGAGAATTTAGAAAATATATTTGCAAACTTGCAAGATTTTAAAAACTCTTTGGAAATAAGCTTAGAAGATGATGAAGAAATAGCAATATCCTTACAGGCTTATGGAGATGAATTTATAAGAAATGCTTATGAGCTTTTAGATAGAGTTAGAAAATTCGAAAAACACTGCAAAAAGCTTTTTTAAAAGTTTAACAAGTCCTTTAAAAAAGGGCTTTATTAAGCTTTTGACCGCTTGAAAATTAAGCTTTACTATTGCGTTGATAGTTCTGTATAGCGGAAGGGTTAGCAAGTTATCCATAAACTTGGCTCGCTATTATTGTTTATAGTGCTATTTTTAAGGTTTTCTTGCACTTTAAAAACGACAGAAAATCAAGAGTTTAAGAAAAAGAAAGTATAATTATAAAGTTTAAGTTGCTAACTTGTCTCGGTGTTGAGAAAGGAGGCTCTAAAATGTGGGATAAAATTTTAACAATTTTAATCTTAATCTTAGAGCTAATTAGAGAGCTTATAAAACTCTAATATTTTTTAACACAGATAAATTTTAACTAAATCCGCTTAGCATAAACTTAAACGATTATACAATGCCGAGACTTGCGGATTTACTCGGCTTTTCTTAAACTCCTTTAATGCTTAAATGGGGCAACTTTTACAAATTAACTACTTGAGAATTTACCTTTTTGTTTTATTTCCTATTCTAAAGAACTCAGTTGTCCCTTTTAAGCATTAATCTAAAAGGAGAAAAAAATGAAAGCTTATCACACAAAAGAACAAGTCATCATTAAACTTAGCAAAGATGAATATAGAAAAGAAATGAAGCTAAATAAGTCTTTAAAAGATGAAAATAAATCTTTAAAAACTGAAATTTCTAATCTTGAAAATGAAAAAATAGAACTTTTAAAAGAGTTAAAAGATCAAATAGAAGCAAATATGAAAAATATAAAAGAAATTAGCTCTTTGCAAAATAAAATTTATGAGCTTCTTTATATAAAAGAAAGGTCGAAACTATGTTCCTAAATAGTAAAAAAAATGAAAAAATAAGATATTTAGAAAAAGAAATTCAAAGGCTAAAAGGTGTAATAGCATTAAAAGATACTGCTATAAATGAAATTTCATTGAAGCTAGAAGAAGAAATTAAAATCAATGTAAAACTTAGTAATTTTCGTATAAAAATACTTGATGCTTTAGGGCTTATAGGCGTTTTTAAAAATGATGATAAAGCTATTAAAGAAGTAAAAAGATTAAAGGATAAAGAATGCAAATAACATCAAAACAACAAGAAAAAATAGTTTTAGAACTATTATTAAAAAATGGAATTATAGATAATTTCTATTGCATTGATAAAAGAATTACTACAAGGCTTGGAGCTTATATTTATAATCTTCGAAATAAAGGTTATGAAATAGAAACAGTTAGAAACAAAGAAACGAGAAATACTTTTTATATTTTAAAAAGCACTCCAAAAATAAAAAAGGCAGGATAAAATGAATTGCAGAATAATTAACTTAGAACAAGGTAGCCATGAATGGTTAAATTTTAGAAAAGGAAAAATAGGTGCATCGATGGTAGCATCTTGCGTAGGTATCAAAGGTGCTTTTAATTCCAAAGAAGAAGCAAAAGATATCATCTTGGGACTTAAAGAAGTTTATCAAAATGAAGCTATGAAAAAAGGCAATAACTATGAAGCTTTGATTAGAGCTAGAGTTGAGTTTTTACATTCTGTGAGTATCACTCCTGTAGTTTTGCAAAGTCTAGAAAATGAAATGTTTATAGCAAGTTTAGATGGTATTGATGAAAATGGGGTTGTTTATGAGTTTAAATATTCGCAAGATGAGTATGATTTTATCAAAAGAAATAAAAAGCCAAGTGATAAATACTACGCTCAAGTGCAATTTCAACTCTATATCAGTGGTAAAGAAAAATGCATTTTTGTAGCCATGAATAAAGAAGAAGAGATTGTAGAGTGCGAAGTTTCAAAAGATGAAGCTTATCAAGAATGGTTGGTTAAAAATATAAAGCAATTTATATTAGATTATATCATAGATCAAAAAAGTGAATATAAAGAGCTTGAAGATACTAAAGCAAAAAATCTAACGATTGAAATTATAAGGCTTGAAAACACGATTAAACCTATTAAAGAAAAGCTAGAAAGTCTTAAAAAAGAACTCATAGCCTTAGCAAATGGAGAAAAAGCAAGATGTTTGGATATTACAATTTATCCGCAAAGTAGAACTACAATTGATTATAAGGGCTTTTTAGAGCAAAAAAATATTACTGTGCCTAAAGAGTTTTATAAAGAAAGTATTTCAATGTGTTTAAAAATCAAAAAAGGAGCATAAAATGAGTAATGAAGTTGTATTAAAAGAAGAAAATAAATTAGAAATAAATTTTAATCCTTATGAGTTGGCTTTGGTAAAAGGTGATTTATCAAAACTTAGTGATGTAGAACGAGCGAGTTATGTTAAAAATCTTTGTGAAAGTTTAAGCTTAAACATGCTTACAAAGCCTTTTGAATATATAGTATTAAATGGCAAACTTACTTTATATGCAAATAAATCAGCAACAGATCAGCTAAGACAAATAAGAAAAGTAAGTATTACAAAAACAGAAGTGGCACAAGTTGGCGATATTTATATGGTTACAGCCTACGCAGCAACACCAGATGGAAGAACTGATTGCGATACAGGTGCTTTAAATATTAAAAATTTAGGTGGCGATAATTTAGCAAACGCAATAATGAAAGCTATCACAAAAGCAAAAAGGCGTGTAACCTTAAGTATTTGCGGACTTGGAATGCTTGATGAAAGTGAATTAGAAACAATAAAGGAAAAGCGATTTTTAAATCCAAATGAAGATTTAAAAGTTTGGGGTAGTGATGAAAAAATAGCTTTAGAAAATAAAGCAAAAGAGATAAAAGCTTTAGGTGCTGAACTTAGAAAATTTATGAGTGATAATGGTTTAAACACCCAAGAGCAAAACAATTTTATAAAAAAACATTCTTTATTTACAAGTGAAAAAATACAAGAAGTTCTAAGTAATAAAGATGAATTTTTAACACAATTAAAAGGAGGATTATAATGTTACCAGCATTTAAGGCAAGTTTTGAAGTGGCAAATTATTCGCCAAGCGTAGAGTATTTAAGTGAAGGTGGGCTTTATAGCGGAGTTTTCCGCAAAGCCTTTTTATATGATAAATTGGCAAGCGATGGAAGCAATAATACTTTTATTTGTTTTGAATTTTTAACCAGAAAAGAGCAAAAACTAGCTATTTTTAATCTTTTTGTAGCTAAAAATAACGATTTTAGCTATATCAATAAAAATGGAGAAAAAGAAAATTATTTAGGATTTAGACAATTAAATGCTATTATGAAATTCTTTGGAATTGATGAACTTGATTTTAGCGAAAAGGGAAATGAGAATGTTTTTGGGGTGCAGACTGAAGTTATTTATCTAAATTCTTTAGTTAATAAACTTTTAGTTTTAGGTTTTGGAACAGAAGAATATTTAAGTAAAAATGGAGAACTTGCTAACAAAATCTTTCTTGATAGAATTTTTAATGAAAAAATGCAAAGCATGGATGAGTTTCAAAATAATAAAGAGCCTTTATCTATAAAATCTTTTAAAGCAAGGCATAAATCTTTAAATAACGACAATAATAAATCATTTATTCCAAAAGAAAATCAAAGCTATAATCCTTATGGAAATGAAGTAAAAAACAATAACAATGAAAAATATATCGAAATAGGAGATGATGATGATGAAAGTTTGCCGTTCTAATTATCTTGAAATTGTAAAAATCGTTCCATTTAGCGAGAGGAGAAGTTGCTTTTGTCATTTTTTAAGAAGCAATGGGATTGCAATTGAAAAAATAAATTATAAAAATCACATAAGTAAAAAAGAACTCAGAAAGGCTTACAAAATTTACAAAAGTAAGCCAAGCGGAAGAAATTACTTTCATGAAAAAAAGCTTATTATTAAAGCTTTTGAAGATGTTGAAAAATTTTTAAGGAATAAAAATGAAACTAAAAGACTTTGATTTTAGAATTTGGGATAATACTGAAAAGAGATATCTTAATGAAATAGAACTTCATAAATATGACAAATCTCCTGTAGAAGCAGGAGCCACATTTACTGAAACTGACAGAATTAATGAAGTAGAGTTTGTAAAGAATAAGAATGATTTAGAGATAGAGTTATTTACAGGCTACTATGATTACAAAGGTAATAAAATCTATATAGGAGATATTATAGAATGCTTAGTATTTACTAATGAAAAAAATTCAGAAATATTTTATGAAATTATTTGTTTTGATATGGAGTTGGGATTGTGTTCTAAATTATCTAATGGAGATGGTGGGTACTTATTTGACCTTCGTAGACATAAAAATAATAAAACAATTGAAGATGTATATGTCGTAGGCAATATACACGAAAATAAAGAATTATTGAAAGGATGAAGATGAAAATAATTAAATATGGAAATGATGAAGGAATTGTGTTCGACAATGGCAACTCATTGTGGGACACTTATAGTCAAAGTTGTTGTGAATACAATTACGCAGAGTGGGATCAATTAGAACCATCAGCGTTAAATTATGACTTTGATGAAGAAAGTTTTCAACTGGTGCCAAATGATTATGGTTTCAGATTTGGAGATAAAAACAGAACATTCTTTATTCCTTGTTACTCGGAACAAAATGGAGAGTATAGTTATAGGATAACAATAATATATGAAGACAAATCTGGGAAAACTTTAAAAGAAATAAACACTGAATGCGAGGGAGCTGAGGAGTAAAAATGAAACTAAATTTATATAACGACCATTTTCAAAATTTTAAAAGATATAATATACCAAAAGCACAGCTTGTAATAGCTGATATTCCTTATAATCTAAGAAACAATGCTTATGCTTCATCTCCTGAATGGTATATAAATGGGGATAATAAAAATGGAGAAAGCAAAAAAGCAAACAAGGCATTTTTTGATACAGATAATGATTTTAGAGTTAGCGAATTTATGCACTTTTGCTCAAAAATGCTTATAAAAGAACCTAAAGAATGCGGTAAAAGTCCTTGCATGATTGTTTTTTGCTCTTTTGAACAACAAGTAATGTTAATTGAAGTAGCTAAAAAATATGGCTTTAATCATTATATAAATTTGGTTTTTAGAAAACAAAGCTCATCTCAAGTTTTAAAAGCAAATATGAAAATAGTTGGAAATTGTGAATATGCTTTAATCTTATATCGTGAAAAACTTCCAAAATTTAACAATGATGGAAAGATGATTTATAACTGCATGGATTGGCAAAAAGATGAAGGTATTCCTAAAGTACATCCCACACAAAAGCCTATTAAATTGCTAGAAAGATTAATCACTATTTTTACAGATGCAGGTGATGTTGTTATAGATCCATGCGCTGGAAGCGGAAGCACTCTTTTAGCAGCTACAAATTTAAACCGCAAAGCTTATGGCTTTGAGATTAAAAAAGACTTTTTTAAAAGTGCTAATGAAATTATGTTTAAACATATAGAAAGAAGTCTATTTGCTTAAGTAAAATTTTGATAAAATAATAAAAGAATAATTATTAATAAAGAAAGAAATACATGTCAGAACAAACTTATGAGTTAAGATTTGAATATTTTAATGAAGAAAATGCTACATTATTTTTCCAAAAAATTACAGATTTTTTACTAAGTATTGATAAGTTGAATAATTCATTAGTATCTGTTTTTGGTATAGAAATTGATATAAATATTCAAATTAAATCTATAGAAAAAGGCTCTATAAGAATATGGATTGCTGAAAAACTTAACAAAATAAGCGATGAAAATCAAAGACTAAATTCTTTAAATCATCATCAAAAAATCGGCTACAAATCACAATTAGCACAGCAAAAGGAAAAATATGAAAACAAAATCAAAGCCCTAAAATACGACCTAGACCATAAAAACGAGTTAAGCTTTAAAAGAAAGCTTAGTCAAAAAGAATTGCTTGAGCTTAGAAAAATACTTGCTCGTGATTATGGAATGATTTGCATAAAAGAATGGGAAATGAGTTTATTTGCCGAAAAAATAGGTAAAGATACTGTTTTTGAAGCTGTTTTAAATAAATTAGAAAAAGAGCTTAAGTATTGGAAAAATTATGATGAATTTGAAGAAAAATGGAAAAAAATATTAAGGAAATAAGATGGGAATTTTAAAAAGACTTGATGAAACTATCATTATCGAAGATGATAGAAAAAGTGAAAAAGAATTAGTTGAGTATTGCATTTTAGAAGGTATTTCTTTAAATGATGCAAACTTAGAAAATCTAAATTTAAGTGGTTTGGATTTTGATAATGTATTTATAAATGGTGCTAGTTTTAAAAATTCTAATTTAAATGATATTTCAAGCAAAAATGCATCTTTTATAGATTGTGATTTCAGCGGTGCAAGTTTTAATTTTTGTAATTTCTTAAGAACAGAATTTGAAAATTGTATATTTGAAAATGTAGATCTTAGGGATTGTATAGGAGATATGAAAAATATCTTTAGTGTTGTCGTTGATACCTATGTTATGACTTTTACAAAAACCATGATGAATTTAGGTTGTGATACTAAAACAATAAAAGAATGGCGTAATTTAAGCGTTGATGATTTAGAAGATGAAGAACAGAAATGGCTTTGGAATTATTACAAGGATACTATTTTTGAAATTATAGATAAAAGATTAGGAGTTGAAAATGGTTAAAAAATATTTTAGAGAAAAAGAATTGAGCGAATATTTAGGAGTTAGTATAACATCATTATTTAAGTTAAGACAAGATGGTAAAATACCTTACATTCGCATAGGAAAATCCATAAGATATGAAATAAAAGAAATAGAAAAATGGCTTAAAGCTAAAAGACATTAAAAGCAAAACTCACAAAGAGAGTTTAAGTAATTTCCATACCATTGCATAAGTTTTACTCTTAAATCAATTGCCTTGGCTCTGTTGTAAGCCCTTTCTATTTCATTACCGTTTATATGATGTAATATCATTTCTGCTATATCCTTACTAATACCTTGCTGAATTAACTCATTGCTTTTATTAGTATAAACACTTCTAAAAGTAGAACGATATCCATGTATAGTGTGCTCTAAATTATAAAATTTAAAAAATCTTACAGCAAAATTTTCGCTAATAGTTCCATTATTATTAGCGAAAATATACTTTTTATCTCCATTTAAAATTCTTTGTATATCTAGTATCTTTAAAGCATATTTATTTAAAGGGATAATATTATCACCATTAGTTCTTACTTTCATTTCATCTGCTTTTATAATCCAAAGATTGTTTTCAAAGTCAATATCACTCCATTTGGCAAATCGAATATTTTTACTTCTTTGTGCTGTTAAAAGCGTAAAATAAATTGCATTAATTATAGTTGTATTTGTCCGTGGATGATTTTTATATTCTTTCATACATTCTAACATATTTTTTATTTCTTGTTCTTCTACTATAGCTTTAAAATGTTTAACTTTATTGTGATTTGCTTCATTGTAAAATTTCTTTAAATCTTTCAATTGAAGTATTATATCTGTTTTTAAGTCACCTCTTTGTCTACTAATCTCAAATATCCTACATAGCAAAGATATATTTTTATTTATTGTTTCGTATATTCCTTTTTTCTGCATTAAATCATAAATAGGTAGAAAATCATCTTTTTTCAATTCATTTATATCTTTTTGTCCCAAAGTTGGAATAATATATTTTTTAAAAATTGACTGTTCTTTTTTGATTGTAGCTGAATTTAATTTTTTAGATTTTATATCAACATAAAGAAAATTTGCTTTTTCAAGTGTCATAACCTTATCATTTTTGCCGATAAATTTTCCATCATACATTGATTTTAAAAGATCTTTTGCTTTTTCTCTTGCATTTGTAACATTTAAAACACCTTTTTGGCATTCCCCTATTGTTATAAAATTTTTAAATTTTGAAGCTCTTAAATAAAAAACTTTTTTACCTGTTGGATTAACTCGGACATATAATTCTTTTGGTTCTCCTACGCTAATCATATACCTTTTATCTTTTATTTCTAAATTGTCTATATCTTTTTGAGTTAGCATTAAAAAAACCTTTTTTTAGTATTTTTGTAGCCAGAATTAGCTTTTTTACTTTGGCTACATAAATGGCTACAGAATTATAAGAAAAAATAGAAAAAATTTCAATCATAATGAAAAATTTTAATGTAGAAAAGTTGTTAAAATAGTGTATTTTGTATCTTAATATTACTTAATGAATTACTACTTGGTGTCCACGGCGAGATTCGAACTCACGGCCTCAAAATTAGGAATTTTGCGCTCTATCCTGCTGAGCTACGAGGACAGAAAGCGGGAAAAATCCCGCTAAAAATTTAACCGTTTCTTTTTTTGATGATTTCATCCGCAACATTTTTAGGAACTTCATCATAGTGATCAAATTCCATAGAATAAGTCGCACGACCTTGAGTTTGACTTCTAAGATCAGTAGAATAACCAAACATTTCAGCCAAAGGACAAAATGCTGTGATGATTTTATTTCCACCACGCTCATCCATGCTATTTACTTGACCACGGCGTTTGTTAAGATCTCCAATAACATCACCCATGTAATCTTCAGGAGTTTCTACTTCAACTTTCATCATAGGCTCTAAGATCACAGCACCTGCTTTTCTAGCACCTTCTTTAAAGCCCATAGAAGCAGCAAGTTTAAACGCCATCTCAGATGAATCCACCTCGTGATAACTTCCATCATAAACAGTTACTTTAACATCTTCCACAGGATAACCTGCTAAAACACCATTTTGTAATGCTTCTTGAACACCTTTATCAACTGCAGGAATGTATTCTTTTGGAATTACTCCACCTTTGATATCATTAACAAATTCATATCCACTACCTGGCTCAAGTGGTTCAAGGCGTAAGAATACATGTCCATACTGACCACGACCACCTGATTGTTTAGCGTATTTGTATTCTTGTTCAACAGTTTTTCTAATAGTTTCGCGATAAGCAACTTGTGGTTGACCTACTTCAGCTTCAACTTTAAATTCACGAAGCATTCTATCAACGATAATTTCAAGGTGTAACTCACCCATACCTGAAATGATAGTTTGGCCACTTTCTTCATCTGTAGAAACTCTAAAACTTGGATCTTCTTGTGCTAATTTATTTAAAGCAATAGACATTTTTTCTTGATCTGCTTTAGTTTTTGGCTCAACTGCAACAGAAATAACTGGATCTGGAAAATCCATTCTTTCAAGGATTACCTTATCTTTTTCACTTACAAGAGTATCCCCTGTTAAAGTATCTTTAAGTCCTACAACAGCACCAATTTCGCCTGCGTAAAGCACTTTAATCTCTTCTCTTTTGTTAGAGTGCATTTTTAACAAACGACCAATTCTTTCTTTTTTATCTTTAGTTGAGTTATAAGCATAAGAACCACTTTCTAAACAACCGCGATAAACACGCACGAAAGTAAGTTGTCCTACAAATGGATCTGTCATAATTTTAAATGCAAGTCCTGCAAACTCGCCATCATCAGTTGATTTTACAGAAACTTCTGTGCCATCTTCATATTCACCCTTGATATTTGCCACTTCATCAGGAGCTGGTAAATAAGCCACAACAGCATCAAGTAAAGGTTGAACCCCTTTATTTTTAAACGCTGTACCGCAAAGCATAGGAACGATAGAAAGACTTAAACATCCTGCTTTAATCCCTGTTTTAATCTCTTCAAGGCTTAATTCTTCTCCGCCTAAATATTTTTCCATCAACTCATCTGAAGTTTCAGAAACTGCTTCTATCATTTTTGTGCGATATTCTTCTGCCTTTTCTTTAAGTTCAGCTGGAATTTCTTTTTCTACATAATCCGTTGGCTTAGTATCATCTTCCCAAACTAAAGCTTTCATAGTTACAAGATCGATTACGCCTTTAAAATTATCCTCAGCACCGATTGGAATTTGAAGTGGAACTGGATTAGCTTTTAAACGGTTGCGAATTTGATCTTCTACATTGTAGAAATTTGCACCGATTCTATCCATTTTGTTTACAAATACTATTCTTGGAACACCATATTTATTTGCTTGTCTCCAAACTGTTTCACTTTGAGGCTGCACCCCACCCACTGAACAAAATACCGCAACAGCACCATCAAGAACACGCATAGATCTTTCAACTTCAATTGTAAAATCCACGTGGCCTGGAGTGTCAATAAGATTGATTTGATGATCTTTCCAAAAACAAGTTGTAGCCGCAGAAGTGATAGTAATCCCGCGCTCTTTCTCTTGTTCCATCCAGTCCATAGTTGCAGCACCATCATGAACTTCACCGATTTTATGACTCATGCCTGTAAAGAAAAGAATTCTTTCAGATGTAGTCGTTTTACCCGCATCAATGTGAGCAGCAATACCGATATTTCTAACTTTTTTTAAAGGAGTACTTCTTGACATACACACTCCTTCTTACCAACGATAGTGAGCAAATGCTTTATTTGCTTCAGCCATTTTATAAGTATCTTCTTTCTTCTTAAATGAAGCACCTTTGCTATTTGCTGCATCTAAAAGCTCAGCTGCAAGTTTATCAATCATAGTTCTTTCGCTTCTTTTTCTTGCAAAAGAAATAATCCAACGAATCGCCAAAGCTTGTTGTCTAGCAGGACGAACTTCAACTGGAACTTGATAAGTTGCACCACCTACACGACGAGATTTTACTTCTAATAAAGGCTTAATATTTTCAATCGCATCATTAAAAATATCAATACCTTTTTTCTCGCCACCTTTTTTATCAATAGCTTCCAAAGCACCATACATAATTGTTGTAGCTGTGCTTTTTTTACCATCATACATTAAAGAATTAATAAATTTTGTGATTACTTTATTACCATAAATCGGATCAGGCAAGACTTCTCTTACCGGAGCTTTTCTTCTTCTCATTATTTTTCCTTCAAATTTTAAATTTTACTCAAACAAAATCAAATCTAACGGATTTGTCTGTATGAATGATTATTTTGCAGCGCCTGCTTTAGGACGTTTAGCACCATATTTAGAACGAGAAACTGTTCTTTTTGCAACACCTGCTGTATCAAGAGCACCACGAACGATGTGATATTTAACCCCTGGTAAGTCTTTTACCCTACCACCACGCACTAAAACAATGCTGTGTTCTTGCAAGTTATGACCTTCACCGCCGATATAGCTGATCACTTCAAAGCCACTAGTAAGTCTTACTTTGGCAACTTTTCTTAACGCTGAGTTTGGTTTTTTAGGTGTTGTAGTATAAACCCTAGTGCAAACTCCCCTTCTTTGTGGACAATTTTTAAGCGCTGGAGATTTAGATTTTTCTAAAACTTTTTTGCGCTCTTTTCTAACCAATTGATTTATGGTAGGCACAATAATTCCTTTCTTTAAAAATGTAATAAACTTTGGATGATATCTAAAATTTACTTATAAAAATATAAACTAGAAATAATTTAAATGCTTTTAAAAATTTTTATAAAATAAACCTACATAATTTACATTAATATTTATAAAACATAAACTAATTTTTAATTATTGTTTTACTTATAAAAATAATCTTACTCATTTTAGACAAAATGAAAAATTCCAAAATTGATTTTAAGAAATTACTAAAAAAGTGTTTAATCCATAGTTATAAAGCATCATACTTGATTCCAAGATTATAATAACTCCTATCTAAAAATTTAGATAGGATAAAAATCATTGTTTATTAGTATTATACTGCAAATATACCACATGGGTAGCTAAATATTCTTCAAGACCATGTTTTCCATCAGCTCCGCCTATGCCACTTTTTCTAAAGCCTGCATGAAAACCTTGCATAGCCTCAAAATTTTCACGATTAATATAAGTTTCACCAAATTTAATTTCTCTGCTAGCTCTCATTGCTATATCTAAATTTTGTGTATAAATAGAACTTGTAAGACCATATTCACAATCATTTGCCATATCAATAGCTTCATCAAGTGTATCAAATTTAGCAATAGGCAAAATGGGAGCAAAAATTTCTTTTTGCATAATTTCATCCTCATGCTTAACATTAGTAAGAACACTTGCAGGAAAATAATACCCACTTGTATCAGTGATTTTTCCACCGCATTCCACAACTGCTCCTTTAGCTGTAGCTCTTTGAAGCATTGCTAAAGCATTATCAACCCCTGCTTGATTGACCAATGGTCCCATATCAAAATCACCTTTTAAGGTATTTCCAACACTTACCTTACTCATGGCTTTTACAAATTTATCTACAAATTCATCATAAATGCTTGTATGCACATAAGCTCTTTCGGCACAATTACAAACCTGTCCATTATTGCAAATTCGACTTGCCTTAATCGCTTCTACTGCCAAATCAATATCCGCATCTTTACACACTATAGCAGGAGCTTTTCCGCCAAGTTCTAAAGAAACCTTTATGATATTTTTAGCTGCAGCTTCCATTACTCTAGCCCCTGCTTCAACACTTCCTGTAAGACTTACCATGCCTATATTTTCATTGCTTGATAATTCATATCCTACTACACTACCTTTACCTGCAACCAAATTAAACACACCTTTTGGTAAAGAACTTTGCGAAACAAGTTTTGCAAATTCAAAAGCATTGTTTGGAGTTTCACTACTTGGCTTTATCACTATGGTATTTCCTGTTAGTAAAGCAGGTGCCATCTTCCTTGCGATTAAGAAAAATGGAAAATTCCAAGGTAAAATTCCACCAATTACCCCAATAGCACTTTTATATAAATATATATGCTCATTAGCTCTATCGCTTTGTATGATTTCACCTTCATATCTTCTAGCCCATTCGGCCGTATAATCCATATAATCTGCTGCAAAATTAACCTCCACGCTGGCTAAAGCTCTAGTTTTTCCTTGCTCTTGCATTAAAATTTCTGTTAAGAAATTAGCATTTTTGCGTATTAAACTAGCTATTTCTCTTAAATGATTTGCTCTCTCAATTGCTGGCTTAGTCTCCCAGGATTTTTGTGCTTTTTTGGCTGCTTCAATCGCTCTTTTGGCATCTTCTAAAGAAGCACTCGCTACTTTTGAAATTACTTCTTTAGTAGCTGGATTTAAAACTTCGATAAAATCCCCATTATGTGAGATAAATTCTCCATCAATATAATTTAAATAAGTTGTCATTTTTTCTCCTTTTTTAGTCTAAGTGAAACACTTCTTCCATATTTAGCCACTTTTGTCCTGCATAACCTAAAGATATTTGACAAGGATCTGTTACTTTCCACCATTTTTGCGTGTTTTCATCTCTTGCCATCTTAGCCATATCTGCTTCAAAATCAGCACCCACATATTCAAAATATGCAAATAAATATTCTCCAAACAAATAAATGGAATAATTTTGTATATTACATTCTTTAATCATCTCACAAACCCTTTCATAAGGCTTTGCATGAAGATTTTTATATTTTTGTATCTTCTCTTTTTTTATCTTTATGATTTGACCGTATCTTTGCATTCATTCTCCTTTATAAATTGATAAAGCATTTTTATAAAATATCAAGTCCAAATCTTTAAAAACCTTACTTTGTATAATCAACTCAATCCATTGCTTTGGAGACAAATTAGACACTGGATAATTACTGCCAAATATAAACTTATCCTCGCTAAAATTTTCTTTTAAAAAAGCAAAAAGTTCAAAAATAAATTCCTTAGGAGTTTCTTGTGAAAAATCATCAGGAGTAGAAAGCTTGATATATAAATTTGGAAATTTTTTCAAAAGATTTAAATCTTTTTTGTATTCATTTAAACGATTTATTTTTGGACTTCCTAGATGATTTAAAACTACTTTTAAATTTGAATTTTTATTTAAAAAATTTTCCAAAAAACTGAGTTCTTCATTTTTCATACAAGCTTCAAAAGGTATATTAAAAGTTTTTAAAATTTCTATTTTTTCTTCAAAATCTACTTCAAACAATCTTTTAGCTCCTTTTTTGCTTACATGCATTACTTCTCTAAAAGAATTAAGTTTTTCTTTATGTTTTAAATCTGCTAGACAAAGCAAAAGATTATGAAGCTTTTTTTGTTCCAAAGCAAACAAGATTTCCTTTTCCAAATCATCACTATTAACCTCAACATACATAGCACCTATAAATTCAAATTCTTTATATTCTTATTTCATCCTAAAAAAATCATAATTTTGCTCTAATTTTTCATCGTCTTTCATCCATGAAATAGGTATTTTTCCCAAATCCCAAAGGTGCAGATGAGCATCAAAAATCTTTTGCATTTTTTCTCACTTTTGAACCTATAAAGCCATACCAAGCCACATATAAAAACAAAGGTGCGATTGCTAAATACCCAGTGCCTGTACCATAATGATCATTAATAAAGCCTATAATTATAGGCATAATCGCTCCACCTACTATACTCATCACAAGCAAAGATCCGCCTAGTTTTACTTGATTTAAAGGTAAATTTTTTGTTGCTACCGCAAAAATAGTAGGAAAAGAAATAGACATAAAGAAAAATAAAGCTATTAAAAGCACTATGCTAAAAAACCCGCTAACAAAATATAAACTAAGACATATAAGCACATTGATTAGAGAATAAAATCCTAAAATTTTTTCACCTTTGATTATCTTCATCAAAGGAGTAGAAACAATGCGTCCTAACATAAATGCAACCAAAGCTATAGAAAAATAATAAGCACCTTGCGCATCTTTTAAACCTTCATTATGTTCCACAACATAATTGATAAAAAAAGCTCCTGCTGCAACTTGATTGGCTATATACAAAAACTGTGCTAAAAGCCCTAAGTTAAAATGTCTGTGTTTAAAAACATATATGGGCTTAGAATCATCTTTTTGCTTATAATCATCACTTACCGCACTTCCTTCTGGAAGCTTATTTGCAACAAAAGCAATTAAAATCAAAATAACAATGACAGCAATTCCTATATAAACAAGCTGGACATTTCCCATATTAGCTACCAATGCAGCCTCGATTTGCTCTTTACTCGCACCCTCTTCTTGTTTAGTAATAGATAAAAATAAAGCTCCGCCTATAATAGGTCCTACAAATTGCCCCAAACCATTAAAACTTTGCGCAGCATTGATTCTAAAACTCGCATTTTTTTCATCACCAAGCTTTGTCATGTAGGGATTTGCACTAGTTTCTAAAGAACCAATACCACAAGCTAAAATAAAAAACGCAAACAAAAACAAATGAAAAGAAGCCAAATTTGTAGCAGGTATAATAAGCAAAGCTCCTATGGCATAAAGAGCTAAGCCAAAAATGATTCCCATTTTATAAGAAAATCTATTGGCTATATAACCTGCGGGTAAGGCTATGATAAAATAAGCACCAAAATAAGCAAACTGTAAAAAACCACTTTCATGCTGGCTAATATGAAGATGATTTTGAAAATTTTTATTCATCACATCAATAAGTCCATAGCTTACTCCCCATAAAAAGAAAAGAGAAGTTACCAAAACAATAGCTATTTTTATATTTTTAGAATCAGTCATTTTTTACTCCTTAGTTTTCATCCCAATTTAATGCTCTATCTAAATGCACATAACCTCCATCTGGCATTAAAATTTGCCCTGTAGTATGTGAAGCAAGGGGACTAAGTGTAAAAACCGCTGTATTTGCAATTTCCTCTATGGTAGTAAAACGATGGCCTAAAGGTATAGCTTTTGCGATTTTTTCATATTGCTCTTTAGGATTAGGAAAATTTTGCAGCCATTTTTCATAAAGAGGAGTCATAACTTCAGCAGGAGCTATAGCATTTACCCTAACATTATCCTTAGCAAAAGCACAAGCCCATTCTCTAGTAAAACCCATTTGAGCCGCTTTGGCCGAAGCATAAGCTGAAGTTCTTCCTTGTCCTGTGATGCCTGTTTTACTCACTATATTTAAAATACTGCCTTGTTCTTTTTTAATGTAAGGCAAACATTCTTTGGTCATAGTATAATAATGAAAAAGATTATTTTCATAAGATTTTATCAAATCTTGAGTACTTGTATTTTCAATATGTAAATTATCATTTGTACCTGCATTATTTACAAGAGCATAGATTCCACCATGTTTGATAGCAACTTTTTTTACAAGCTTTTCAATTTGCTCATAATTTTTTAAATCAATTTCATAAAATTCATACTCACTAGATAATTTTTTTAATTCTTTATCGTGCTCTTTAGGCATAGATCTTGAAAAAATTACAGGAATTCCGCCTTCGCTTGCCCATAATTTAGCAATACCATACCCAATACCTTTAGCCCCTCCTGTAATAATACAAACCTTATTTTTAATTTTTAAATCCATTTATTCTCCTTTATCTAAATTTAAAGTTATTTTTAAATGTATTAATACCAATACACCTAAAATTGCTATCAATGCTAACACTATAAGTCCAAACTCAACTCCAAAATGATTTTCTATATATGTTTTTAAAGTAGGAGCTACAAAACCTCCTAAATTTCCCAAGGATCCTATAAGAGCAATAGCAGCCGCGGCTCCTTTTCCTTTTAAAACTTGAGTTGGCAAATTCCAAAATATAGGCTGAATGACTATAAAACCTATAGCAGCCAAGCTAATAAAAAATAAAAATGCCGCCAAATTTGTAACAAAAGTTGAAGCTATCATGCTCAAACTTGCTAGCAGTAAAAATAAAATCGCATGTAAATTCCAAGAATGTTTTTTATCAGCCAATGAGGTAAATATTGGCAAGGCGATAAAAACAAAAATCCAAGGTATGGCATTTAAAAGTCCAACTTCAAAACCTACATTTATTTGCAATATTTGGGCAATTTTACTTGGTAAATAAAAAAGCACTCCATAAACACTTAATTGAATACAAAAATAAACAAATACAAATTTCCACACCAAAATACTTTTAAAAATATCTTTTATAGAATAATCCTTAGCTTTAGTATTGGAAATTTCAATATGTTTTAGCAAAATATCTTTTTCTTTTATATCTAACCATTTTGCATCTTTTGGATGTGAATCAAGATAAAATAAACAAAAAATACCTACTAAAACGGTAATACCTCCTTCTATTAAAAACATCCATTGCCAATTTTTAAAATATATATTTGGTGTATAATCAAGTATAAAACCGCTAATTAAAGAACCAAAAACAAAAGCAATTGGAACTCCCATTTGATAAATTCCATAAGCTTTTGATCGATATATAGCTGGGAAAAAATAACTAAGGTATAAAATAATGCCTGGACTAAAACCTGCTTCAGTTAAACCCAATAAAAATCTTAATACATAAAAACTTATTTCTCCTTGTATAAAAATCATTGCCATAGTTACAAGTCCCCAAGTGATCATTATGCGACTTAACCAAATTTTTGCTCCTAATTTATGCAAAAATAAATTTGAAGGCACTTCAAAAATGGCATAACCTATAAAAAATATTCCAGCACCCAAAGCATAAGCAGCCTCACCGATGCCTGCATCAATTTCTATATGAGATTTCACAAAGCTAATATTTGTCCTATCAAGCATAGAAAGACAAAACATCAAAACAATCAAAGGCAAAATACGCCAAGATATTTTTTTACATACTAACTCTAACTTTATTGAATTTGCATGTTTCATCACTTTACCCTTTAACAAGTTGTAGCAAGTCTCCAAACTGAAAAATCATTTTGCTCGTTAAGCTCGGCTTTTACCAATTCTCCATCTGAAATTCGCACGATTAATTCTATAAGCTCATCACGCACTTCTTCTTTTGTTTTTACCCCATCTATAATGCTTCCTGCGTTAATATCAATAGCATCATTCATATTTTCATAACAAAAAGTATTAGAACTCATTTTGATAGTAGGCACGATAGCAGAACCCGTTGGAGTGCCACGACCTGTAGTAAAAACACAAATATTTGCTCCACCTGCAACCATAGCACTAAGTTGTTCTATATCATTGCCTGGTGTATTCATAAAAGTTAAACCTTTAGAAACTACAGGCTTAGCATAATCAATCACATCCATTAAGGTTTTAGTTCCTGCCTTATAAACACAGCCTAAAGATTTTTCCTCTATAGTACTAAGCCCGCCTGCCATATTTCCTGGGCTAGGATTTGCTCCTCGAATATCAGCATGAAAAGATTTGACTAAATTCTCATAAGCTAAAATCTTATCATATACCTTTTTAGCTATTTCATCGTTTTTTGCTCTCTTAGCTAGTATGGCTTCACAACCTATAAGTTCTGTAGTTTCTGCTAAAATTACCGCACCACCCTCATCGATTACAAAATCACTCAAACTTCCTAAAGCAGGATTAGCACTAAGTCCGCTATAGCTATCACTTCCACCGCATTCTGTGCCTAAAATCAAATCACTGAAATCTCCTTCACTTTTTTGTAATTTTGCAGCACTTTCAAGCATTTCATTGACTATTTTGATACCATTTTCAATGGTATTTTTACTACCACCACATTCTTGTATCACTAAATATTCAACCTTTTTATAAGGCGTTGCTTCTTTGATTTTTTCTGCTACTGCTTTGGCTTGTATTACCTCACAACCAAGCCCTATAATTAAAACACCAAAAACATTGGCATTGCTCCCATGACCTATTAAAACATCTCTAGTTTGTAAAGCATCAAATTCAAGCTGGGAGCAACCATGCTGATGGTTGATATAAACTGCTCCATTACATTTTCTAGCTATATTTTCACACACTTTATTAGCACAATGTACACTTGGTATGATAATGACTTTATTTCTTAAGCCAAATTTTCCATCTTCCCTTCTATAACCCATTATCTTTTTCATTTTCATTCCTTATCTCCACGACCTCTAATTCCCGCAGTATTATGGATATGCACCCATTCCCCTGTACTAATATCGCAACTTGCACTAGCTATAGCTTCTGCGTATTTGATAATAATTTCATCTTTTTTTATATCCTTTAGTGCAAATTTATGTCCGCTTGCAATATCATTTAAAAGCTCAATATTTGCCACTTTTTCGCCTTTTTTAAAGTCACGCAAAGCTGTGGCAACATTGTCTTTTTCATTGACTATAATATATCCTTTCATAGTTTTATACCTGTTTCTTTTTCTATAGTTTTAATAAGCTCTTTTGCTTCATCAAAGCGAGTGTTTAATTCTTCTTTTGTAGCAGGTGATAAAGGATGAATACTAGCATTTACAAATTCAAATCCTCTGGCCTTTAAAAGCAAAGCAAAACCCATAGGAAAAGCTATGCTCATACCAAATCTTATGGCCTTTAATAAACTTTTTTGTATTAGCAAAGCTCTGCCTATATTTTTTTCATTGATTGATTTGTAAATTTCGCTCATAAGTTCTGGAAAAACTCCACCTATGCTAGTCATAGAACCTTTTGCACCTGCTAATAATGCACCTACATAAAATTCTTCTCTTCCTACAAAAACATCAAAATTACTAGGTACTACATCTAAAATATGATTTAAAAGCAAAGCATCTCCGCTACTATCTTTTATACCCACAACATTATCAAGCTTTGAAACCTTTTCTATAAATTTTAAGCTTAGTGCTGGTGCAAAAAGAGGTATATTATAAACATATAAGGGAAGTTTCACTTCAGAAGCTAAATATTTTACATATTCAAAAAGTGCATCTTCACTCAATTTATAATAATAAGGCATAGCAAGTAATAAGGCATCAAGACCTAATTCATAAGCTTTTTGCGCCAAAATAAAAGTGTTTTCATAAATTGTCGAGGTAATACCCGTGATGATAGGTATATTATTTTTTGTAGCCTTTTTGGTGAGTTTCATTAACTTAACTTGCTCTTCCACGCTCAAAGCTTGAGAATCCCCTGCACTTCCATTACAAAACAATCCGTTCAAGCCTTTAGAAATACCAAATTCACAATAGCGAATAAATTCTTTTTCATTGATACTTCCATCATCTTTATATGGAGTAAGTAAAGCCGGTAAAGTTCCTTTTAAAATTCCCATTTTTTTCCTTTCGTATATACAAAAATATATTTATATACAAAAAATATAACAAAATATTTGTAAAAAAATCAAGCTGTTAACTTGGTAAAAATTCGTATTTTATTCTTATTAACTGCCAATTTTTACAAAAAAATATTAAAATTAATAAATAATAAAAATTATGATTTTATGTTACTAAAAGTAAAAAATATGCTAAAATTTATAAAAATAAAACAAGGATAAAGACAATATGCATCAGCCCACTCTTAGAGTGTTAAATATTCTAGAATTACTTGCAAAAGAAAAGCTTACCTTAAGTGCTATAGCTAAAAAATTAAACATTCCTGCTGGAACTCTTTGGCCTATTTTACAAACTCTTCAAGAAAAAAAATATATCAAATGTGATTTAAAAAATAAAAGTTATTATTTGGATTTTAAGATTATAGAATTAGGATGTAATATAAAAAATGAAAATAATATTTTTGAAATAATCAAAAAGCATATGAAAAATATAAGAAATTTAACCAATCAAACTTGTCAAATGGGAATTTTAAAAGATGGAAATGTGCTTTATTTAGAAAAAATTGATGCTAATAATACAGTACAATTAAAATCTTTTATAGGCACTTCGTATCCTGCTTATGCAACATCTTTAGGCAAAGCCTTACTATCAAATAAAAATAAAAAGGAATTAGAAAAACTTTATCCTAAAAATTTTGATAAAATTACAGAAAACACCTTAAATAATATAAATGAACTCTATCAACAAATCAAACAAATTAAAAAAGAAAAAATTGCCATAGAAATTGGAGAAATGAATCCTCAAATTGAATGTATGGCTATAGGCATAGAACATAAAAATAAAATAATTGCTGCCATTAGTATATCTTATCTAATTTATTGCTCTAATAAAGCTTTTAGAGAAAAAAATAAAAAAATACTTCTAGAAGAAAAAAATAAAATAGAAAAAGTTTTAAAAATTTATTTTAATGATTTAGATACACTGTATTAATATAGCCCCGAAGGGCTATAAAATAGAGTTTTATTCTTGTTCTTTAAGTTTTAAATTTTGTTCGCCATAAAGCCCTGTTCCAACAGGAATCATTCTACCTAGAATAACATTTTCTTTTAAATCTTCTAAGTAGTCAAATTTACCTGCTATACTTGCTTCAGTTAAAACTTTGGTGGTTTCTTGGAATGAAGCCGCAGAAATCACACTATCACTTCCAATCGCTGCTCTTGTTACACCTAAAAGCACAGGCTCGGCAATAGCTGGTTCTCCACCCATTCTAATGATTCTTTCATTTTCTTCACGGAATTTACGTCTTGAAACCAAATCACCTTCAATAAATTTCGTATGTCCACTATCTACAACTTTTACTTGTCTTAGCATTTGAGAAACGATAACTTCTATATGTTTATCAGAAATCACAACACCTTGTCCGCGATAAACTTGCTGAATTTCAGAAATCAAATAATAATGCAAGGCTTTTTCACCTAAAATTTTAAGCACATCATGACTCGAAACAACTCCATCTGTAAGTTTTTCACCTGCATGAATAAACTCTCCATCTCTTACTTGAATATGTTTTGATTTGTCGATTAAATACTCAGCACTTGTTCCATCTTCTGCTTGGATAATAATTCTTTCTTTAGAACGCAAAGGCTTATCAAAACGAACAACACCATCAATTTCTGCAATCACAGCCGCATTTTTTGGTTTTCTTGCTTCAAAAAGTTCAGAAACTCTTGGAAGACCTCCTGTAATATCCTTTGATTTAGCTGCTGCTTTTGGAGTTTTTGCTAAAATATCTGCTTGAGCAATTTTATCGCCATCATGAACAAAAATAACGGTTTTTGGTTCAAGGTGATAACGCACAGCTTTATCACCTTTTCCTGCAATTACCAAAGTTGGTCTAACTCCGCTAGGTAAATACTCATTAATTACTAAAGAACGCTTACCTGTAGCTTCATCAATTTGCTCATCAGCACTATAACCTGCTTCAATATCCTCAAAGCTTACAACACCATCAATTTCTGCAATGATAGTATTATTATAAGCATCCCATTCTGCAATCACTTTTCTTTCTTTTTTAGGAGCACTTGCAATGATAGTATTTGCGTCATCGATTTTTTCACTATCGTTAAATTCTATCTTAGATTCTCTTGGGATATAGTGTCTTTTTGCTTCTCTATCATTTTCATCAGCAATCACTACAAAGAATCCTTTTTCTTTAACAATATCACCTTTTTTAACATTTTTTACTCTATCTAAACCATCGCCTTTAAGGATGTAAAATTTGAGTGTTCCTTTTTCGCCTGCTTTGATATTTTGAACTACAGGCTCGCCATCTTCTACTAAAATTTCACTCGCAAAAGGAATACGATTTGGTACATTCCAACCCTCTTTAATCACTTCTACGATACTTTCATTTTCTTCTACTTGCATGCCGCTTTGATATGGCAAATAAAGTTTTCCATCTATACTGCCACTTACACCTGCTAATTCATTTGGTTTAGCAAGATCGTATTTTCTTAATATGTATTTTACTTCTTGTTTTTTATCTTTAATAGAAACAATCACATCTTCATGAATATTTTCTATATTAATCACACCTTTAAATGGAGTTTTGATTTTTGGCTCCACAAGTAAAACCGCCGCATTTCTACGATTTGCTACGATATTTTTACCTTCTTTGTTTTTATAAGTTTTAAGATTATAAAATCTTATAAAACCTTCTTTTTGTGCGCTTACTTGTCTATCTTGTAAATCCGTACTTGCAGTTCCCCCGCTATGGAAAGTTCTTAGAGTTAGCTGCGTTCCTGGTTCACCGATAGATTGAGCGGAAATAATTCCCACTGCTTCGCCTGGTTTTACTAATTTACCTTCACCAAGATTGATACCATAACATTTTGCACAAATTCCTTTTTTAGCTTTGCAGGTAATAGGAGTGCGGATATTGACACTTTTTATACCGCTTTCGCCAAGAATTTTTGCTTTTTCCTCATCCATTAAAGTACCTTCTGCAAAAAGCACAGAATTTGTAATAGGATCAATCACATCCTCAGCTAAAACCCTGCCTAAAATTCTTTCTTCTAAAGTTTCTATAATAGAACTATCTGCGGTAATTTCATTGATTTCAACACCCTCATGTGTTCCACAATCTTCAATGGTAATTTTTACATTTTGTGCAACATCGATGAGTTTTCTTGTCAAATAACCCGCATTTGCTGTTTTAAGAGCGGTATCTGCAAGACCTTTTCTAGCACCGTGAGTTGAAATAAAGTATTCAAGAACATTTAGCCCTTCACGGAAATTTGAAATAATAGGCGTTTCGATAATAGAACCATCAGGTTTGGTCATAAGTCCTCTCATCGCAGCAAGCTGAGAAATTTGAGCTGCACTACCCCTAGCACCAGAATCTGCCATCATATAAATAGAGTTAAAACCTTCTTTATCTTTTTCTACAAGCTTCATCATTTCTTTTGAAAGAACATTGTTTGTACTTTTCCAAATATCAATGATTTTATTGTATCTTTCCCCTGAAGTAATCAAACCGAGATTATAAGAATTTTGAATTTCTCTTACTTGTTTTTTTGCTTCATCGATAGCTTTTTGTTTATCATTAGGAACAATAATATCTGCAATCGAAATTGAAATACCTGCTTTAGTTGCATATTCAAAACCTAAATTTTTAAGTCTATCCAAGAAACTTGCTGTAATCTCTAAACCACCTTGTTTATAAACATAATCCACAAGCGCAGCAATGTCTTTTTTCTTTAAGACTTTATTCCAACTATTTTCAGGCACAAAATCAGGCAAGATGGATTTAACAATCAATCTTCCTGCTGTAGTGGTAATCTTTCTACCATCTACCATAGTTTGTATGCTCGCATGAATATCCAAACACTTGCTTTCAAGTGCCATCATCACTTCATCAATGCCTGTACAAATTTTATGCGAACCTTTAGCACCTGCTTTTTCCAACGAAAGATAATAAATTCCTAAAACCATATCTTGCGATGGAACGGTTACAGACTTACCGCTTGCTGGTAAAAGAATATTCATTGATGAAAGCATAAGCACTTTACATTCTGCAATAGCCTCTTGAGAAAGCGGTACATGCACTGCCATTTGATCCCCATCAAAGTCTGCGTTAAATGCTGCACAAACCAAAGGATGAAGTTGTATAGCCTTACCTTCCACTAAAACAGGATGAAAAGCTTGGATAGAAAGCTTATGCAAAGTAGGTGCACGGTTTAGCATAACAGGATGTCCCTTTACTACCTCTTCTAAACATTCCCAAACTTCATTGGTTTTATTTTCTATCATTTTTTTAGCTTGTTTTACTGTGGTTGCATAACCTTTTTCTTCAAGCTTAGCTAAAAGATGTGGCTTAAAAAGCTCTAAAGCCATTTTTTTAGGTAAACCGCATTGATCCATTCTAAGTTTTGGACCTACAACAATAACGCTACGACCTGAGAAATCCACCCTTTTACCTAGTAGATTTTGTCTAAAACGTCCTTGTTTCCCTTTGATGATTTCACTTAAAGATTTCAATGGGCGTTTATTTGCTCCTTTTACAGCATTAGCACGACGACCGTTGTCAAAAAGCGCATCAACAGCCTCTTGAAGCATTCTTTTTTCATTTCTGATAATGATTTCAGGTGCATCAAGTTCCATAAGTTTTTTAAGACGTGTATTTCTATTGATAACACGACGATATAAGTCATTCACATCAGAAACTGCAAATTTCCCACCATCTAAAGCCACTAAAGGACGCAAATCTGGCGGTAAAACTGGAAGATTTGTAATCATCATCCATTCAGGACGATTTGGTACAGCTTCGTCGCTATCGGTATTGGCGTTTAAATTTGAATTTAAGAAATTTTCTACAACTTTTAAGCGTTTAATGATAGTTTTTTTCTTAGCCTCTGAATTTGTAGCCCCCATTTCTTCTTTAAGTTGATTTAAAAGCGCTACAAGATCTAAATTTGCAAGTAAATCACGAACAACTTCTCCACCCATTCTTGCTTTAAAGCCGCTATTTTCATAGCGTTGCATTAAATTTTGATATTGCTCTTCGTTCAAAACATCGCAATATTCCACTTTTTTAGTACTTTCATTATCATAGAAAGCATCACCTGGGTTTTCAACAATATAAGCTTCATAATAAAGCACGCGCTCAAGATCTTTCATCTTAACACCCAAAAGCGTTCCTATACGGCTTGGAAGAGAATTAACATACCAAATATGAGCCACAGGAGTTACAAGCTCGATATGCCCCATTCTAGAACGACGCACTTTTGAATTTGCTACTTCAACACCACATTTTTCACACTTAACGCCTTTAAAACGCATTTTTTTGTATTTACCGCAAAGACACTCATAATCTCTTATAGGTCCAAAAATCTTTGCACAAAAAAGCCCATCTCTTTCAGGCTTTAAGGTTCTATAATTAATAGTTTCTGGTTTTTTTACTTCTCCATAAGACCATGATTTGATTTTTTCAGGACTTGCAAGTCTCAGTTGAAATGCTTCAAAATCTCTAGGTCTTGCATCTTCTTTAATTTCTATTACTTTAAATTTACTCATTATCTTCATCCTTATCAAAAATCTCAACATCTAAAGCAAGAGATTTAAGCTCATTGGTTAATACAAAAAATGTTTCAGGAATTCCTGTTGCTGGAACATTTTCACCTTTTGTCAATGCTTTATAAGCACTAAATCTACCTTCTACATCATCTGATTTTATGGTTAACATTTCTCTTAAAGTGTGAGCCGCTCCATAAGCTTCAAGTGCCCAAACTTCCATTTCTCCAAATCTTTGTCCCCCAAAGAGTGCTTTACCACCCACAGGTTGTTGGGTAACCAAGCTATAAGGTCCTGTACTTCTTGCATGAACTTTTTCATCAACCAAGTGATGGAGTTTTAGCATATACATACATCCTACATGAACACGCTCTGCAATTTTTTCCCCTGTTCGTCCATCGTAAAGTTCTGTTTTGCCATCCATATCTATCTTAGCCATTTTAAAAAGCTTGCTAAATTCTTCTATATTTACACCTTCAAAAACAGGAGTAGAAAATTTAACTCCTTTACTCCAGTCTCTAGCATAGTTTAAAAGCTCTTCATCGCTTAAGCTTTTAATAAATTCTTTTTCGTTTGCAAGTCTTGGAATAGAACAAATTTCAAGCATTTTCGCTCTTAATTCTTTAAGAAAATCTTTTTGCTTTCTATCAAAAATTTCTTGAATTTGATCCCCAAGTCTAAGTCCAACTAAACCTAAATGACTTTCTAAAATTTGACCTATATTCATACGACTTGGAACGCCAAGTGGATTAAGCGCAATATCCACGCTCTTACCATTTGGCAAATAAGGCATATCTACTTCAGGAACTATAGTTGAAACTATACCTTTATTTCCATGACGTCCTGCCATTTTATCACCGACTTTAAGCTTTCTTTTTGTAGCAATATAAACTTTAACAAGCTTAATTACCCCACTTGGTAAAATATCATCTTTTTCTAAAATTTCAAGCTTTTCATCGTGTTCTGCTTTTAATTTTTTCTTCTCATTTTGGAAATGATTTTTTAAATCATCGTATTCTTTTTGAATCTCTTTAGAATAAGCTTTAATCAAAGTTGTTAAAGTAAAACGATTGATTTTTTCAAGTTCGCTAATATCTGCAGTTTGTCCTTTTTTATAATTTTTATCTCCAATTTTTTGATCGCTATTTAAAGGGGCTTTGGAAAGAAGAGCACAAACACGAAGCATTTCTTCTCTATCCATCATCAAAAGTCTATCATGATGCTCTTTTTCTAAAGCCATTTTTTCTTTATCATAAGATTTTATTGCGCGATCATCTTTTTCATAGCCTTTTTTAGTGAAAATTTTAACATCCACAACAACACCCTCTAAAGAAGCGGTTGCATAAAGGGATTTATTCACAACATGTCCTGCCTTTTCTCCAAAAATCGCTCTTAAAAGTCTTTCTTCAGGAGTTGGTTTAACCTCACCTTTTGGAGAAACCTTACCCACCAAAATCATACCTGGTTTAATATGGGTACCAATTTTTGCAATACCGCTCTCATCAAGATGCGCAACATCTTCTTCTTTTACATTTGGAATATCTTTGGTAATTTCTTCTATACCGTCTTTTAGTTCTCTTGCTTCAATTTCTTTTTCATAAATGTGCACGCTTGTAAAAGTATCTTCACGAATAATTCTCTCACTTACAACTATAGCATCCTCATAGTTATAACCATTCCAAGGCATAAAAGCGATTAAAGCATTTTTACCTATAGCAAGTTCGCCTTGATCCATAGAAGGACCATCTGCGATAATTTGTCCTGCTTTTACGATATCACCTTTTTTAACAATAGGGTGTTGAATATAATTTGTATTTTGATTGGTTCTTAAATTTTTCTCCATAGTGTAATGGTCAATAAATGGACCTTTATCATCTTCACCTAAAATGAAAATGCTTTTATTATCCACTTTCTCAACCACACCGCCACGCTTTGCTTTAACAGCTTCCCAAGCATCACGCGCAATAATTTGTTCCATACCTGTTCCTACTATCGGAGCTGAAGCAGTAAGAAGTGGTACAGCTTGACGTTGCATGTTTGAACCCATTAGCGCTCTGTTTGCATCATCGTGCTCTAAAAACGGAATCAAAGAAGCTGCAACTCCAACAACCATACCTGAGCAAAGATCGATTAATTGCACTTCTTCGCGTCTTGCAAGTATAGTTTCACCATCTTGCCTAGCCTCAACAAATTCTTCTACTATATTGCCTTTAGCATCAACCTTAGTTGAAGCTGGTGCGATAAACAAGCCTTCTTCTTGTGTCGCTGTAAGATAAACAACTTCATTAGTCACTTTACCATTTACAACTTTTCTATATGGCGCTTCAACAAAGCCAAGTTCATTTACTTTTGCATAAGTAGAAAGAGTGTTAATCAAACCAATATTTTGACCTTCAGGTGTTTCAACTGGACAAATTCTACCATAATGTGTCGCGTGAACATCACGCACTTCAAAACCTGCTCTTTCTTTTACAAGTCCACCTTCACCAAGCGCTGACAAACGACGCTTATGAGTAACCTCGCTTAAAGGGTTGGTTTGATCCATAAATTGCGAAAGCTGACCTCCTGTAAAAAATTCAATGATAGTTGTAGTAATCATTTTAGGATTGATTAAATCATAAGGCATTACTTTATCAAGATCCGCATTTAAAGAAGTAAATTTATCTCTGATCGCCTTTTGCATTTTTGCAAGACCTAAATGAAGTTCATTAGCTAAAAGTTCACCTATAGAACGTATACGACGATTTCCTAAATGATCTCTATCATCAATATGTCCTTTACCATTTTTTACTTTAATTAAATATTTTGCAGTTTTAATAATATCTTCATTAGTCAAAACAGTAACATACTCAGGCACTTCAAGACCTAACTTATGGTTCATTTTCATACGACCTACCTTAGTAAGATCGTATCTTTCAGAATTGAAGAATAAATCATTTACAAAAGCCTTCGCTGCATCTTTTACCACAGGTTCACCTGGGCGCATAACTTTGTAAATTCTAATCGCAGCTAAATCATTTTCATCATCGATATTTTCACTTTGTTTAAGAAGTTTTAGAGTTTCTCCATCTTGAGCAAAGGAGTTAATAATCGCTGCATCAACGCCATTAGCCAAGTCATTTGCTATATCAAAACTTTTTTGCTCTTTAATCTTAGCAAGCTTACTCTCATCTAACAAAGTTAAAGAATCAAATAAAACCTCTCCACTTTTTTTATCAATAATAGGATTTGCTAAATAACGATTAAGTAAAATTTCTACAGGATATTCTATCCATTTTAAACCGTCTTTAATAAGCTGTTCTGCTTTTTTCTTTGTAAGTCTTTTTCCAGCTTGATGAACGATTTTTCCTTTTTCATCTTTAATATCATATTCTATTCTATCCATAAAATCATTTGGATTAAATTCTGTTAAAAATTTATCTTTTTTCACATGTATAGTCTGAATAGGATAAAACAACTTAATAATATCTTGTTTTTTATACCCTAAAGCTCTAAAAAGCATAGTTACAGGAACTTTTCTACGCTTATTGATTCTTACATACAAAACATCTTTGGCATCGTATTCAAAATAAAGCCACGAACCACGATCAGGAATAATTTGTGCTGTATAAACAAGCTTATTTGCAACCGTTGAACTTTCTTCTTCTTTAAAAATAACACCAGGGCTTCTATGTAATTGATTTACAACCACCCTCTCAACCCCATTAATGATAAAAGATACACGATCTGTCATTAAAGGAATTTCGCGGATATAAATTTCTTGTTCTTTAATATCTTTTACGCCAACTTTTTCCCCTGTTTTTTCATCTTTTTCATGCAGAGTAAGACGGATTTTCATTTTTAAATTTACAGAATAAGTCAAACCTCTTTCCATGCATTCGCGAATGGTATATTTTGGCTTGCCTATTTCACTACTAACATATTCAAGACTCAATCTATTTTGCGGATCATGAATAGGAAAAATTGATTTAAAAACTTTTTCTATACCACTTTCACCATTATCAAGATTTAAAAAATAATCAAAACTCTTTTTTTGTAATTGTAGAAGATTTGGGATTTCTATTTGTTTTGAAATGTTTGAGAAGTCTACTCTTAAACGATTTCCTAATTTATTATCTAACATATCGCACATACCTCATGGTAAATTTTGTAAATTTAAAAAAGAAGACCTAAAAATTAGGTAAAAATAAAAAAAGAAGACTTGCCTTGGCAAATCTTCTTCTAACTTTAAAGCTTAAAATTACTTAAGTTCTACTTTAGCACCAGCTTCTTCAAGTTGTTTTTTAGCTTCCTCAGCTTCAGCTTTAGCCACACCCTCTTTTAGAGTTGAAGGAGTTTGCTCAACTGCATCTTTTGCTTCTTTAAGACCAAGGCCTGTAAGAGCACGAACGATTTTAATAACTTCAATCTTTTTAGCACCGCCATCAGTTAAAACGATATCAAATTCAGTTTTTTCTTCAGCAGCAGCTGCAGCACCACCAGCTGCAGCACCACCAGCTATCATTACAGGAGCAGCAGACACACCAAATTTTTCTTCAAACTCTTTTACAAGTTCTGATAACTCAAGAACACTTAAATTTGAAATATATTCTAATACATCTTCTTTAGAGATTGCCATTTTTTATCCTTTTATTTAATTTATTCAGATTCTTTTTTATTTTTAAGCGCATTTAAACCTATTGTGAAATTGGTAATTGGCGCATTCCAAACTTGCAAAAGCATAGCAAGCAACTCATTGCGTGAAGGCATTTTAGCAAGAGCTTTAACCTTAGCAACATCTGCAACTTCGCCTTCAATATGAGCTGTTTTGATTTCAAATTTATCGTTATTTTCTTCAAATTTAGCAGCTACTTTTGAAACACCTAGCTGATCTTCGCCCCAAAGATAAATATTTGTATCTTTAAGAACTAGACCTGTTTTACCGGAATTATTAAGAGCAATGTTAGCCAAAGTATTTTTAACAATTTGAACTTTTACATTGTTTTCTCTTGCATTATTTCTAAGCTCTTCTAGTTTTTTTGTGCTAAGACCTCTGTAATTACAAACTACAATAGCTTCACTAGCTTTAAAACCTTCTTCAAGTTTAGCAATAATCTCAACTTTTTCGCTTCTAGTCACATTTTCTCCTTTCCGATTGAGATTTCAAGTAGAGTGGAAATCCAATTAAGCTTACGCCTCGACTATCTTCAATCTAAAATAAACATCTCAAAAAATCAAAAATTTTTTCAAATGTTTATTTTAAAACAAAAGAGTTGCAAAAAAGCAACTCTTATTTCATATCAAGCAATTCTTGTGTTTCAAGCTTTACAGAAGGGCTCATTGTCAAAGATAAAGCCGCATTTTTAATATATCTACCTTTAGCTGCAGCAGGTTTATGTTTGTTAATTGCCTTTACAAAAGTGCTAACATTGTCCCATAATTGTTCTTTGGAAAAACTTACTTTACCAAGACCTGCATGGATATTTCCTTGCTTATCAACACGGAAATTTACCTGACCACTTTTTGCATTATTAACTGCTTGAGCAACATCCATAGTCACTGTTCCAGTTTTAGGATTTGGCATTAAACCTTTTGGCCCTAAAATTCTACCAACTTTACCAACAAGTCCCATTAAATTTGGAGTAGCAATCAAAACATCAAAATTCATATTACCTTTTTGAATTTCTTCTACTAAATCATCGCTACCCACAATATCTGCACCAGCATTTTTCGCTTCATCAGCTTTTGCGTCTTTTGCAATTACAGCAACACGAACTTTTTTACCCGTTCCAGCAGGTAAAACAACAGATCCTCTTACCATTTGATCTGCATGTCTTGGATCAACATTAAGTTTTAAAGCAATTTCTACAGTCTCATCAAATTTAGCAGACTTTAAAGTCTTTATTGTATCAATTGCATCGCTTAAAGCATACTCTTTATTTGAATCAATTTTTTGTGATAATTCTTTTAATCTTTTTGCTATCTTAGCCATTTATTTTCTCCGCATTTTAAAGTGCTACCGCCTTTTACCTTGGCGGTGAAAGGATTAATCTACGATTTCAACACCCATAGAACGAGCTGAACCTGCAATAATTTTAGCAGCTTGATCTCTATCTTTAGTATTTAAATCTGCAATTTTCTTATCTACTATTTCTAAAACTTGAGCACGAGTTAACTTACCCACCTTATTTTTAAGTGGATTATCCGTACCTTTAGAAATTCCAGCTGCTTTTTTGATCAAATCCGTAGCTGGCGGTTGTTTTGTAATAAAAGTAAAACTTTTATCTGCATAAACAGTGATAACAACAGGGATATTAAAACCTGCCATATCTTTTGTTCTTTCATTAAAAGCCTTACAAAACTCCATAATATTAACACCTTGCTGACCCAAAGCAGGACCAACAGGTGGTGATGGGTTTGCTTTTGTGGCAGCAATTTGCAATTTAATTTCGCCTACGACTTTTTTAGCCATAACAAATCTCCTTACTTGATATAAATTAAATTATTTTCTCAACTTGAGAATATAAGATCTCCACTGGAGTTGAACGTCCAAAAATAGAAACATTTAATTTTAATAAACCACGAACCATATCATACTCTTCTACAATTGCAGTAAAGTTTGCAAATGGCCCTTCTGTGATTCTCACATTTTCCCCTTCTTCAAAAGAAATCTTTGGTTTAGGCGCTGCACGATTGTGAACTTTTTCCAAAATCAAATTAATATCTTTTTCTGTTAAAGGGGTTGGCTTTTTGGATTCTCCAATAAAACGACCAACCTTTGGAAGAGATTGAATGCGATGCCAAAGCTCTGTATTTAAATCAAGAAGTGCAAAAACGTATCCTGAATACAAACTTCTTTCGCTAATCTTCTCCTTTCCATTCTTAAATTCAATAACATCTTCAGTTGGAACAACAATTTCTTTAAGTTGTTCTTCAATTCCGTTATCTTTTACTAAATTTTCAATGGCTCTTTTAACTGCCATTTCACTGCCAGCATAAGTTTGAATTGCATACCATTTATGAGTACTCATTTACTCTCCTTATACGATCGCAGAAACAATAGAGGACATAAGCCAATCCACTAACGCCAAAAACAAAGAAATCACCACAACAACCACAAAAACTGTAATATAGGCATTTCTTACCTGTTCTTTTAAAGGAAAAATTACTTTCCTTAATTCGGCTTTTGATAATTTAAAATAAGTTATTAATTTTTCCATTTATTTAAACCTTAATTATGGCAGGGCAAGAGGGATTCGAACCCCCAACCATCGGATTTGGAATCCGGCGCTCTACCGTTGGAGCTATTGCCCTAAGGGCGCAAGCTTAACTTTTTAGCTTAACTTCTTTGTGAAGTGTATGTTTTTTTAATCTTGGGCAATATTTTTTTAATTCTAATTTTTCAGTAGTATTTTTACTATTTTTATAGGTGCTATAATTAATATCACCACATTCTTCACACTTTAAACCAACTTTAATTCTCATTTCAATTTTCCTTAAAAAATTAAAGCCAAGCTTTTAACTTGGCTTTATTAAATTATTTAATAATTTTAGAAACAACACCTGAACCAACAGTTTTACCACCTTCACGAATAGCAAAACGAGTTCCTTCTTCAAGTGCTACTGGAGCGATCAAGCTTACAGTAATTCTCACATTTTCACCTGGCATAACCATTTCAACACCATCAGCTAATTTAATCGAACCTGTAACATCAGTTGTTCTTACATAAAACTGCGGTCTATAGTTGTTAAAGAATGGAGTATGTCTACCACCTTCATCTTTATTTAAGATATAAACTTCAGCTTCGAAGTCAGTGTGTGGAGTAATTGATTTTGGTTTAGCAAGAACCATACCACGGATAACTTCTTCTTTTTTAGTACCACGAAGAAGAACACCTACGTTATCTCCTGCTTCGCCTTGATCCATTTCTTTTCTGAACATTTCAACACCTGTTACAGTTGTTGTTTGAGTATCTTTAATACCAACGATTTCGATAGTATCACCTACTTTTACAACACCTTTTTCAATTCTACCTGTAACAACAGTACCACGACCTGAAATTGAGAAAACGTCTTCAATTGGCATCAAGAAGTCTTTTTCAGTATCACGAGTTGGAGTTGGAATATAGCTATCAACTGCAGCCATAAGATCCATAATTTTTGCTGACCATTCACCATCTTGTCCAGCTTTAGCTTCTTCAAGAGCTTTTAAAGCAGAACCAGAAATAATAGGTGTATCATCGCCTGGGAAATCATAAGAGCTTAATAATTCTCTAATTTCCATTTCAACTAACTCTAGAAGTTCAGCATCATCAACCATATCTGCTTTATTCATAAAAACAACAATATATGGAACACCTACTTGACGAGAAAGAAGAATGTGCTCTCTAGTTTGTGGCATAGGGCCATCTGCAGCAGAAACAACCAAGATCGCTCCATCCATTTGTGCAGCACCTGTAATCATGTTTTTAACATAATCTGCGTGACCTGGGCAGTCAACGTGTGCATAGTGACGATTGTCTGTTTCATATTCAATATGAGAAGTAGCAATAGTAATACCACGCTCTTTTTCTTCTGGAGCATTATCGATATTATCATAATCTTTAAGCTCTGCCAAACCTCTTCTAGAAAGAACAGCAGAAATAGCAGCTGTTAAAGTAGTTTTACCATGGTCAACGTGACCAATAGTACCAATATTTACGTGTGGCTTATTACGTGAAAATTTTTCTTTAGCCATTTTTTTCCTCCGTATAAAAAATAAATTGAGCAAAGCAAGTCTTATATCTATATAATTTTTTCAATTCATGGAGCTCATAGCGGGAATTGAACCCGCGACCTCTCCCTTACCAAGGGAGTGCTCTACCTCTGAGCTATACGAGCGCTCAGAAAAATTATACACAATAACAGACAACAAAAACTCTTAAATGGGATATATACTGTAAGTTAAAGGTTTTAAAATACAGCTCCCAGTTCTTTTAAATTATTGGAGCGGGAAACGGGACTCGAACCCGCGACCCTCAGCTTGGAAGGCTGATGCTCTAGCCAACTGAGCTACTCCCGCAAAGCATGGTGGTGAGTCGTGGATTCGAACCACGGAAGGCGAAAGCCAGCAGATTTACAGTCTGCCCTCGTTGGCCACTTGAGTAACTCACCATAAAAATATTGCTTTTTCAATATTCTGGTCAAACACTGCTAAAATAAATGGAGCTGGTTAAGGGACTTGAACCCCCGACCTGCTGCTTACAAGGCAGCTGCTCTACCAACTGAGCTAAACCAGCAAAAATAAAAGTAAGATTATAACTCAAAAAAAAAATTTTGTCAAGACTTTTTTAGTTTTTCTATAAAATTTTTAGTCTTGTAAATTTTATTATCATAAACCAATATTATTTTTATCTATTTGTGATAATCAAATAAATTTAAAAATTTCTTTGCTCTTTCGCTTTTTGGATTTTTAAAAAAACTTTTAGGATCATTTTCTTCGATGATTTTTCCTTCATCCATAAAAATAATTTTATCTGCTACAGCTTTAGCAAAACCCATTTCATGAGTAACAATAAGCATAGTCATACCCTCTTTTGCAAGATTTAACATCACTTCTAAAACTTCTCTGACAATCTCAGGATCCAGCGCTGCTGTAACCTCATCAAAAAGCATTAACTCAGGATTCATGCATAAACTTCTTACTATAGCAATTCTTTGTTTTTGTCCTCCGCTAAGTTCTCTTGGATAAGCATGAATTTTATGCAAAAGCCCCACCTTTTCAAGCCAAATTTTAGCCTCTTGTAAAACCTCATCTTTCTTTCTTTTTTGCACTTTCATAGGCCCTAAAAGTATATTTTCTTCAACACTTAAATGCTCAAAAAGCTCATAAGATTGAAAAACCATACCAACTTTTTGACGCATTCTTGGCCATTCTTTGAAATCTTTATCTATTTTTTCATTGTCAATATAAATATTACCACTTGCAATCTCTTCAAGCCCATTAATACAACGCAAAAGCGTAGATTTTCCGCACCCACTAGGACCCAAAATCACCACAACTTCCTTATCCTTAACTTCTAAATTAATATCTTTTAAAGCATGATGCGAACCATAATACTTTTGTAAATTTTCTATTTTTAGTATACTCATTTTAGCTCCATTTTTTCTCTAATTTTCTTGAATATAAAGCGATAGGATAACAAAGTATAAAAAAGATAAAAAAAATCAAACCATAAATAATAAAAGGTGCAAAATCATTTCTATTATGAAATTCTATAATTTGTTGCCCTACTTTTACAAGCTCTACCGCGCCGATTAAATAAGCAAAGGTTGTACTTTTGATCATGCGAGTAAGTAAATTCATGCTCATAGGAGTTAAACGACGCATAGCTTGTGGAATAATAACATAAGCAAAACTTTGCACCGTATTTAAACCTAAAGATGATGCACTTTCATACTGATGTTTTGGAATACTCTGTAAGGAAACACGCACCAAATCCATCATCTCAAAACAACCCCAAATGCTAAAAACAATAATAGCTACACTTACAGAACTCAAATCCCACCCAAACCATCTAGGAAAACCAAAATACACCACAAAAAACCATACTAAAAGTGGCATAACACGTACAAATTCTAAACCTAAACGACAAAAAGCATAGATATAGGTATTTTTAAAACTCATTAAAATTCCCAAAAACAACCCGCCTATCGAAGTAATAATAGTGCTGATAAATGAAATTTCAAGAGTGACAAAAAGCCCTTGCCAGAGTCTTAAAAGCGTATCGGTATTTAAAAGTTCAAGCATAAAGCAACCTTTTTTCAAACTTTAGCAAAATAAAAGACAAAGGCAAAATAATGCACAAATATCCCATAAACAACAAAAACAATAGCTCATCTGTCTTATAGGTTAAGGAATTTAAACTCTTCATTAAATTCACCAAATCTGGCAAGGCAATAATGCTAACAACTGAAGTTTCTTTGATTAAAAATATAATATTAGCACTAATACTTGGCATAGAAATAGCCAAAGCTTGCGGCAAAATCACATAACGCAAATTTCCAAATTTTGAAAAACCCAAAGAAAGTCCTGCTTCAAACTGCTGTTTTCTTATGGCTTCAAATCCCGCCCTTAAACTCTCAGCCATATAAGAACCCCCTAAAAAACTAAGTCCTACTATAGCACAAGCAAAAGAAGGTCTTAAAGTTTCTTCTACGCTTAAACAAATTAAATTGAGCGGTGGAATTTGCTCTAAATGTATATTAAATTTAGGCAAAGCATAATATAAGAAAAAAAGTTGAATTAATAAAGGCGTATTTCTTGAAAACTCTATATAAAGCTTGCAAATATTTTCTAAAATTTTTATTTTAAAATAACTCATTAAAATGCAAAACAAGCCTATTATTAAAGAAAAAATAATTCCAAAAAAGCTTAGTTTTATCGTAAGCCAAGCAGCTGTTAAAAAAGCGGGAGCTTGAGCTAATATAAAATCAAAATCCATTCTCTACCTTAATTTTACCAAAGTTCTTTTATAATCATATCTTTATTTAAAATTTCAATTTTACCTTTTTTTGTATCAATAAGTTCTGAAATTTTAAGCTCTTTTAACACTCGAGATAAAGATTGCGCTCTAACATTTAAATCAATTGCGATTTGTTTTTGCGAAATTGTATCTAATTTTTTTTCATTTTCCAAAAGATACTTTAACAATCTCGTTCTTAAATCTAATGCATTTTGAGATAATTTCTTTTCTAAAATTTTGATTTTATCAAAAAGTGAGCTGATAAGTAAAAAATTGAATTCTTTATTTTCACTGCATAAATTTTGAAAATTAATAAAATCAATTTCCAAAATTTCTCCATCTTCTTCAAAGATGGCATTAGCAGGATAATTTAATTTTTTAAAAGCAGGCATTTCTGCTATAAAATTTGGAGGATTAAAATAATGCAAAGTAATTTCTTTATCACTTGATGTACTTTTATAAATGCGTATTTTTCCCTTGAGTAAAATAAAAAATTTTTTAGCCTCTTCGCCTTCATAAAATAAAATACTATTTTTTTGAAATTTTTTTAATTTTCCTACACTAGATAAAAGTTCTAAATAATCTTTCATTATATAATATTTTCCATTCTTAACTTATGTTAAATTTAATTTATCTTATTTTTGCTATATTAACGCCATAAAATTAACATTCAAGAAAGGCTTATATGAAATTTGAAACAATTAATCAAGAAAGCATAGCAAAACTCATGGAAATATTTTATGAAAAAGTTAGAAAAGATAAGGATTTAGGTCCTATTTTTAACAATGCTATTGGAACAAGTGATGAAGAGTGGAAAGAACATAAAGCAAAAATAGGAAATTTTTGGACAGGCATGCTTTTAGGCGAAGGTGATTATAATGGGCAACCCTTAAAAAAGCATCTAGATCTACCTCCTTTTCCTCAAGAATTTTTTGAAGTTTGGCTAGGACTTTTTGAAGAAAGTTTAAATATAGTTTATAATGAAGAAATGAAAACAGTTATTTTACAGCGTGCACAAATGATAGCTTCACATTTTCAAAATATGCTTTATAAGTATGGTGGACATTAATAAGTATGGTGGACATTAATTTGGCATTTTTTTTGCCAAATCTTTTTTTACCTTTTCTAAAATCTCCTCATCCTTAGAAAAATCAAAAAATTTAAACTCATTTCCATGTTGCATAAAACCATCGAGCAAATCTCCACTCAAACGGTTTTTAAGATCAAGCTCTGCTATTTTAAACCCATCTAAAGTGCTAGCAAATTCTTTTAAACGACTTGGAATTTCTTTAAGTTTAGTATAAAGATAACAAGTGCTTTTAAGCCCTACACGACCTACACGACCACGAAGTTGATGCAAGGTAGCAAGTCCTAAACGTTCCGCTCCTACAATCACTATCATACTCAATCTTGGCAAAGAAATGCCCACTTCCACTACTGTAGTGCTTAGTAAAATATTTCCCTCATCTCTAAAACGCTCTAAAATTTCATCTTTTTGTTTATCTTTCCCATGAGTTACAAAAACTTTTTCATAGTGACTCTGCCAATATTCTTTAGCCTGCTCTAAAGAAAGATAAGGAATATTATCACTAGCACTCACTAAGGGATAAATAATGATAATTTGATGATTTTTAGCGATTTCTTCTTTGATCTTCTCGCTAAGCTTAGAAAAGCCTTCATTTTGTATACAATAAGTTGTGATATCTTTTTTAAAAGGCATTTGTTTAATGAAACTAAAATTTAAAAGTTCAGATTGTATCATGCTTAAAGTTCTTGGAATAGGCGTAGCCGAAAACTGTATAAAATGAGGGGCAAATTCTTGTTTACTTAAAGAATGAATTTTCTCACGCTGAGCCGAGCCAAAACGATGTTGTTCATCTATCATTACAAGTACGGCATTATGGCTTTCTAAATGAATTAAAGCATGAGTACCTATAATAAGATTTGCTTTTTGAATATTTTGTTCTAAATCTTTTTCTTTTTTACCTCCTTTAATAAACAAAATATTCATAAAATCAGGCAAAAATTTCTTAGCCTCTTCATAAAGCTGATGCGCTAAAATACTAGTAGGTGCCATCAAAATAGCTTGTTTAGGATAAACCATCAAAGCCGCACCAAGCAAAACCAAGGTTTTACCACACCCTACATCACCCATAATCACACGCCTTTTGGCTTCTTTTGAGTGTAAATCTTTTTCTATATCTTTTAAGGCGTTAAGCTGATCTTTAGTAAGAGAAAAAGGCAAATCTTTAAGCCAATTGGCTATGTTAAAAACATTGATTTGATGAGCTTTAAAATGCGTTTTTTTAGCTTTTAAACGCTTTAAAAAATTATATATTTCTATATATTTTAAATCTTTGCTAAAATTTTGCAAATTTTCAAACATAAAAAAACTTTTTTCATCATAAGCATGCAAATTTAAAAGAAAATGTATATATTTATCCCCTATGCCACTTTCTTGTAAATTTTCATAATTAAGATATTTATGTATAAAAGCAGCAATTTTTGCATCTTTTAAACCTAAAATTTGATACTTTGGACTAAAACCCTCAAAAGAAGTTAAAATTTTAGGATTGTTAAATTGCCAAGTGTGATTAAAACGCGAGAGTTTAGCATTAAAAATAAGCCCTTTTCCTACCTTACAAATCCCAAAATGCCAAGCTCTAGGATGAAAAAACACAAAAGAAATATTTTCTTGCCATTCTTCACAAAAACCTAAACCAAAAAGTTGATTTTTTCTTGAACTAACGCTTTTTATAGTGATTTTTTGGGTGCAAATTTCATTTTCTTTAGGATTTTTACTTGGATTTAAATTTTCAATTTTTTTAGGTAAAAGAAGCGCTAAATCAATAGCACTTTTAATTTTTAATTTTTTAAAAAATTCAAAATCACTTTCTTTAATTTTCATTTTGTATGCTTGCAAAACTTAGATTTAAAAGCTCTTGATGTTTTTTAATATAAGCATTTATGGTTTCAAGTTTAACCTTTTCCATAAGTTTTAACTCTTCTTTATAATATCCCAAATTTAAACCTTGATAAAATTCGTTAAAAGACATAGATAAACGCTTGCTTAAGCTTTCATAACGCAAAGGAGTTGATCCTATGAGAAAATTTTTAGCTTGATCAAGTTCATTTTGAGTCATGCCATTTTTTATAAAATCTTCAAAAAGCTCTTTTACGATTTTTTTAGCTTCTTTAGCGCTTTCATTTTTAGTTTGTAAATATCCAAAAACTCTAGAAAAAGACATATTCATATCAAGCATAGCATAAGCTGAGTATGCAAGACCTCTTTTAACACGAATTTCTTCCATAATCCTTGAACCAAATCCTCCTTGCCCTAGAACAAATAAAGCAATTTTTGCAAGATATAAATCCTTATCTTTAAAATCAGCAAAAAAAGGTGTAGCAAAATACATATAAGCTTGTTCGCTTTCTGGGCGTATCAAAATTTCATCTTTAATGTTTTTGCTTAATTCATATTTTTTTGGAGTATTTTTTTTGCCTATTTGAAGTTTTGATAATAGTTTTAAAAGATCTTCCTTGGCTTGTTTTTCTTCTAAATCTCCTCCTAAAATCACAACCAAATCGCTAAGATGGATAAAATTTTTATAAAAATTTTGTAAATCTTTTAAAGATAAGATTTCTATACTTTTTTCATCTCCATCGTTTGAGCTTTGAAATTCTTTGCATTTAAAAATTTGAGCATTAAGTAAATTTTTTGCTAAATAATCAAAATCACTATTTTTACTCGCGAGCTCACCTAAGGCATTGATTTTTAATTTTTGCAAAATTTTTTCTTCTATTCTTGGTTTTAAAAGCAATTTTTCCAAGCTCTTTAAAGCAAAATCAAAATTTTCTTTTAAACAAGAAAGATTGATTTCCAAACTTTCAAAACCACTACTTGCCTCTAAATTTATCGCTCTAAATTCTAAATCTTTAAAAAATTTATCATCCACACCTTCATTTAAAATACGTGAAAACATCTTAGCTAAGCCTGCTATTTCATCATAACTTCTAGCGCAATTTCTAAAAACAAGCTTTAAAACAACAATAGGAAAATCAGAATTTTTTTCAAAAATAAAAGGGATTTTAACACCCCTACTGTCTAAATACTGCATTAAAACCTTTCTAAAATTTCATAAGCGGTATTGCGTTTAGCTGGATTTTCGCCTAAACTTCTAATCAGCCTTATCATCTCATCTTGATTCATTCTATAACTTGCTCCTGCAGCACTTACTACATTTTCTTCCATCATGGTTGAGCCTAAATCATTGGCCCCAAATTTTAAAGCAAGTTGACCTATAAGCGAGCCTTGAGTTACCCAAGAACTTTGTAAATTTTTAAAATTATCTAAATAAAGTCTTGCTAAAGCTAAAAGTCTTAAATACTTGTTAGAACTTTGTTTCATAATCTCTGGATGTTTTTGGATTAAAGCAGTATTATCACTTTGAAAGCTCCATAAAATAAAAGCTCTAAATCCCCCTGTTTCATCTTGCAATTTTCTCAAATGCTCAAAATGATCGATGATTTCTTCATCATTTTCAACCGTTCCAAACATCATAGTAGCTGTACTTTTCATGCCGATTTTATGAGCTTGGCGATGTACTTCTAACCAAGTAGCTGTATCACATTTATTGGGTGCGATAATATCACGCACCCTATCGCTTAGCACCTCAGCACCTGCTCCTGGTATAGAAAATAAACCTTTAGCTTGTAGTTTTTGAAGTACTTCAGTAATTGAAATTTTAGATGCCTTTGCGATATAAGCGATCTCAACCGCTGAAAAACCATGTACAGTGATATTTGGATAATGTTCTTTTATCCAAGAAACTAATTCTTCATACCATTCTATTTTTAACTTTGGGTGCACCCCGCCTTGAAAAAGAATTTGCGTACCCCCAATAGCTTCAAGCTCCTCTATCTTCTTGCCTATCTCCTCAAAGCTTAAAATATAAGCATCATCTTCTTTATGATGGCGATAAAAAGCACAAAAAGAACAATCAATACAACAAACATTGGTATAATTAATATTTCTATCTACAACAAAAGTAGTGATTTTTTCAGGATGAAGTTCTAATTTTCTTTTATAAGCCATTTCTCCAAGTTCAGTTAAACTTGCATGGTGTAATAAATCTAAAGCTTCTTTTTTATCCAGTCTTTTCAAAATTTTTCCTTGTTTTTTTACATAATTAAAATAATTATAGCATTTAAAATATAAATTATGCTATAGTTTCGCTTATGAATTACATTGAACTATTAAAAAATAATAAAAATATCAGAATATTGGCTTCGGTTCAGTTTATAGTATATTTTGGAGCATGGTTTTCTCAAACGGGAGTTTTTACCCTTTTAGTCGAGCTTAATGCTCCTACTTGGGCAACAGCTACAAGTGCTATGCTTGCTTTTTTACCTGGAGTTTTACTTGCTCCTATTAATGGCGTCATAGTAGAGAAAAATAAACCTAAAAAACTTTTACTCAGCATGATTAGCATAGAATTAATTTCTATTTTTTGTCTTATTTTTGTCACAAGTCTTAGTATGCTTTGGCTTTTATTTATTTTAATTTTCATAAGACTTTGTGTTGCTTCGATTTATTTTCAAGCTGAAATGAGTTTATTGGCCAAAATTTTAACTCCTCAAGAACTTAAACTCGCTAATGAAATGCACAGTGTCATTTGGGCGATTTCTTATACAGCAGGTATGGCAAGTGCGGGAATTTTTATTTATTTTCTAGGAGTTAAAACCGCTTTTCTATTTGACTGTATACTTATACTCATAGGCATTTCTTTTTTAGTAAGATTAAGCATTCCTGATTTTCATCACAAAACACAAAGTCGCTTTTTTACCATGATAAAAGAAGGATTTTTCTATGTTTTAAACAATAAGATAATTTTTCATCTTATCTTGCTTCACGCTTTTATAGGTTTAACTGCTTATGAAACCTTGGTTACGCTTTTAGCGCAACATCAATATAAAGAAGTTTTATCTGCTGCTTTAGTAATAGGGTTTTTAAATGCAGTACGTGCTTGTTCTTTAGCTATAGGACCTATGGTTTTAAGCAAATTTATTAATGATAAAAATTTATTTTACATGTATCTTGGTCAAGGCTTGGGTATTATACTTTGGGCTTTAACTCAATTTAATTTTTATATTTCTTTTTTAGGTTTAATCGGTGCAGGTTTTTTTACCTCAGCACTTTGGGCTTACACCTACACTATGATACAAAAAAATGCCGACAAAGAATATCATGGTAGAGTGATCGCTTATACAGATATGATTTATCTTAGTTTTAGCGCTATTATTTCAATGCTTATGGGCTTTTTATTTGAAATAGGCTTGAGTTTAGAACTAATTACAGGCTTATTGGGTATGATTTTTATCTTTGTGGCATTTTATTGGAAGTGGTTTTATAAAAAATATTTGTGAAAATTCACAAATATTTTAAATTTTAAATAAATCTTGAAGATTTTTCATTGCTTCTTCATTGCTGATGGCATTATTTAGCTGTGATGAGCTTAATTCATTGAGCTCTATTTCATAACCACTTAACATAGAAGCAAGGCGAATATTAATACCATTTTTTCCTATGGCTTTGCTTTTTTGTTCGCTATTTAAACTTACAATAGCTTTTTTATCTTCAATTTTTACAGAATTTACAATAGCGGGAGCCAAGGCACGAGAAATTAAAATTTCACTCTCATTTGTAAATTCTATACAATCAATATTTTCATTATGAAGCTCTTTGCTTACTGCATTAATTCTTACACCTTTAACACCTACTGTAGCACCTACAGGATCGATATTTGCTCCATTGGCCTGAAGAATGATTTTTGCTCTTTCACCTGGAATTCTAGCACATCCTATAATATTGACATAACCATCTTTGATTTCTGGAACCTCAGCTTCAAGTAAACATTCTAAAAATTTAGGACTTGTACGACTAAGCTCGATTTTAATACCTTTATCTGTATAAACACGGCGTATCACAGCTTTTACCACATCACCTATTTTAAATTTTTCCCCTTTAATGCGATTTTTTCTCGGTAAAAAAGCTCTTAATTCATCTATTTCAATAAAAGTATTTTCTTCATTATCCACTCTAACAACTGTACCAAAAACCATTTGCCCTACTTTGTTTTTATATTTTTCAAAAATAGTTTGTTCTAATAATTTTTGTATATGATATTCAAGTTCTTTATGCAAGGTATTTACCGCAGTTCTTCCTAAATTTTCCAAAGAACATTCATAGGTTAATTCATCTCCTATTTCAACATCTGGAGCTTCTGATTTTGCCTTACTTAACGCGATAAAACTCTCACTTTTATTTTGCAATCTCTCGTCATTATCTGCTACTATGGTAATTTTTTGATAAAGATTTAAATTTTTAGGATCCACAAAAAACTCATATTCTTGTCCATAAATTCTTTTTGCAGTATTGATTAAAGCGGTAGCTACCTTTTCTCTTACATTCTCTAAGTTTAAATTTTTTTCATTAGCAATAGATTCGATAATATCTGCTATCTTTTCCATATTTTATAAAACCTTTTTTGTGGGAAATTTAAAAATGTAGATAAAAATTATATCCTTAATAAGTTTAATTAAAAGTAAAATTTGCTAAAATTATAGATTAAAATGAAAATTCTTAAGGATTTAGCTATGGAATTAAAATTGGCAAGAACTTTGATTAATGAAAAACCTAAAAATATTAGCCTAGAAAAAATCGAAGAGGCTATAGAAAAAGAAGGACAAAAGTTTTTTTATTTTGATAAAGATAATACACACAAACAACTTATTGCCCTTGTAAATCATTTTGAAAAAAAAGGAGTAAGCATTTATCATAGAACCGTAAAATACGGACTTGATGATAATGATTTTATGTATGAGGTACATATTCTTTGAGTGCTAAAAAACTTTTTATCCAAACTTTAGGTTGTGCGATGAATGTCAGAGATTCTGAGCATATGATCGCAGAATTAACACAAAAAGAAAATTACGCACTAACAGAAGATATCAAAGAAGCAGATCTTATTCTTATCAATACCTGTTCAGTGCGTGAAAAACCTGTGCATAAACTTTTCTCAGAAGTAGGTGGTTTTGAAAAAGTTAAAAAAGAAGGTGCTAAAATAGGAGTTTGTGGATGTACTGCATCACATTTAGGAAATGAAATTTTCAAACGTGCTCCTTATGTGGATTTTGTTCTAGGAGCAAGAAATATTTCCAAAATCACTCAAGCTATAAAAACTCCAAAATTTATGGGCGTGGACATAGACTATGATGAAAGTGAATTTGCTTTTGCAGATTTTAGAAATAGTATTTATAAATCCTATATTAATATCTCCATAGGTTGTGACAAACACTGCACTTATTGTATAGTGCCACATACTAGAGGAGATGAAATTTCCATACCTTTTAACATCATCTACAAAGAAGCTCAAAAAGCTATTGAAAAAGGCGCTAAAGAGATTTTCTTGCTAGGACAAAATGTCAATAACTATGGCAAAAGATTTAGAAACGAACATAAAAAAATGGACTTTTCAGATCTTTTAGAAGAACTTAGCACTATAGAAGGTTTGGAACGCATTCGCTTTACAAGTCCACATCCTTTGCACATGGATGATAAATTTTTAGAAGTTTTTGCCAATAATCCAAAAGTTTGCAAATCCATGCACATGCCTTTACAAAGCGGCTCAAGTGAAATTTTAAAAGCTATGAAGCGTGGCTATACTAAAGAATGGTATTTAAATAGAGCTTTAAAACTTAGAGAACTTTGTCCAAATGTTAGCATTTCTACAGACATTATTGTAGCTTTTCCAGGGGAAAGTGAAAAAGATTTTGAAGAAACTATGGATGTTTTGGAAAAAGTGCGTTTTGAACAAATTTTTTCTTTTAAATACTCCAAACGCCCTTTAACAAAAGCCGCAACCATGCCTAATCAAATCGATGAAGAAATAGCTTCAAGAAGACTTAGCACCTTACAAAATCGTCATAGTGAAATTTTAGATAAAATTGTAAAAAAACAAGAAAATAAAACTTTTAAAGTTTTATTTGAAGAATTAAGAGCAGGCAATAGCATTGCTGGAAGAACAGATAATAACTTTTTAGTTCAAGTTGAAGGTAGCGAAGAACTTTTAGGGCAATTTAAAGAAGTAAAAATAACTAATGCAAAGCGTATGGTTTTATATGGGGAAATCGTTTAAAATCCATTGCTTAACATATATAATTTTCATCTTGCAATGGCTTATTTTTTTAAGCTGTAAAAAGCACTATAAAGGTGAAAAAGTTGACCGTAAAGCTGGTGTGATACTTTTTTGGCATGGAAAATTAGCACTTATGCCTTTTGCGTTTAGACATTATAGGCAAAAAAATAAAAAAGCCTATGTCATGATCTCTCACCATAAAGATGGAGAGCAAATTGCAAAAATCATCAAGCTTTTCGGTCTTGATACTGTAAGAGGAAGCACTTCAAGGGGTGCTAGCAGTGCACTTAGAGCTGCATTTAAAGTTTTAGAACAAAATGACGATATAGTTATCACGCCCGATGGTCCACGAGGGCCTTATCATAGTATTTCAGATGGTTCTATCATTTTGGCTCAAAAAAAAGAACTAAAGATAAGAATTTTAAACTATGAAGCAAATCGTTTTTGGGAATTTAAAAGTTGGGATAAGATGATCATGCCAAAACCTTTTAGTAGGATTACTTATAGTCTAAGTGAACCTTTGGATATTTTATCTTTAGATAAAGAAAAAGCTAAAGAATTTCTAATGGAACAATTTGATAAAATTAGCTTAGCTGATCAATTTAAGGAATGAAATGTTATTTTTACTTAAAAAAATATTTCCACAACTTTTTATTAGTATTATTTTAGAAGATAAAAAAAATATTGTAAAAGCTTCTATTTACAGACGAAATAAACTAATCAGTAGCAATGAAAAAACTTTTGATAAAAGTGAAAATTTATTAGAGTACATAAAAAATTTAAGCAAGCATTTCTTATTTTACCACACTGCTTTATTTTTAGACGCCAAAGAACAAGGATTAATACCTAGTACAAATATTCAAGATTGTGAGCACTTTAATATAGGAAAAATCAGCTTACAGCATATTTTGCTTAATAATGCCCTTGTTTATACGGCTACCGAACATGTAGAATATTATAGTGAGCTTTTTGAAGAATATAGAGGTTTAGATTTTTTATATTCCCCTTTTGCTCTTCTTTACTACAATATGCAAAAAGAAAAACAGCCTGATGATCAAATTTTACTTTATGGATTTAAGCAAGGACATCTTTTGGCAATTATTGTTGCTAAAGGCAATACTATCTTATACGGTGATTTTAAAATATTTGAGCAAGAATTAGGTTTAGAGCTTGAACTTCCATCAGAAGATAATCAAGAAATTGAAAACAACAACGATGATACTGAAGTTACCTTAGATAACTTCAATGAAGCCTTAAATAATAAATTTGATCTACTTGATCAAGAAAATAATCTTGAAACTTTGGATAATAATGATAATTTTAATCTTGATGAATTAAATCAATTTAGCAATGATATGGAACTTTGCCGTTATATTATTACGAGCATTGAAAAATTTTATAATGATGATAAATATGCTGGGGTATTTATCAATGGTATTTTATTATATAGCGAATCAGATATTAACATAAGTGCTATTGATTTTTTAGAAAGTGAAACTTTTTTAGAGATAAAAACGAAACAAATCAACACCTTAGATCTTATAATAGAATTGATGCGAAAGGAGGTTAAATGACTTATAGCTTTATACAGCCAAGAAAAAAACCTATTTTCACACTCTTTGATAAAATTTGGCTAGGACTTTTTGGTTTTAGTATATTATTTATCTTACTAGTATATTTTACATATACAATAAAAATTGCATTAATCAATAGCTCTATCGATGATGAAAAACAACAAGTTATAGTGCTTCAAAATCAAACTAAGCAAAATGAAATGCTTTATGAAATTTTATTTGATCAAAGCCAAATAGCGAAAAATTTTAACACTCAAAATCAAATTGTTAAAGAAAGCTTAAGAAATCTATTTGATATTATTGTAAAAACTGATAACATTACTCTTGAAAGTGTTGAACAAGACGAATATTCCTTAAAACTTATCGGAGTCACTCCTACAAGAGAAATGTTTACTCTACTTTTAGAAACCCCTTTAAAAAGCATCTTTGATCAAAGCTACACAACCTATTATCGCTTAGATAATGGGTGGTATCGTTTTGTTAGTATTAGTAAACAAATTCCAGGAGTTGCAGATGAAAGATAAAAGTCTAGAAGAAATTGATTTATTAAAGCTTATCATTTGCGCGTTAAGTTTTATAAGCGTTTGCACAGCTTTGATCTTATTTTTACTTTTACCGACATTAAAAAATTACAAACAAGCAAATCTTAGAGAAAACTCACAACTTGCTATCTTAAAAGCCGCTAAATCAAAATTTGACTTTAGTGAAGATAAAATATCAACTCTAAGAAGCGAAAACAACAAAAGTTTAGAGCAATTTGAGCAAAATTTTAATATAGGAAATTTTGATATTTTTTTACAAAAATATTTTCAAAATGTAAAAATTCAAGAAACTAAGCCCGAAAAACAAGAAAAATATCTAAAAAACCGCTTAGCCATTAAAGCGACAATGAATAATCCTAGAAGACTTTATGATTTTATTGATGCTCTAAAAAACTATAATAATTTAATCAAGCTTGATTATCCACTTAATCTTAAAGCAGGAGAGCAAGGTATCTCTATAGATCTTACTCTCAAAGTTTATTCAAGCTAAACTCACATCTTCGCCTTTTAAAATTTGATTCATAGTATTCATTGCACACATTTTTCCACACATGGAACATGAGTTTAAATCATCAGGACGACGCTCATTAAACATTTTTTTGGCCTTTTCTCCATCAATAGCAAGTTTAAACATTTTCTCCCAATCTATCTCTTGCCTAGCCTTACTCATCTCATCATCCCTTGCTCTTTCTTTTGGAAGTTTGGCTATATCTCCTGCATGAGCTGCAATTTTAGTTGCAACTATACCCTCTCTAACATCTTCTAAATTTGGAAGTCTTAAGTGTTCAGCAGGTGTTACATAGCACAGCATATCAGCACCGCTAGCTGCAGCCACAGCTCCTCCAATAGCACCACTAATATGATCATACCCTGCACCAATATCTGTTACCAAAGGTCCTAAGACATAAAAAGGAGCTCCTTTACATAAACGCTTTTCTAATTGCATATTTGCCTCTATTTCATTAATGGCCATATGCCCTGGACCTTCTATCATTACTTGAACTCCAACATCCCAAGCTCTTTGAGTAAGGAGCGACAATTCTATAAGCTCTGAAATTTGCGCCCCATCACTTGCATCGTGAGTAGAGCCAGGACGCAAAGCATCACCCAAAGATAAAGTTACATCGTATTTTAAACAAATGTCAAGCAAATCATCATAATACTCAAAAAAAGGATTTTCAGCATCTTTCATCATCATCCAAGCATAAAGCACAGAGCCTCCTCTTGAAACTATATTTGTAAGTCTTTTACTTTGTTTAAAAATATGTGCAGCACGAGAATTAATACCTGCATGAATTGTCATAAAATCAACCCCACTTTTAGCATGATGATATACAACATCTAAAAAGTCTTTGGCATTAATTTGCTTTAAATCTTTTTCTAAAAATCCTACCGCATCATATACAGGAACTGTTCCTATCATAGCTTTTGAAACATTAACAAGCTCGTCTCTAAAACGACTTGTTTTGCCATAATTGCTTAAGTCCATAATCGCTTCTATATCAAATTTATGAGCAAGCTCTACTTTTTTCATTTCCTCGCTATAATCAACACAATCATTTGAAACTCCTAAATTTACATTAACCTTAGTACGCAGTCCAAAACCTATACCATTTGGATCAAGACTTTTATGATTAATATTTGCAGGGATAATAATTTTACCGCAAGCAATATTTTCAAGCAAAAAATCTTTACTTAAATTTTCTTTTTGTGCAACAATCTGCATTTCTTTAGTAAAAATACCTTCTTTCGCATAATTCATTTGAGTTTTCATAAATTTATCCTTTAAAAAATTTGGATAAATGAAGGGTGAGTATAAATTTTTAAAGTATTGAAATTTATAAATCTTCCCGACGCTGGCATTATCCAGATCCGGTTCGGTCTAAGCTTTTAGCTTACTCTCAGCCTGTTACACAAGCTCCCGTCATTTATGTTTTATTATACACTTTAAATATTTATTTTTGCTTTATACGTGCAGTTTTTGTAAAATTTATAAGTTCTTCTGTAGTTTTTATATGATAAGGAAGTTTTCCAAGGCAATATTTAAAAATTTCAGCAGCTGCCAAAGCATCATCTAAGGCTCTATGATGCATATTTTCCACGCCAAGAAATTCTTTCAAAACCTCTAGTTTATATTTTGGACTTTCTATACAACATTGTGCAAATTCTATAGTGCAAATACGACGATTAAGCAAAATGCCAAAACCACACTCATTTAAAGCCTTAGAAATAAAACTATAATCAAAACGCACATTATGCGCTACAAAAATACTGTCTTTTAAAAAAAGCCTAAAATCACTTAAAACCTTTGCTAAACTTGGAGCATTTTCCACCATCTCATAAGTAATACCCGTAAGTTCAGTTATATTTTTTGGAATTTCTTTTACTTTAACAAAACTTTGAAAGCGTCCAATTTCTTTAGAATTTTGAATTTTTACCGCTCCAATTTCTAAAATTTCCCCCTTGCTCACCCCACCAGTACTTTCTATATCCACTATGCAAAAAATTTCATCTTTAATTTTTGTTGTGCGTGTTTTAAGAGTAAAAATATTATCTTTATTTAAAGTTAAACCTAACCCCAAAAGCTCAAAAGTTTCTAAATCTAAATCAAAATTTTTTAATTCTTCAACTTTGGCAAACTCTTGCATCACCCAATCATAAGGCTTGCTTTGCTTATTTAATATAGAAATAATCTGATCAATTTGCTGTAAACTCAAAATTCAAGCTTTAAAGATGAAATTGCAGTTTTATAATCATTGGAAGAAAAAATATAACTTCCAGCCACCAAAATATCAGCTCCAGATTCTTCTAAATCACTAGCATTTAAACCATTAACACCACCATCAACCTCTATAAAAACTTTAGCATTTTTTTTATCAATCATTTGGCGCAATTCTTTGATTTTTTCATGTATCAAAGGTAAAAATTTTTGCCCACCAAATCCAGGATTAACACTCATTAAAAGCACCATATCTACAAATTCTAGCATGTGTTTAATAGAATCAATAGGAGTATGTGGATTTAAAACAATAGCAGGATGGATTCCTTGACTTCTTATATATTCACAAAGCCTTATAGGATGAACTTCGCTTTCCATATGAAAAGAGATAAATTTCGGTTTTAAAGAGATAAAAAGATCTACAAATTTACTTACATCTTTAACCATTAAATGCACATCTAATGGCAACTTACTAATAGTTGAAATCTTTTCGATCACGCAAGGTCCGAAAGTCAAATTTGGAACAAAGTGTCCATCCATTACATCAATGTGTAAAAGATCCGCACCTGCAGCTTCAATAGCTTTAACTTCTTCTTCTAATTTCAAAAAATTTGCAGACAATAAACTTGGAGCTACATACATGATCAAAACCTTAAACTATATATAAATGTGATAAATAATATTTTATCGACTTATATATTAAAAAAACTATAAATTATGGAATATTTTAAGCTTAATTTTGATAAAATCTCCATTTAAAAATTTTCATAAGGACAAAAAAATGGCAAGAGTATGTCAAATCACAGGCAAGGGTCCAATGGTGGGTAATAATGTCAGCCATGCTAACAATAAAACAAAAAGACGCTTTTTACCTAATCTCAGAACAGTTCGTGTAACTTTAGAAGATGGCACCACGAGAAAAATGAGAATTGCAGCTTCTACTCTAAGAACTCTAAAAAAACAAAATTCTAAATAATTTTGAGGATTTATTCCTCAATTTTAAAATTTCCAATTTAAAAATAAACTTTAACAAATCACTTATATAACACACATTTAAAAATTATTATTAATTTTATTATTTTTTAAGCTAAAAATATCTTTTAATAGTGTAAAATACCTTGTTAAATGAATTTTAAATTTCACTAATACAAGGAGAGTTTATGCTACATGAATATAGAGAATTAATGTCAGAGCTAAAAGGTAAAGATGCTCATTTTGATAAACTATTTGATCGTCATAATGAACTTGATGACATGATTAAAGATGCAGAAGAAGGTAGAACTTCTCTTAGCAGCATGGAAATTTCAACTTTAAAAAAAGAAAAGCTTCATGTAAAAGATGAACTTAGCCAATATCTAGCAAATTATAAAAAATAAGGCAAAACAATGTTTGGAAGTAAAATAAACCATTCTGATCTTCAAAAACTTGAAGAAGAAAATAAAAATCTTACACATAAAATTGAAAAATTTCAATCGGAAAATTTAGAATTAAAAAATAAAATTACATCATTAGAACAAGCGGCTTTAGAGTCTAAACTTAAAACAGATCTTTTAAATGTTTTATTAACTGGGGTTTTAAAAAATATTACTATTATTCAAGGCGATATGTTAGAAAATGTAAATAAGGCAGAAGTTATCTCTAGCTATTCTAAAACTTCTCTTGCTGAAATGGATGAACTTAACCATATTGCTAATTCTATCAATGCCTCTTTGGGAAATATTACAGAATCAGCCAATAAAACAAGAGATGTTGCAGGAACATTGCATAGAAGTGTAGATGAAATTACTAATGTAATTAATCTAATTAAAGATGTTTCCGATCAAACCAATCTTTTAGCTCTTAACGCTGCCATAGAAGCTGCACGCGCAGGTGAACATGGGCGTGGTTTTGCTGTTGTTGCCGATGAAGTAAGAAAACTAGCTGAAAAAACACAAAAAGCAACCACAGAAGTTGAAATGAATATCAACCTTCTAAAGCAAAATGCAAATGAAATGTATACTCAAAGTGAGCAAGTTGAAAAAATTTCTATAGATTCTAATGCTCATATTATGAGTTTTTCCGAAAAATTTACTCACTTAGTAAATGAAGCGCATTCTACTAATTCAAATGCAGTTGGTATCGCTTCAGAAGCTTTCGTATCTTTAGCAAAACTAGATCATATAGCTTTTAAATTAAATGGTTATAAAGAAATTTTTTCCAAATCAGGAAAGCAATTAGCCGATCATACATCTTGTCGCTTAGGAAAATGGCTTGCTAGCACAGGAAAAGAAAGATTTGGGCAAAATAAAAGCTTCTTAAAAATTAACGAGCCACATGAAAAAGTTCATGAAAATATGAATAATGCTATAACAATAGCAAATACAGAAGATATTAGCAAAGATATTACTCAACACAGCATAATTAATAAATGCGAAGTTGCTGAAAATGCATCGCTTGATCTTTTCAATGTATTTAAAGAAATGCTTGATGAGTCAGATCATTAAAATCCTAGGTTGAACCTTTTTAAGGTTTAACCTAAATAATCTTTAATTTTCCCCACTTTTCCTTTAAAAACCACATATAAGCAAAATCAAGCAAAGGCGTTCTTATCATATTTTACATTTTTTTTCAAAATCCTGCACCTTAACATAAACAGCTTCAATCTCTTCATCATCAACTCCACCTCCAGAAGAAATTTTATCTTTTTCATCAACTTCTACGAAATAAAAGCTTTGCTTGCTTACACCTGAACCAAACCCTGTATAAAAATCTCCTATTTTTTCTAAATTTTTAGGAGCATATCCTAGTTCTTCTATACATTCTTCTTTTGCTATTTCCTCTAAAGATAATTTTTTATCCACAAGCCCAGAACAAAGCTCTATAGTATAGCCCATATCATCATCTTTTACATAATCTTTATCATGCATTTGATGATACCAAAGTGGTATACGAAATTGGCGTACAAAAATAAAACTTTCTAATTCTTTATGATACAAAAGCACTGAAACACTATCTTTAGATTCTATAAAATCCCAAGTGCAAAGCCTACCATTACTTTCATAAGCAAATCTCTTAGGCTTAATATAATTTGATTTTTCAAAAGAAAGTTCTTTTAAATTTTTAAACGCCATAATAAAACCTTTTATTTATTTTTCACATTGTACTTTATTTTTGCTTTTTTGAAAATATAAAGGTGATTAAAGCCTTAAAAAATTAAAAATCATATTTATAACTTAACCAAAAACTTCTTCCTTCTATATAATCTTGATAGCGATTTGCATATCCAGCAGGATTAGCCCCATCCCATCTTGTAACTTGCGGATCAAAGAAATTTTTATCAAAAAGATTTTGCACTGCAAAACTTAAGCTAGATTGCTTATTGATTTTATAATTTATCCCTAAATCTACTATATAAAAAGGCTTATATTTTTGCCATGGCAGACTACCATTACCGCCACCTTTTGCTTTAGCTATAGTATCAAGTCTTGCTCGTGTTTTTATATAGGAACTAAATTTACCTCGCTCATAGTTTAATTTTAACATTGCTATATGTCTTGGTAAATTTTCTATTCTATCACCACCAAACCAATTTTTTTGACCATCTTTGTAGCGATTATCCATAAAAGTATAACTTGAATTTAGGCTAAAGCCATTGTAAGTTTTGGTATTAAATGCAAATTCTATACCTTTAGTCTGCGTTTTTCCAAGATTAATAGGACGCTTACAAACAATGCCATTGCTACAATTAATATCATTTTGCATACCTGTTAAATCTTCACTACTGATTTGATTTGTAAAATCAGTAATAAATCCTGTAATAGAATAATGTGCAAAATCAAATACCATAAAATCAACACCCAATTCATAATTTATACTTTCTTCTGGTTTTAAGTCAGGGTTTCCAAAATAAGCATTATTATTGGCATAATTATAATATCCATTTGTCAACTGCTTGGCAGCAGGAGTTTTATAGCCTTTTGAAACACCTCCTTTCAAGGCTATATTATCATTTAAGTGATAAACCAAATAAACCCTAGGCGTAAATTCAGAATCAAACAAATCGCTATAAATATAACGCAAACCTGTAGTAAAAATCAAATCATCGGTTATAAAATACTCATTTTCCCCATAAAGCGCAACCGTGGTTTGATCAAGATTTTTACCTCTTATTTGACTACCTGCGCTTGCTTGATCATTTTTTAATATCTCATAATCAATCCTTGCACCAAAGGTATTTACTAAATTACCGTATTGACCTAAATTCCAAGGTAAAACAACCTTACCTTCTCCTACCCAAATTTGGCTATGCAGCTCCTTATCCTTAGTGCTACCATATTGTAAATATGAGTTAGTTGAACCAAAATCATAGTTACCATCATGATTCAAAACAATATTATCCTTAAAAAGTTGTCTTTCACTTTTAATAGCCCTACTACTTGTAGAATTCACTGAAATTTCATTAATATATCGTTCTATATCAAAATATATATTATTTTTATCATCTACTGTCCAATTAAGCCTAGAACCAAAACCCAAGCTAGTAAAAGCACCTGGGCTATGACTAGCAATTTGATAATTATCAGGTCTTTGATTGTTATTATTCCAAACCGGTGTAGGCCATTTTAAATCAGAAGCTGCCTTATCATAATACTTCAACCTTGCAGAAATTGATAATGTATCTTCAATCAAAGGAGTTGCTACATAAGCATTAAATCCCCCAGCATTACCATAGTGATTAGAGTGCTGTTGTAAAAGAGTATTAAATTCTATATTTGCTTCGATTTTATCAGGATTTTTCTTAGTGATAATATTTATCACACCGCCTACAGCATCACTGCCATAAAGTGTAGAAGCTGGACCACGTATAACCTCAATACGCTCTATCATAGACAAAGGTGGCAGATATCCTGACTCACTGCCACTAAAACCATTATCATAAAACCCATTTGCAACACTTTGACGTTTTCCATCAATTAAAACTAGAGTATAAGAACTACCAAAACCTCGTATGCTAAAATCATAAGTGCCTGTTTTATTCATAGTCACATCTACACCTGGAATATCTCCTATAGCCTCTCCTATATCCTTAATTGGCTTTTTTTCAAGCTCTTCTTTTGTAATGATAGAAATACTAGCAGGCGCATCAACCAAATCTTGTTCAAAACCACTAGCACTAACCACAACATCATTAAGTTGATATTTTTCTTCTGCTTTTAACAAAGCTCCAGATAAAATTAAAAAACACAGTAAACTTTTTTTAAATTTTATATTTTTGATTTGAGTCAAATTAATTCCTTTAAAAATAATTATTTTGATATTTAAAATCATTTTTGAAGTATAAAAAAAGAATACTTTTAATTAACTTAATTTTGATAACAATTATAAATAATAAAATTATTTAAAAAAGCGAAGTAAAAGCCTAAGCCTCTTGATAGGCTCCAAGCTTTAAAATTTTCTGCATACGATTTGCAGAAAGTTCTCGTACATCAATATTTTCAAGTTCATTTAGAGATTTTTTTACATAATCAGCAATAGCTACTGCTGTAGCCTCTTTATTGCGATGTGCACCATTTGTAGGCTCATCTATAACATCATCAATTAAACCTTGAGATTTTAAATCATCAGCCGTTACCTTCATAGCCTTGGTTGCAGCTTCACTTTTTGCAGGATCATTCCAAAGTATTGCAGCACAACCTTCAGGAGAAATTACTGAAAAAACAGAATTTTTCATCATTGCAAGTTTATCTGCAACCCCTATAGCTAACGCCCCGCCACTACCGCCTTCTCCGATAACTATAGCAATGGTCGGTATTTTCAAATCACTTAATTCATATAAATTTCTAGCGATAGCTTCACTTTGTCCTCTTTCTTCAGCACCTATTCCAGGATAAGCACCTGGAGTATCTATCAAAAATAAAATAGGAATTTGAAATTTCTCTGCAAGTCTTGCTACTCTTAAGGCTTTGCGATATCCTTCAGGATGTGGCATCCCAAAATTTCTAGCGATTTTATCTTTTGTTCCACGTCCTTTTTGCTCACCAATTACAATTATTTTTTTCTCTCCTAAATAACCCATAAAACAAACAATAGCAGGATCATCTCTAAAGGCACGATCACCATGTATTTCGTGAGCGTCATTTAAAATAAGTTCAATATAGTCAAGAGCATAAGGGCGATCTGGATGACGCGCTAATTGCAAACGCTGAAAATCACTTAAATTCTTATAAGTTTTAGAAATTTCTTTTTCAAGATTTTTCTTTAAAATTGATACAGCTTCAGTATCTCCTTTAATCTGAGCATTGATAATGTCCTCGTCAATTTGCTGAATATTTTTTTCAAAATCTAAATAAGAAGCCATATTAATCTACTTTTTTAAATACAACACAGCCATTTGTGCCACCAAAACCAAAAGAATTACTCATCACCACTTTTAAATCTACTTTTCTTGATATATTTGGAATATAATCAAGATCACATTCATCATCTTTTACAAGCTGATTGATTGTAGGTGGAACTACCCCATCTCTTAAAGCCATAACACTAACAACTGCTTCAATTGCACCTGCAGCACCCAAGCAATGACCTGTTTGTCCTTTGGTGGAACTTATAAGCGGGATATTATTGCCAAAAAGCTCTTTAATTGCTGCTGTTTCATTTTTGTCATTTACAGGGGTTGAAGTTCCATGTGCATTGATATAATCTACCTTTGGATTCCCTGCCATATTTAAAGCTTTTTTCATAGCTCTTAAAGGCCCATCTAAAGTTGGTGAAGTAATATGATGCGCATCTGCACTTTCTCCAAATCCAATTAATTCAGCATAAATCGTAGCACCGCGTTTTTTAGCCTCTTCATATTCCTCAAAAACTAAAGCTCCAGCACCTTCTCCCATGACAAAACCATCTCTTTCTTTGTCAAATGGTCTTGAAGCATGCTGTGGATCTTCATTTCTAGTTGATAAAGCTTTCATTGAAGCAAAACCACCTATACCCACAGGACAAATCGCAGCTTCTGCACCTACGACTAACATCTTTTTAGCATTTCCCAAAGCTATACTTTTATAAGCTTCTCCTATAGCATGAGTTCCTGCTGCACAAGCTGTAACACAAGAAATATTTGGCCCTTTAAGTCCATGCTCTATAGAAATCAAACCTCCTAACATATTTACAAGTGCCGAAGGTATGAAAAAAGGGGAAATTTTACGCGGACCTCGCTCGGAACAAATAATGGAATTTTTTTCTATGTTAGGCAAACCTCCAATACCAGAAGCCGAAACAATGCCAAATTCTTCTTTATCTAATTCTTCACTAAATCCAGCATCCTGTATTGCTTCTCTTGCTGCTTTAATTCCAAGTTGTATGAAACGGTCAATTTTTTTTACTTCTTTGCCATCAACAACCTCTAATGGATCAAAATTTTTAACTTCAGCTGCAATTTGAACAGGAAAGTCCGTAGCATCAAAAAGAGTAATTTTATTTACTCCGCTTTCTCCATTGCAAATTGCTTTAAATGAACTTTCTTTATCTAAACCAAGGGCATTGATCATACCAATACCTGTAACTACAACTCTTTTCAAGAATAAGCTCCTTGCAAGAAAAAAAATTATTTTTTTAGATTGTCAATATAATTTACAACATCTTCAATTTTAATTAATTTTTCAGCATCACTATCTGGAATTTCTACTTCAAATTTTTCTTCTAAAGCCATAATAAGCTCTACAACATCTAAAGAATCAGCACCTAAATCTTCAATAATTTTTGATTCCATTTTAACTGCATCTGCATCAATACTTAATTGCTCTACTACTACTGCTTTTACATCATCAAATGTTGCCATTTGTTCTCCTTCAAAAAATTAAAATAAAGCGTATTTTACTATAAAAAGCTTAAAATATTTATAGTTTTTCATTATACTTGAAAATAAAATATTAAAACATAAAGGAAAAATGATGCTTTTCTCTAATTTAATCAAAGAAAATCAAAAAATTTGGAATGCTTATCTACATCATGATTTTGTTAAAAAATTGGAAGATAAAAGCCTAAAGCAAGAAAATTTTCTTTTTTATCTCAAGCAAGATTATATTTATTTGCTTAATTACGCAAAATGTTATGCAAGATTAGCACTTAACTCAAATACTGCAAAAGAACTTCGTTTTGCTATGAAATTTCAAAATTATATAGTTGAAGGAGAAATGGAACTTCATCGTGCAATTTTATCTCTTGGCATTAATGCAGATGAACTCGATATAAAAGATGAAAGTTTAGTCAATATAGCCTATTCGCGTTATATGTTAAGCGTAGGTGAAAATGGAGATTTTTTAGATATGTTAGTTGCTCTTAGTGCTTGCGCTATAGGCTATGCAAAAATAGGTGCTGAAATTATAAATCGTTTAAAAAATGAAAATTTAAAAGATCATCCTTACAAGGAATGGATTTTGACCTATGGAAGTGAAAATTTTCAAAATGAAGCTAAAGAATTTGAAGATTTTGTTAATTCTTATACTTCAAGTGTTGGTGCACAAAAATTCCAAAAACTCAGCGAAATTTTTCATACTGTAACACGCTTAGAAGTGGCTTTTTGGGAGCATTCTTTAAGAATGGAATTAAATCTTTAAACATGGGCTTTTTGCCCATGTTTTTATGCAATTTTACTTGCATCAATAATATTATAATCTAAACCAACCATTTCTTTAGAAAGTCCTAATGCAAGTCCTACTAATTGTGATAAATGAATAATAGGCAATCTTGCTTTAGAATTAGTATAATCTTGAAATCTTTCTTGATAGATATCAAGCTGCATTTGACAAAGTGGACAAGGTGTTACAACACAATCAGCTTGATTTTCACTTGCATTATTGACAATTTGACTAGACATTTTTTTCACAGATTTTTCTGCAGGATAAGAAGCATGAAAACCACAACAATCAAGGCGTTTTTCAAAAGGAACTATTTTAGCCCCTAAAACTTCTACTACACTTTCAAAACTTTTTGGATTGGTTGAACTTTCTTTTTTACCGAAAGCATCTTCAGGTCTTAAACTATGGCAACCATAAAATAAAGCTACTTTTAAATTTGAAAGCGGCTTTTTCACCTTGCTTTTTAAATTATCCAAATCCTCATAAAGCTCCCACAAAAGACTTGTAATAGGCGTTGAACCTTGATATTTCATTCCACCTTGTGCTAAAAAAATATTGATGCGTTCTTTTGCACCCTTATCAAGAGTATTTTTTGCTTTAGTTAAAGTTAGCATACAAGTACTACAAGTTGTAAGCATTGGCATTTTCATCTCTTCTGCTAAAGCAATATTTCTTGCATTAGCTACCAAAGTCGCAATAGGATCAACACACTGCGCTTGAGAAGCCCCACAACAACTCCACCCCTTAATTTCATTCAACTTCCAACCCAAAATAGGTGCAATAGCTTCAAGTGAAATTTTAGATTCTTTTGCAGCTTGAGATAAAACACAACCTGGAAAAAAAGCGTATTCTTTTTGCATATTTTACTCCTTAACAGCAGCTTCTTGTGCCGCCTTTATCATTTTAACCAAATCTTTATGACCTTCTATTTCATCCTCGCCAAAAACATGCATAGGATTCATTTTTCCTGCACGCATAAGTTTAAAAGCTATATCTGTTTTACCCATAGAACCTATAACACCCTCAGAACGCAAAGCAAGATAAATTTCATTCAAGCGTCCTGAACCTTCAACTAAATCTTTATAAAAAGCTTCAGCATGATCAGGCCCTAAGCCTTCATTTAAACCTTTTTTAATCGCCATCACTCTTAAATTTGCTATATCACTTACTGAACTTATACCCTTTGGACAACGATCAGCGCACTCTTGACAATGAACACAAAGCCAAAGTCCATTCATTACGCTGGGTTTTACATGCAACATAGGATCCTTACCTCGAGAGTCTGCCGCTGCACGCCAAGCATGAGTAAAAACAAAAGGTTGCATATAATCGCTACTATCTGCTTCTAATTTATTACACTCTGAGGCACAGCTACCACATAAAATACAATCCCATTGCTTGCTAATACGATCAAATTCTTCTTGACTTTGTTTACAGCCCTTTTCCGCTGAAAATTCATTTTTTGCCACCATGGCAGGACGAATTTTTCTTAAATTTTCTATAGAAGGCTCCCAATCCACAATTAAATCAGAAATTACTCTAAAATTTCCAAGCGGAGAAATGCGTATACTTGAAGGATTATCATATTCTTTTAATAAATCTTGCATTTTAGTATCACAAGCAAGATAAGAATGCCCATTCACACGAACTGCACAAGCCCCACAAATTGCAGATTGACAAGAGGCGGTAAAATTTAAAGTAATATCTTTTGTTTTTTTGATAAAAAGCAAAAGAGAGAGCAGAGTTTTTCCTTGTATATCCTTATCATCAATATCATAACTTTGTTCATATTTTTCCTTGCCATTAAAACGATCTATGATAATTTTCATTGTACTCTCCTTCCATCAAGTGAAAACTCAGTTACCACGACATCTTTATAACTAAGTTTTAATTCATCATTTTCTAAATTTACAATGCTATGTTTTAAGAAATTTTTATCATCTCGCTTTGGATAATCTTCTCTAGTATGAGCCCCACGGCTTTCAAGTCTATTTCTAGCTGCTAAACAAGCACAGCGAGAAAGTAAAATCAAATTACCAAGCTCTACATAATCTGTAAAAGCAGTATTCATCACTTCATTAGGATTTGGAATACGAATTTTTTCATATCTCGCTTGTATATCTTCTAATTTTTTTGCTAGAAGATCGAGTTTTTCTTGAGTTCTAAAAATCCCCATATTATCCCAATTTTGACTTCCTAGCTCTTCTCGCAATTCATACATTTCTTGACCATTTCCGCCATTATTTGTAATTTCTTTAAATCTAACCTGCCATTTTTGAGCAAGTTCATGAGTTTTTACCCCTTTTCCAAAACTTGCATCTTTAGCATAATTTGTCGCACCAATGCCTGCTAAATGCCCTGTTACAACTGCATCGGCTAAAGAATTTCCCCCTAGTCTATTAGCTCCATGTATAGAAATGCAAGAAGCTTCTCCACCTACATAAATTCCAGCAATTTTAGTACTCATATCTTCAAATTTAGCCACTTCAATTCCACCCATAGAATAATGCGCCGTTGGACGGATAGGTACAGGAGTATCTACTAAATCAATATTTTCAAAAAGCATTGCAGTGTGACGAATTTTTGGTAAATCTTTTAAAATTTTTTCTTTTCCTAAGTGGCGTACATCGCACAAAACATAAGCTCCAAGTCCCTCGCCATAACCTCTACCTTCACGAATTTCTGTTTCTATAGCACGCGCAACCACATCTCGCGGTGCAAGCTCCATTTTTTCATGGTAATTTTTCATAAAACGCTCACCACGATTATTTAAAAGATATCCCCCTTCACCGCGCGCCGCTTCTGTAATAAGAGTTCCACCATTTGCAACTCCTGTTGGGTGAAATTGTATCATCTCAGGATCTTCAAAACCAAGTCCTGCTCTAAGAGCAGCTGCCACACCATCTCCTGTGGCAATAAAAGGAGTTGAAGTTCTATTATAAAATATCCTTGTGTATCCCCCTGTAGCAATCACCAAAGCTTTGCATAACACAGGATAAATTCCACCGCTTTGTATATCTCTTAAAACGACACCCTCGCATTTTCCATCCACAACACCTATATCCAAAAGTTCATGATCCATTAAAAATTTCACACCACTACTAATAGCATCATCTAAACAAGAATGCATTAAAATATGACCTGTTTTATCTGCAGAATAGTTACAGCGTTTCTTAGAAGCTCCTCCCATTAAACGCTGAGCTACTCCACCTTGCTCATTTCTTGAAAACAAGGTTCCTATAAAATCCATATTAAAAATAGCCTTTCCAGCTAATTCGCAAAATTTTAAAGCCGCGTCTTGATCTACCAAATAAGCTCCGCCTTTAATAGTATCATAAGCATGTAATTTATAGGAATCTCCATTAGAAAAATCAGTAACTCCATTCATTCCACCCTCTGCCATACAAGTTGCGTTACGCGATGGCATCATCTTTGTAGCTACTACAACGCTTAATTTTGGATTTTCTTTTCTCACTGCGGCTGCAGCACGCAAACCTGCTCCACCTGATCCAATTATCAAAACATCGCAAGAAGGTAAATTTGCATCTTTATCCATCTTAGATGAATCATCTAAAGCATAAACTCCACTTGAACTTGCAACTAAAGCTCCTACACTAATACAGGCTGTTTTTATAAAATCTCTTCTAGAAAATTCACCCATATCATTCTCCTTATTTAAAAAAATTAATAATAATTTTTAATGTAAGTCAATCTTACATAACCGCATGCCAAAAATCCAAAAACAAACTCTCCTTTCAATATAAAATGGATTAAAAACAAATTTATAATTTAGTAAATATAAAAAAGCATAAGATAAATAATCAAAGAAGATAGATGAATATAATAAAATAAATATTAAAAAATTTTTGCAATATATCATAATCTATTCCTTGCAAATTAAACGGAATGATTATACCTTAAAAAAATAACAAAAAGTTAATATTAATTAAGATAATATTTATCTTAATTAATATATAGTTAATAAAATTATCAAATCATTAAGCCTTAAAAAGCTTAAATTCTCCATTCATAAATTGCATTCTAGCGCTTAAATGATCAAGATAAAAAACTTCAAATTTTGGATTTTGCGGAGTTTCATAAAGATTTACAAGATAAGGATATTTTTTAAACATCATTTTTTTAACTTCTAAATTTGGTTCAAAAACCGCATTAGCCCTAAGTCTTAAAAAAGTCCCATCTTTTGCACAAGAACAAAATTCAATACCATTATAATTTTTTATATGCTTAAAAAGTCCTTTTGTATTTGCTGTGCAAAAATAAATTTTATCTCCCACAAGCAATGGACTTTGTATAGGACGCACTCTAGGATTTCCACAAGTTCCTAAAGTGGCTAAAAATGCTGGTGCATTATCATCTAAAAATTGTGCTATTTCTTTTAAATCCATCATTTTTCCTTACATATATAAACCACCATTGATCTTAAGCACATCGCCTGTCACATAAGAGGCATAATCACTAAGTAAAAACGCTACACAATTAGCCACTTCTTCAGGTTCTGCAAAGCGTTTTAAAGGGATATTGTCTTGATAGGTTTGTTTGATTTCATCACTTAAAACTTCAGTCATATCGCTTTTTATGAAACCTGGAGTCACACAGTTAAAGCGTAAATTTCTACTTGCTCCTTCTTTAGCAAAAGATTTAGTCATAGCTATCATTCCACCTTTACTAGCAGAATAATTTACTTGTCCAGCATTGCCCATTTCTCCGACAATAGAAGCGATATTTACAACAGCACCAAAACGTTTTTTACTCATGGTTTTTAAAGCTTCTCTACAACCTAAAAAAGCTGAGCTTAAATTTGTATCTACAACGCTACTAAAGTCCTCTAATTTCATTCTTAAAGCAAGTTTATCATTTGTAACGCCTGCATTATTTACAAGATAACTTAATTCTCCATCACTCTCAACTATAGTTTTTACACCGTTTTCAAACTCATCTTCTTTGCTTGCATCAAATTTAATCACAGCAGCAACGCCACCACTTGCAATAATTTCATCTTTTAAAGCATCTGCAAGTTCAGGTTTTGAACGATAATTGATCCAAACTTTAAGTCCAAAACCCGCCAAAGTTTTTGCGATAGAAGCACCTATTCCCTTACTTGCTCCAGTAATTAAAACATTTTTTCCACTAAATTTCATTATCTATCCTTAATAAGTTTAATTTTAAAAATTGCAATCTTAACAAATTTCTTATAAAAAAGGCAAACAAACTAAAATAAAGCCTCATTCATTTCTTTTGGAATTTCTAAGTCTAAAATTTTAAGCACGCTTGCAGCGATATTGCTAAGCCCCATATTATCTTTAATCTTTGAAACTCCCTTTGCTTGCACAAAAACAAAAACATCAAAAGTGGTGTGATTGGTAAGCAAATTTCCTTTTTCATCTTGCATAGCCTCGCAATTTCCATGATCACTTGTAATGATAAAAGCATAATCATGCTTTTTTGCACATTCTATAATCTCGCCCAAACAAGTATCCACCGCTTCGACAGCCTTTATAGCAGCATTAAAATCACCTGTATGTCCAACCATATCTCCATTTGCAAAATTTACCACTATAAAATCCTCACCCTTTTCTATGCCTTTTTTCACTGCATCACACACTTCAAAAGCACTCATTTGGGGTTTTTCATCATAAGTTTTTATCTTGGGGCTTGGGATTAAAACCCTTGTTTCATTTTCTAAAAGCTCTTCTTTTCCGCCATTAAAAAAGAAAGTTACATGGGCGTATTTTTCGGTTTCTGCGGTATGAAGCTGACTAAGCCCTGCTTTAGAAATCACTTGCGCTAAAGTATTTTCAATTTTTTCTTTTTCAAAAAGCACAGGGAGTTTAAATTTATCATCATAAACACTCATAGTAAGTAAATTTTCAAAGATTTTTTCGCGTTCAAACTCTTTAAAATCCTTAGAATTTAACACTTCAACAAGTTGTTTCATTCTATCATTTCTAAAGTTGATAAAGATAATGCCATCTTCTTCTCTCATGCCCTTGTAATTCTCATTTTGAGCTGCTTTGATAAACTCATCAGTAACATTTTCATCGTAAGATTTTTGTAGGTATTCTAATAAATTTGGCACTTTATAAGCCTTACCTAACAAGCACTCATAATACTCTTTTACCCTATCCCAACGCTTATCTCTATCCATAGCATAAAAACGCCCACAAAGCGTAGCAAAATGCACGCCTAAGTTTTCACAAAATTCTTTTAAATCTTTTATGAAATTTAAGCCACTTTTTGGACTTACATCACGCCCATCAGTGATTGCGTGAGCAAAAACTTCATTGCCATTTTTCGCACAAATTTCAAGCATGGCTTTAAAATGCGTATCCATAGAATGCACCCCGCCATCACTATAAAGCCCTATAATATGCACTCTTTTACATTTTGCTAAAAGTTTTTGTAAATTCTCATTTTTTTCAAGTTCTTTGTTTTCAATGGCTTTATTAATACGCACTAAATTTTGATAAATAATACGCCCACTTCCTATACACATATGCCCTACTTCACTATTTCCCATCTGCCCTTCTGGCAAACCTACAGCTAAACCACTCGTTTTTAGTAAAGAATTTGGGACTTCCTTAAAAAGCTTTTCATAACTTGGTTTTTTAGCTGCTTCAAAAGCATTAAACTTACTATTCTTATTATACCCTATTCCATCTGTAATAATTAAAACGCATTTTTGCTTCATTTTTCTCTCTTTTATAAGAATTTTTTTGGTTAGATTTTACTAAAATTAAACTTTTAAAAACCAAAAAGAAGGCTAGGTTTTGTATTATCTTTCAGATTTAAGTCATTATGCTTTTTTTACTTATATTAGTGTGCGTGCAGGATTTGCATTTTTTATCGCTTTATGTTTGTCTTTATTTTTAATGCCTAAATTTATTACTTGGGCAAAAGCTAAAAATGCTAGTCAACCTATTTACGAATACGCCCCAGAAACTCATAAAACCAAATGCCATACTCCAACCATGGGTGGGCTTATTTTCATTAGTTCTGCAGTAATCGCAAGTTTATTTTGTATCAAATTTGATAATATTTTTGCTATAAGTGCTTTACTTTGTTTGATACTTTTTTGTTTGATAGGACTCATAGATGATTTAGGCAAAGTTCTAAAAAAAAATAATCATTCAGGACTTAGTCCAAGAATGAAGCTTTTAGCACAAATCATCGCTGGACTTATCTGCATCTTACCTTTATATTTTAGTTCAGAGCTTAGCACGGAACTTTTTATACCTTTTTATAAACACCCTCTTTTTGATATGGAAATTTTTGCCATTGCTTTTTGGATTTTGGTTTTAATTTCTAGCTCTAATGCTGTAAATTTAACCGATGGACTTGATGGCTTAGCTACAGTTCCAAGCATTTTTTCTTTATCTACTTTAGGGATATTCTTATATTTGAGTGGAAATTTAAATTATAGTGAATATCTACTTTTGCCAAAAATTCAAGGACTTGGTGAAGTAGTGATTATTTGTGCTGCATTAATCGGTGCTTTAATAGGATTTTTATGGTACAACTGTTATCCTGCGCAGGTTTTTATGGGGGATAGCGGGAGTTTAGCTTTAGGTGGATTCATAGGATTTTTAGCTATCATTAGCAAAAATGAAATTTTACTTTTACTCATAGGTTTTGTTTTTGTTCTTGAAACTGTTTCTGTAATTTTACAAGTTGGAAGTTTTAAAATTTTTAATAAAAGAGTATTTAAAATGGCACCTATTCATCATCATTTTGAAAAAGTTGGCTGGGTAGAAAATAAAATTATAGTGCGTTTTTGGATGATAGCCTTACTTTCAAATTTACTTGCACTTGCATCAATAAAGCTAAGATAATGAAAATTTCACTTTTTGGATACGGAAAAACCACACGCGCTATTGCTGAAAATTTGGTAGATAAATTTGGGCCTTTTGATATCTATGATGATCATTTTACAGAAACAAAAAAAGATACACTAGGAAATTTACTTTTAAATCCTAATGATTTTGATGATAATTTAAGCGATATTGAAATTCCTAGTCCAGGTTTTCCACCAAAGCACAAACTCATTCAAAAAGCAAAAAATTTACAAAGCGAATATGACTTTTTTTACGATGTCATGCCAAAATCCGTTTGGATAAGCGGAACCAATGGCAAAACCACCACCACACAAATGGCTACACATTTATTATCACACATTGGTGCTGTTATGGGTGGAAATGTTGGAACTCCTTTAGCAGAGCTTAATCCTTATGCAAAACTTTGGATACTTGAAACTTCATCTTTTACCCTACACTACACTCATAAAGCTAAACCTGAAATTTATGCACTTTTACCTATAAGTCCTGATCATCTTTCTTGGCATGGAAGTTTTGATAATTATGTTCAAGATAAGCTAAGCGTTTTAAAAAGAATGAATGAATGTGATGTAGTAATACTGCCTAAAATTTATGCAAATACTCCAACAAAAGCTCATAAAATAAGCTATGAAGATGAAAAAGATCTAGCTGTTAAATTTGGCATTGATACGGAAAAAATTTCCTTTAAAAGTCCTTTTTTACTCGATGCTATCATGGCTTTAGCTATAGAAAAAATTCTACTTGATACTTTAAGCTATGAGCTTTTAAATAGCTTTGTAATGGAAAAAAATAAACTCGAAGAGCTTAAAGACAGTCAAAATAGGCTTTGGGTAAATGACACTAAAGCTACAAATGAAAGTGCTGTAATGGCTGCACTTAGTCGCTATAAAGATAAAAAAATCCATCTTATCATAGGGGGAGATGATAAGGGTGTAGATCTTAGCAATTTATTTGATTTTATGAAAGGATTTGATATAGAACTCTATGCTATAGGTATTAGTACTGAAAAAATGCTTGATTATGCAAAAAAAGCGAATTTGAAAGCCTATAAATGTGAAGTTTTATCTAAGGCTGTAAATGAAATTTCAAATCACTTAAGAGTCAATGAAGTGGCTCTTTTAAGTCCTGCTTGTGCAAGTTTAGATCAGTTCAACTCTTACGCAGAGCGTGGAAAAGTCTTTAAAGAATGTGTGAATAAAATTTAATTTATTTTACATATTAAACTTTCCAAACCCCTAAAAACACCCTATTCTCTCTAAAAACCCTAACCAGCAACAAACTCTTTTTTAAACACGATTCTAAGCACCATCTAAAACAACAATAAAAATAAACATAGGATTTATATATAAAGTAAGTAATGAAGACATTTAACAAGTCCGCAATGAGC